>DCMF01000017.1:72743-92531 GCA_002321305.1 Verrucomicrobia bacterium UBA1629 | reverse complement strand
ACGCGGCCGACCACGACCTCGCCCGCGCGTGGAACCTGAAGGAGAACGGCGGCACGGTGGCGCTGCACCGCATCGTCCTCGTCTTCCACGGCGGCGACGTCGCCCTCTGCGAGGAGATCTGATTTCAGTTGTCAACGCGGTTATCTGCGCCGATCTTGCCGCAGATCGCCGTGACGTGCGCGCGTGCGCCGTTCACCGGCAGGTTGAGCAGGAGGGCGATGTCGGCGTCAGACAGTCCGTGTCCGCACATCGCCCACCTGGCGGCGAATTGACGTGACGGCCTTGCGGGCGGTGGCGAAGGCGAGCGTCAGGTTGTAGCCGCCGGTCGGGCCGTCGATGTCCATCACCTCGCCCGCGAAGTAGAGGCCGTGGACAAGTCTCGACTGCATGGTGTGCGGGTCGATCTCGTCCGTCGAGACGCCGCCCAGGGTGACGATCGCCTCCTTGACGGGACGCGGCGTGAGCCCGGTGAACGTCAGGCGGTTGTGCCCGAACCAGACTTCGAGGGTGAGGGTGGGGTGTTGGGAAGGTTTGGGAGGTTTGGAAAGTTTGGAAGGTTTGGAGGTTGGGATGGTTTGGTGGGGTTGGCGGTAATGTTCGAGGAATCGTTGGGCGTTGTAGATCGCCGCGCCGCTGAGCCCGAAGCGTTCGCAGTCGACTTCGCCCCGGTAGTCGAAGAGGACTTGCCCCGTTGGCGAGAGAACCTTGACGCGGCCGTCGTCCTCGAAGCGGCGTCCCGCGAGGCGCGTGACGCGCGGATCGTCCGTCTCCAGTCCGATGAGGCCGGGACGGTAGGGCACGAGCGCGTGGCCGAGCGCGTGGGCGAAGTTCTGTCCGTCGCCGACGGAGCCGGTCTTCGGATAGCTGACGCCGCCCGTCGCGAGCAGGACGTTCTCGGCGAGGAGGTCGAAGTTCCTTGTCGAGACGACGAAGCGCGCGCCGTCGCGTCCCGTGGTGCGGATCGCGTGGACAGGGCAGTTCGTCAGGATCGGCACTTCCTCGTCGCGCAGCAGGTCGCCGAAGGCGTGCAGGATGGTCGCGGCCTTGCCGTCGGCGGGGAACATGCGCCCGTCGGGCATCCGCCGGAGCGGCACGCCGAGCGACTTGAAGCCGGCGACGATCTGTCGCGGCGGACATTCGCGAATCGCCTCGGCGACGAAGCGTGACGTTTGCGTGTCGTCCGGGCCGCAGGCGAGGTCGCGCAGGAACTGGTCGGCGGAGATGTCCTTCGTGAAGTTGCAGCGGCCGTTCGCGGTCATCAGCACCTTCGAGCCGAGGCGGGCCTTGCGTTCGAGGAGGACGCAGGGGATGCGGCGTTCGGCGGCGACGGCGGCGGCGAAGAGACCGGCGGCGCCGCCGCCGACGATTGCGAGCTGGACGGGTTTCGTTTCCATGGCGGGGAATTATACCATATAGGCACTGAGCCTGCGGCACGGAGCCGGACAAGCGGAGCCAAAGGCCGACGGTGTGGACGGGAGCGAGAATATGGTATAATGTGCAGCCATGAAACTGACAGTGGCCTCTCTCTTTTGCTTCCTTCTTGCGTCTGGCCTTTTCGCCGCGACGAGCGAGATCAAGGTCGATCTCAAGCTGGACGGTTCCGACTTCGTGACGGGCGAGCGCATTCGCGGCGTCGTGGACGTCGCGAACTCATCGCCGGATCGGGTCAGCGTTGGCTATGCGAATTCGAAGGACCTCTTTTTCGTCGAAGTCTACCGGGCGAGCGACCGCCATCCGCTCGCGCGTCTTGGCAGGCGTCCGTTCGTCGCGCGCTTCCGCGTCGATTCGAGCGAAGGGCAGAAGCTGGAGACGTTCCTCGGCGACCACTACGCGCTGCGCGAGCCGAGCCGCTATCTCGCGAAGCCCGTGCTTGTCCACGCGGGCGTGCGCTACGAGGGCGCGATCCGGGCCTTCGACGTCGTCGAGGGCATCCGCGTCACCGGCGCGATGCAGATGTTCGCGAACCGCAAGGGGCTTCAGCGGAACTTCTCGCTCGTCTACTGGTCGCGCGACCGCGCCGAGCATCTGTTTCTCCGTGCGCAGGACGCCGGAACGTCCACGGCGAAATGGGAAACGCGCGACCTCGGGCCGATGCTGCGGATTGGCGACCCGACGGTCAGCATCCTGCCGGGCGGCGAAGTCGTCGTCCTGCACCGCCTCAACGCCGACCAGTTCGTCCGCAGTGAATTCTGGTCGCTCCCCGACGCGCTGGAGTTCCGGCTGCGCGAGACCGTCCGCGACCCGGAGACGGCGGGCACGGCGCGCGTCCGCGAACTTTACAAGGAGGGCGGCGTGAAGGCCAAGCCCAATCCCTGGTGGAAGTTCTGGTAGGCCCTGTGCGCATGGAGAGCGTCGAGAGCGTTCGGCAGGGGACTGTCGTGCATCTTGTCCCTGCGATGGAGCAGGGCGGCGTCGAGACCGTCGTCTGCGACCTCAATCGCGCGCTTGTCCGCGCCGGGTGGCGGTCGGTCGTCGTCTCGAAGGGCGGCCGTCTCGTCGAGCGGATTTGCGCGGACGGCGGCGAACACGTCGCGCTTGACCTCAAGTCGAAGAATCCGCTGACGGCCCTCGCGCGCGCCGGGAAGCTGCGGCGGGTGCTGCGGGAGGTCGCGGGCGGAGACGGACGGGACGCACAGGACAGAGAGGACGCACAGGACAAGGGGGACAAAAGGGACGCGGGGGGCTCGCGACAAGGGCTATTGGTTTGCGCGCACTCGCGGGTTCCGGCGTGGCTTTTTGTCCTCGCGCGCAAGCTCGATTCGATTATTCGACGATTCGACGATTCGATTATTTCTTCTCTCCCTTTCATCACCTACGCGCATGGGGCCAATTCCGTCTCGCGCTATTCGGCGGTGATGACGAAAGGCGACCGCGTGATCACGCCGTCGCAGTTCCTGGCCGATTTCCTCGTTGCGAATTACGGAGAGAAGGGCAAGGGGGGCGCGGGGGGCTTGCGGGCGAAGATTCGCGTCATTCACCCGGCGGTGGATTTCGGGCGGTTCGATCCGGCGAAGGTCGATGGTCGTGTTGTCGCCGATTTGCGGCGCGCGTGGGGGCTCGCGGCGGGCGACCGCGTGGTCATGGCCGTCGGACGCCTCACGCCGCTCAAGGGCTTCGACCACCTGATTCGCGACCTTGCGGGATCGCTCGACGCCACGCCGGATGCGGCGTGGGGCGATGTCCTGCGCGCGCCGCAGACGAAGCTCGTGATCGTCGGCGGCGCGGACAGGCGGCATCGCGCCTACGAAGCCGAGCTGAAGGCGCTGGCCGCGTCGCTCGGCGTCGCCGACCGTGTGGTGTTTGCGGGACCGCAGACGAAGGTGCCGGAATGCCTGTCGCTTGCGGACGTGGTGGTCTCGGGCAACGTGACGAAGCCCGAATCGTTCGGGCTCTCGGTCGCCGAGGCGCTGGCGATGAACCGGCCCGTCCGCCTGCTGCGGCGGTTCGGCGGCGCGGCGGAAATCCTCGACGCGGTGGCGGCGGCGCGGCGTCCGACATTGCGCGAGGGCGTCCGCACCCTGTGCGATTTTGATATAATGTCACGCCAGACGCAGGCGGTTTACAAGGAACTCGTCAAGTGATACATTTCAACAGACCCTACATGACCGGGAAGGAGACGGAGTACATCCGCCAGGCCGTCGCGGACGGCAAGATTTCCGGCAACGGCGAATTCACGCAGAAGTGCCAGGCCTATTTCGAGAAGCGGTACGGGTTCCGCAAGTGCCTGCTCACGACGTCGTGCACGGACGCGCTGGAGATGGCGGCGATCCTGACGGAAGTCGGGCCGGGCGACGAGGTGATCGTGCCGTCCTACACGTTCGTCTCGTCCGCGCTCGCGTTCGTGCGGCAGGGCGCGACGATCGTCTTCGCGGACAGCCGCGCCGACCAGCCGAACATCGACGAGACGCGGCTCGAGGCGCTGGTCACGCCGAAGACGAAGGTCATCGTCGCCGTCCACTACGCCGGCGTCGCCTGCGACATGGACGCGATCATGGGCATCGCGAACCGTCACGGCCTCCTCGTCGTCGAAGACGCCGCGCAGGCCATCGACTCGTTTTACCTCTCTTCCTTTCAGGCCGGGAATCCCGGATTGTCACGGATGGGCACGGAAGGAATCCGTGAGAATCCGTGCGAATCCGTGGTCAAGAAGCCGCTGGGTTCGATCGGGCATCTGGCGGCGTTCTCGTTCCACGAGACGAAGAACATCATCTCGGGCGAGGGCGGAATGCTGGTCGTCAACGACGAGCGCTTCGTGCGCCGTGCCGAGATCATTTGGGAGAAGGGCACGAACCGCGCCGAGTTCTTCCGGGGTGCGGTAAACAAGTACGGCTGGGTCGACACGGGCAGCTCCTTCCTGCCGACGGAGATCGTCTCGGCGTTCCTCTGGGCGCAGCTGGAGCATCTCGACGAGATCCAGGCCGAACGCAAGCGGCTCTGGCAGAACTACTGGGATTTCTTCTCAAGTCTCCCCAACCTCCCCAACCTTCCAAACCTCCCAAACCTCCCAAACCTTCCAAACATTCCCGCTTCCGCGACGAACAACGCGCACATGTTCTACCTGCTGTTCCCGGACCTGGCGACGCGGACGGACTTCATCGCGCAGATGAAGGCGCGGGACATCCTGACGGTCTTCCACTACCTGCCGCTCCATTCGTCGGCGTTCTACAAGACCTATTCCCAGACCCACGTCCCGTCCCTCATCCCTCATCCCTCACCTCTCACTTCTCATTCCGCATCCCCCACCTCTCACTTCTCCTCCCCCATCCCTTCTCTCCCCAACTGCGACCGCTATGCGGACACGCTCGTGCGCCTGCCGCTCTACTGCGGCCTCGCCCCCGACCAGCCCAAAGTCCTCGCGGCGGCGAGGGAGGCCCTGTCCGCCATTGACATACGTACCTCACGGTATGTATAATACCCGTTCATGAAGAAGAGGGGAAGAGGGAGCGTCCTGTTTGTCTTGGCGCTGACGGCGGCCGTCGGCTGCTCGACGGTGCGCGAGGCGCGTGAGGCGCAGGCGACGCTGGCGCCGAAGAGCGACGACGCGGCGGCGGCCGCGTC
Source organism: Verrucomicrobia bacterium UBA1629 (assembly GCA_002321305.1). Lineage (GTDB taxonomy): Bacteria > Verrucomicrobiota > Kiritimatiellia > RFP12 > UBA1067 > UBA1067. Next base: position 87,473 of record DCMF01000017.1, on the reverse strand, counting down.
GCGGGCGCGCGTCGATTTTCGCGGGCAGCCGCTGGAGGGCCTGTTCGCCTTCGCGCTGACGAACCGTCCGTCCGTCGTCTCGAAGGCGCTGGCGGTGCGGGACGCGCGTCTGGCGCTCAAGGCCCTTGCGGCGGATGCGCCAGTCCTGAGCGGGACGCCGTGGACTGCGCCGAAGCTTTCCGTATCCGGCGGGCACAGCGAAGCGAGCGACGCCGTCCGGCTGGACGACGGCCGTCTCTGGCGGACGGCGGGCGATCCGTCCGCCGCGCTTTCGCTGGATCTGCTCGTCTACGACTTTGGGCGCTACGCGGCCCAGGCCCGGGCGCAGGCCGAGCAGGTCGTTGCGGCGGAGGTCGCGCTGTCGGACGAGGGATTCTCGGTGTTTCGGGAGGTGGCGGAGGCCTACTTCGACTTTTTCGAACGGCGCGCGCTGCTGGAGGTCGCGCAGACGAACGTGCAGCGGTATGCGGAGCATCTGGCGCGCATGGAGGCGCGGCGCCAGGCGGGCGAGGCCGACCGGCTGGACGTGCTGAAGGCGCGCCTTGATCTTGCGCAGGCGCAGCAGGCCGTCGTCACCGCGTCGAACCGCGTCGAGACGACGGGGGCGACGCTGCTGCAGGCTCTCGGCGTCGAGGTCGCGCGCGGCACGTGGCAGACGGCGTTCGGCACGGCGCCGGTCGGCGTCTGTTCGGTGCGGCGCGGGTTTGCCGCGACGGAGGAGGACGTCGGCGCGGCGTTCGCGTTCGCGCGCACGAACGCGCCGGCGCTGCGCGCCGCCCGCGCGAAGCTGCGCGCGGCCTCGCACTCGGTCGATGCGGCGGTCGCGGACCTGTATCCGTCCGTCTCGGCGACGGCGACGCTCAGCTGGGCGGATCCGCTCTGGGTCTTCCGCTGGGGCGTCTCGGCCGCGCAGACGCTCTTTCAGGGCTTCCGCAAGACGACGGCGGTCGACCGGGCGGTCGTTGCGCTCGAAAGCGCGGCGGCGGACGTGGATGAAGCCGAGCAGAAGCTGTCGGTCGACCTGGAGACGGCGGTCGCGAGCCGCGACAACGCGCGCGAGGCGGTCGCGAGCGCCCGTGCGTCCCTGCGCAGCGCGGCGGAGAACCTGGAGACGGTGCGGGCGCAGTTCGTCGTCGGCAGCGCGAGCCGCATCGAGCTTTCGGAGGCGATCGCGTCCGATTCGCAGGCGCGCGGCGACTGCATCGCGGCGTTCTACGACGGCCAGCGCGCCGAGGCCGCGATCTTCGCGCTGACGGGCCGTGCGCCGCGTTTCCGCGAGGAGGTCGTGCGCGACGTGCAAAGGACGAACGAACCCTAAGGAAAGGATGCGCAGAGCATGGGCAGAATCGAGATTGTGTTGGCCGTTGCCGGACTGGTGCTGGTTTCGGGGTGCGGCAAGGAGGGCGGCGCGCCGTTCGGCGGCGGGCCGAAGGGGCCGAAGTTCCGCTTCGCGCCGATCACGCGCACGGATCTCGTGCGCACGGTCGAGGCGACGGGGACTGTCCAGCCGCGCAACACGCCGAGCGGCATCCCCGTCGGCGCGCAGGTGAACGGCAAGGTCATCAAGCTCTTCGTCGACTACAACTCGACCGTGACGAACGGCCAGGTCGTCGCGCTCATCGACCCGCTCGTCTACGAGGCGACGTACCGCAACGCGGTCGGCCAGCTGCACGGCAACCGGGCGAAGGTGAAGCAGTGCGAGGCGGCGCTGACGCTCGCGGAGAAGACGCTTGTGCGCAAGCGGGCGCTCTTCGGGAAGGAGATGTGCCCGGAAGCCGACCTCGATGCGGCCGTCGAGGCGCGCGACAGCGCGGCCGCGTCGCTCGACAGCGCGAAGGCGTCCGTCGAGCAGTCCGAGGCTTCCGTCTCGAAGGCGAAGGCCGACCTCGACTACTGCACGATCCGCTCGCCCGTGAACGGCGTCGTCCTCGCGCGCAAGGTCGAGGAGGGCGAGACGGTCGTCTCGTCGATGAACGCCGTGCCTGTCCTGACGATCGCGGAAGACCTGAAGACGGTGTGGGTCGAGGCGACCGTGCCGGAGGCGGACGTCGGCAACATCAAGGTCGGGCAGTCCGTCACCTTCACGGCGGACGCCTATCGGCGCAAGTTCACGGGCAAGGTGCGGCAGATCCGCCTCGCCTCGACGACGACGAACAACGTCGTCACCTATCCGATCATCATCGAGGCGGAGAACCCGGACGAGATGCTGTTCCCCGGCATGACGGCGACGCTCTCCATCGAGACGGCGCGCGCCGAGAACGCGGTCGTCGTCTCGGCGGCGGCGTTCCGCTTCCGTCCGAAGGAGGAGGACCGCGCGCCGGGCGAGGTGCCGCGCGGGCGCAAGATCTGGCTCGTGGGCGCGGACGGCAGGCTGACGCCGCATCTCGTCACGGAGGGCGTCTCGGACGACTCCTTCACGGAGCTGGTGGGCGGCGATGCGTTCGAGGGGAAGGAGGCCGTCGTCGGCTACCAGACGGCGACGCTCGCGCCGCCGTCGGACGCGGCGAGCAATCCGTTCATGCCGAAGCCCCCGAAGCGCGGCACGGCGGGCACGGCGCCCGAACCGAAGGCGCAAAAATAGGGGGTTTAGGCACCCCTCTTGAAAAGCGGGGCCTGTTTTCGGTATAATATCCAAAATTTCTCTAGGTAAAAGGAAGAAACAAGAAAATGGCAAAGCGCGACATTCCGCTCGATCACGTGAGAAACTTCGGCATCATGGCCCACATTGACGGTGGCAAGACCACGACGTCCGAACGCATTCTCTTCTATTCCGGCAAGAACTACAAGATCGGCGAGGTGCATGACGGCGCCGCGACGATGGACTTCATGGTGCAGGAGCAGGAGCGCGGCATCACGATCCAGTCCGCCGCGACGTGCGTGCAGTGGGGCGCCTACCGCCTCTCGCTCATTGACACCCCCGGACACGTGGACTTCACGGCCGAGGTCGAGCGCTCGCTGCGCGTCCTCGACGGCGCGGTCGCGCTCTACTGCGCGGTCGGCGGCGTCCAGCCCCAGTCCGAGCAGGTGTGGCGCCAGTCCGAGAAGTACAAGGTGCCGAAGATCGCGTTCGTCAACAAGATGGACCGCGTGGGCGCGAACTTCTACAACGTGATGGAGCAGATGAAGAACCAGCTCAACGCGAACCCGGTGCCGATGGTCATCCCGATTGGCGCGGCGGAGACGTTTGACGGCGTCATCGACCTCATCAAGATGAAGGCCCTCTACTTCGACATGAAGTCGCTCGGCAAGACGGTCATTGAGAAGGACATCCCGGAGGAGTACGTCGAGAAGGCGCAGGAGTACCGCCAGAAGATGGTCGAGTCGGCCGCCGAGCAGGACGACGCGCTGATGGAGAAGTTCTTCGCGGGCGAGGAGCTGACGAACGACGAGATCAAGAAGGCGATCCGCAAGGGCACGCTCGCGCGCACGATCACCCCGGCGTTCTGCGGCTCGGCGTTCAAGGACAAGGGCATCCAGCCGCTTCTCGACGCGGTCTGCGACTACCTGCCGTCCCCGCTCGACGCGGGCCCGGCTGTCTCGGCCGACGATCCGACCCAGAAGCGCGAGGTGAGCGACACCGAGCCGTTCTGCGGCCTCGCGTTCAAGATCATGAACGACCCGAAGTCGGGCGGCAAGATCACGTTCGTGCGCGTCTACTCGGGCACGCTGAAGCTCGGCGAGGAGCTCCTGGACTCGACGATCAACAAGGAGCAGCGCATCTCGCGCCTCTTCCGCATGCACGCCTCGAAGCAGGAGCCGCTGGACGAGGCGCACGCCGGCGATATCGTCGCGTGCGTCGGCCTCACCGAGACGCGCACGGGCGATACGCTCTGCGACCCCGACCACCCGATCACGCTGGAGTCGATCGACTTCCCGGCGCCGGTCATCTCGGTCGCGGTCAAGCCGAAGTCGCGCGGCGACAACGAGAAGCTCGGCGTCGCGCTCCACGCGCTCGCGATGGAAGACCCGACCTTCGTCGTCACGTTTGACCAGGAGACGAGCGAGACGATCATCGCCGGCATGGGCGAGCTCTACCTCGAGGTCATCGTCGACCGCCTGAAGCGCGAGTTCAACGTCGAGTGCGACGTCGGCGCGCCGCAGGTCGCGTACCGCGAGACGATCACGGTGCCGGTCGACAACGAGTACAAGCACGTCAAGCAGTCCGGCGGCCGCGGCCAGTACGCGCACGTCTGCCTGAAGCTTGCGCCGCAGGAGCCGGGCAAGGGCTTCGAGTTCGTCAACGAGGTCAAGGGCGGCGTGATCCCGACGGAGTACATCCCGGCGGTCGAGAAGGGCGTCAAGAAGGCGCTCGAGGCCGGCCCGCTCGCGGGCTTCCCGGTCGTGGACGTCAAGGCGACGGTCTACTTCGGCTCGTACCACGAGGTCGACTCGAACGAGTTCGCGTTCATCACCTGCGCGATGCAGTGCTTCAAGCAGGCGTTCCTCAAGGCGAAGCCGCAGCTGCTGGAGCCGATGATGGACGTCGAGGTCGTCGTCCCCGAGCAGTACATGGGCGCGGCGAACGGCTCGATCAACCAGCGTCGCGGCCGCATCGAGGGCATGGAGGACCGCGCGGGCGTGAAGCTCCTCAAGGCGACCGTCCCGCTCGGCGAGATGTTCGGCTACTCGAACGCGATCCGCACGGTCACGCAGGGCCGCGGCTCGTTCACGATGATCTTCAAGCAGTACGAGGCGGTGCCGAAGAACATCGCCCAGCAGGTCATCGAGAAGCGCGTCAAGGAGGGCAAGGTCCGTCCGATGGCCGACTGAGGCCGTCGGAATCGGCGCGATTTGTCGCGCAGAGAAAATCGCCGCCACGCGCGGCGATTTTTTTTGGTATAATACGCAGAAATTTTCAGCTGAAAAGGCGAGAAACATGGGACAACTTGAAGAATCTTCCGAACTGACGCTCGATTTCACGAAGCTTGAGAAGGTCGGCCAGCAGGTGTCGGCCACGCGCGCGGCGGGCGGGGCCGCGCACGATCCGGGCGTCATTCCCGTCGCCGTCCAGAACGCCGACACGAAGGAGGTCATCCTCGTCGCCTACACGAACGAGTTCGCGATGAGGGAATCGTTCGCGAAGCGCAAGCTGATCCTCTGGTCGACCTCGCGCAACAAGCTCTGGTTCAAGGGCGAGACGAGCGGCGAGACGTTCGACCTCCTGGAGGCGTACGTCAACTGCGAGCAGAACTCGCTCCTCTACATCGTGCGGCCCTGCCGCGGCGGCATCTGCCACACGAAGAACAAGGCGGGCGCGCCGCGCAACTGCTACTACCGAAAGATCGACTTCGACACGCTGAAGCTGACGTTCGTCGATCCGTGAAGGAGAAAGGTAAAGATGTTTGGTAGGTTTGGTGAAGGTTTGGAAAGTACGAACGCGCCTTCCCGAACCATCCAAACTTCCCAAACCTCCCAAACCTCCCAAACCATTTGAACCTACGTAATCAATGTCCAACAAAAAGAGGGTAAACTAACATGGCAGTACTGCTACAAGGTCTCGTCCTGATGATCGCCGGCATGGGCATCGTCTACTTCTTCCTCTCGCTCCTCATCTTCGTGACGAAGTTCACGATGGGCGGCGTTGCGCGGTTCAACGCGCTCCTTCCCGACGAAACGCCGAAGAAGAAGCCGGTCGCGGCGGCGTCGAACGACGACGCGAACATCGCGCTCGCCATCGCGGTCGCGCTCCGGGGGTAAGGCTTCTCAAGACTCTCGTGTCCCTCGCGTCCCCCAAGTCAAGAGGGACAGGAGAGACACGAGGGACAAGAGGCCAATCTCGCATTTTTTCTAACTAAACTCAACTAATCAAAAAAAAACATCATGGCCAAGAAAACAGTCAAGTACATGCTCACTGCGTTCCGTGACGGCTTCCAGTCCGTCGTCGGCGCGCGCGTTCTCTCCAAGGACTTCCTCCCCTGCGTCGAGGAAGCGTATGCGGCGGGCGTCCGCTGGTTCGAGGCGGGCGGCGGCGCGCGCTTCCAGAGCTGCTACTTCTACTGCCAGGAAGACGCCTTTGACGTGATGGACAAGTTCCGCAAGGCGGCGCCGGAGGCGGATCTCCAGACGCTCTCGCGCGGCGTGAACGTCGTCGGCCTCGAGAGCCAGTCGAGCGACATGATCAAGCTCCACGCCCAGATGTTCAAGAAGCACGGCATGAGCTCGATCCGCAACTTCGACGCCCTGAACGACGTCAACAACCTGAAGTGGTCCGGCCAGTGCATCCACGACGCGGGCCTGAAGCACGAGGTCGTCGTCACGATGATGGGCCTTCCGCCCGGCATCGACAACCAGGGTACGCACACGCCGGAGTTCTACCGCGACCGCCTGAAGATGATCATGGACGCGGGCATCCCCTTCGACCGCGTCTGCTTCAAGGACGCCTCGGGCACGTCGACGCCGACGACCGTCTACAACACGATGAAGCTTGCGCGCAAGCTCCTCGGCGACAAGGTGCACATCCAGTTCCACTCGCACGAGACGGCCGGCAACGGCGTCGCCTGCTACCTCGCGGCGCTCAAGGGCGGCGCGGACGGCCTTGACCTCTCGATGGCCCCGATGAGCGGCGGCACCTGCCAGCCCGACATCATCACGATGTGGCACTGCCTCGACGGCGACCCCGACTTCGGCTTCGACTTCGACATCAACAAGATCAAGAAGGCCGAGGACGCCTTCAAGAACGCGATGAAGAAGTACTTCCTCCCGCCGGAAGCGATGAACGTGAACCCGCAGATCGTGTGGAGCCCGATGCCGGGCGGCGCGCTCACGGCGAACACGCAGATGCTCCGCGACAACGGCATGATGGACAAGTACGACGACATGATCGCGGAGATGTACGACTGCGTGCGCCTCGGCGGCTTCGGCACGTCCGTGACGCCGGTCTCGCAGTTCTACGCCCAGCAGGCGATCCAGAACGTCATGTTCGGCAAGTTCAAGAAGTTCGCGCCGGGCTACGCGAAGATGGTCCTGGGCTACTTCGGCAAGACGCCCGTCGCGCCCGATCCTGAGATCGTTAAGAAGGCGTCCGAGTTCATGGCGTCGAGCGAGCTGACGAAGGCCTACTCGACCCCGACGACGAAGACGGTGCTGGAGCTCAACGACGCCGACCCGAAGAAGGGCGGCGCGGTCGCGAAGAAGGCGCTGGAGGACGCGGGCCTGCCCGTGACGGACGAGAACATCTTCATCGCGGCGTCCTGCAAGGAGAAGGGCATCCTCTTCCTCAAGGACCCGTCCAAGGCCCCGATGGGCTGCCGCTTCGCGGAAGACGCGAAGCCGGCGTCCGGCAAGGGCGGCCCGGTCACCGTCACGATCGGCGGCAAGGCCTACGGCGTCGAGATCAAGGGCGACGGCAAGGCGGTCGTGAACGGCAAGCCGGTCGATTTCAAGGCCGAGGCGGGCCTCAAGGCGGCTCCGGCCGCGGCGGCGGCCCCGGCGGGCGGCCAGGAAGTCAAGGCCCCCGTGCCGGGCACGGTTCTCCGCGTCACGGCGGCGAACGGCGCGAAGGTCTCGAAGGGCGACGAGCTCCTCGTCATGGACGTCATGAAGATGGAGACGCCGGTCACGGCCCCGTGCGACGGCACGGTCACGGTCATGGTCGCCGCGACGGACAAGGTCGCGACGGGCGACGTGCTGGCGGTCATCGGGTAAGGTGATGAATCAACTCCGATGAGACCGAGGGCTACGCTACCGCTTCGCCTTTCCAAAAAGATGCGGAGCGTTAGCGGAGCATCGGACGAATCGGAGTTAAAAAAGGCAAGACAGAACAATGAAGAAGTTTCTGATGACTCTGCTCGTGGCGGCGGGCTGTTGCGCCGCGTTCGCGGGCGACGAGAAGCCGGCGTGGATGGGCACGCTCGGCAAGGTGACGGACATGTGGGCCGACACGGGCCTCTGCTCGTTCGGCAAGCAGGAGGCTCCCGCGTACATCACGGGCAATTTCGCCGAGGCCGACCGTCCCGAGGCCAAGCCGCAGGCGGCGAACCGCAACGGCTACTACGACAAGGACATGAAGTGGCACGGCGGCTACTTCGACGACGCCGGGCGCTTCGTCGAGGGCCACGAGGTTCACGTGCTGGGCGGCATGCGCTACGGCGTCGGCCAGCTCATCATGATCCCGATCTGCCTCGTCCTGCTCTACCTCGCGATCGTGAAGGGCTTCGAGCCGCTGCTGCTGCTGCCGATCGGCTTCGGCGGCCTGCTCGCGAACTGTCCGCTCGCGGGCGTGACCGCGCCGGCGATGCTGCATGACGGCGTCATCACCTTCCTCGAGTCGGGCATCCCCGTGATGCAGGGCGGCATCGTCGAGCCGGGCGGCTTCCTCTACTACTTCTTCCGCTTCGGCATCGACACGGGCGTCTTCCCGATCATGATCTTCATGGGCGTCGGCGCGATGACGGACTTCGGGCCGCTGATCGCGAACCCGAAGGCGGCGCTCCTCGGCGGCGCGGCGCAGTTCGGCATCTTCTTCGCGCTCTTCGGCGCGCTCGGCATCGCCGCGGTCTTCGGCCAGGACTTCTTCGGGTGCGACCCGCTGAAGGCGGCCGCGTCGATCGGCATCATCGGCGGCGCGGACGGCCCGACGGCCATCTGGCTCACGTCGCGCCTCGCCCCAGACCTCCTCGGCGCGATCGCGGTCGCCGCCTACTCCTACATGGCGCTCGTCCCGATCATCCAGCCGCCGATCATGAACGCCCTGACGACGAAGGCCGAGCGCCTCATCAAGATGCCGCAGCTCCGTCCCGTCAAGAAGATCGAGAAGATCTGCTTCCCGCTGCTCGTGCTGCTCCTCTGCGCGCTCCTGCTGCCGTCGGCCGTGCCGCTCATCGGCGCGCTGATGCTCGGCAACCTCGCGAAGGAAGTCGGCCCGTCGGTCGCGCGCATCGCGGACACGATGTCGAACGCGCTCTGCAACATCGTCACGATCATGCTCGGCCTCTCGGTCGGCTCGAAGCTCGCGTGCGAGAAGTTCCTCTCCGGGACGACGCTCGCGATTCTCGCGCTCGGCCTCGTCGCGTTCTGCGTCGGCACGGCGGGCGGCGTCATCATGGCGAAGATCATGAACGTCTTCTCGAAGGAGAAGATGAATCCGCTCATCGGCTCGGCGGGCGTCTCGGCCGTCCCGATGGCCGCGCGCGTCTCGAACAAGGTGTCGCTCGGCAACGACCCGACGAACTTCATCCTCATGCAGGCGATGGGCCCGAACGTCTCGGGCGTCATCGGCTCCGCCGTCGTGGCGGGCGTCCTCTACACGCTTTGCCGCTGAAGCTGAGGACATTCGTCTGCGGGCACCGCAATCCCGACGTGGATTCGGTGATGAGCGCCTACGCGCTCGCGGAACTTCGGCGTCGCACGGGCTCGTGCGACGTCGAGGCCATTTGCGCGGGCCTCCTGCCGGAGAAGGCGCGCTGGGTCTTCGACCACTTCAGGCTGAAGCCCCTCCGGGCGAAGCGCGACGTCTACGTGCGCGTGAAGGACCTGATGGACACGTCGCTGCCGCTGATCGAGTCGGCGCAGCCGCTTGTGGAGGCCCTGAAGATCCTGGAGGCGAGCGGCGAGTCGTCCCTGGCCGTCCGCGCGGCGGACGGCGGCTTCGCCGGGATGCTCTCGCCCGCGAAGCTCCTCTCGCTCTTCATCGCCAAGGCCGACCTCACGATTCCCGTCGGCGACGCCCCCCTGCACCACTGCGCGCAGGTGCTCGTCGACACGGACCGCATCCACGACATCCGCAAGCCCGTCCTGAAGAATCCGCACAACCACTTCCCGGTCGTGGACGAGAAGGGGCGGCTCGTGGGCACGCTCCTCAAGCGGGCGTTTGCGGAGGAGCCGCCGTTCCGCATGATCCTCGTCGATCACAACGAGACCGAGCAGGGCATTCCCGGCCTGGAGGAGGTCCCCGTCGTGGAGGTCGTCGACCACCACCGCATGGCGTTCTCGGCGACGCGCGACCCGATCAAGTACACGGCGGACGCCGTCGGCTCGACCTGCACGCTCGTCGCGAAGATGTTCCGCGGCCTGGGCGAGCGGCCGACGCGCGAGGTCGCGGGCGTGCTGATCGCCGGCATCGTCGCGGACACGCTGCTCTTCCAGTCCCCGACGACGACGGAGACCGACCGCACGATGTGCGACTGGCTGGAGAAGATCTGCGGCGAGACGGCCGCGTCGGTCTTCGCGGGCCTGTCGTCCGTCGCGTCGCCGCTCGCGTCGATGAGCGCGGCCGAGGCGATCGCGAGCGACGCGAAGACGTATTCCGAACACGGCATGAGGTTCGTGCTGGCGCAGATCGAGGAGTCGAACCTCGCGGTCTTCCACCGCCATGTGAAGGAGCTGGCGGCGGCGATGGACGCGCGCGTGAAGGGCGAGGGCCTCGACTTCATGGCCCTCATGGTCACCGACCCCGTGCGCGGCAATTCCGAGCTCCTGTTCAGCGGCGTGGATTCCGTCCGCCGCGCGCTGCCCTACCGCCTCGGCGACGGCGGCACCTGGCTCCTGCCGGGCGTCCTCTCGCGCAAGAAGCAGCTCCTGCCCGAAATCCTCGCCGCGCTGGCCTGAACGTGGACGGGGAAATTCGCTTTCGGCGCCTTCGCTTCACACTCGGCGCGCGGAATGTGGTATAATACGCAACCATTATGAGCAAGAAAGATTATCCCGCATGGGAAGGTTTTATCGGTGGCGAGTGGCAGGACGAGATCGATCCGGCCGAGTTCATTCGCCTGAACTACACGCCGTATGAGGGCGATGCGTCGTTCCTCGCGGGCGCGACGGAGGCGACGACCGCCCTCTGGGACAAGCTGCAGGCCCTGCAGAAGGAGGAACGCGCGAGGGGCGGCGTCCTTGACATGGACACCGACATCGTCTCGTCCATCACTTCGCACAAGCCGGGCTACCTCGACAAGGACCTCGAGAAGATCGTCGGCCTCCAGACCGACAAGCCGCTCAAGCGCGCGTTCATGCCCTACGGCGGCATCAAGATGGCCGAAGAGGCGCTGACGACCTACGGCTACACGCCGAACCCCGAGCTGCACCACATCTTCACCGAGTACCACAAGACGCACAACCAGGGCGTCTACGACGCGTACACGCCCGAAATGCGCAAGGCGCGCAAGAACAAGATCATCACGGGCCTGCCGGACACCTACGGGCGCGGGCGCATCGTCGGCGACTACCGCCGCGTCGCGCTCTACGGCATTGACCGCCTGATCGAGGGCAAGGAGCGCGACCTGCCGATGGTCGGCGTCGGCTCGATGCCGGAGGACGTGATCCGCGGCCGCGAGGAGGTCGCCGAGCAGATCCGCGCGCTGAAGGCGATGAAGGTCATGGCGGCGAGCTACGGCTACGACATCTCCCAGCCGGCGACGAACGCGCGCGAGGCGGTGCAGTGGACGTACTTCGGCTATCTCGCGGCGATCAAGACGCAGAACGGCGCGGCGATGTCCATCGGCCGCATCTCGACGTTCCTTGACATCTACATCGAGCGCGACCTGAAGCGCGGCATCCTGACCGAGACCGACGCGCAGGAGCTGATCGACCACCTGGTCCTCAAGTTCCGCATGGTCAAGTTCGCGCGCATCCCGGAGTACAACCAGCTCTTCTCGGGCGACCCCGTCTGGGCGACGATCAACGTCGCGGGCATGTGCGGCGACGGCCGCAGCATGGTCACGAAGAACGACTACCGCATCCTCCACACGCTGGAGACGATGGGGCCGAGCCCGGAGCCGAACCTCACGGTCCTCTACTCGCCGCGCCTCCCGGAGGCGTTCAAGCGCTATGCCGCGAAGATCTCGATCGCGACGTCGAGCGTGCAGTACGAGAACGACGAGGTCATGCGCCGCGTCTGGAGCGACGACTACGCGATCTGCTGCTGCGTCTCGGCGACGCACACGGGCAAGGAGATGCAGTTCTTCGGCGCGCGCGCCAACCTCGCGAAGTGCCTCCTCTACGCCATCAACGGCGGCGTTGACGAGAAGACGCATGTGCAGGTCGGCCCGGAGCTCCGCCCGATCACGGACGACGTGCTCGAGTACGAGAAGGTGCTGAAGGCCTATCACGCGATGATGGACTGGCTCGCCGGGCTCTACGTCCACACGCTGAACCTCATCCACTTCATGCACGACCGCTACTACTACGAGGCGGCGCAGATGGCGCTCATCGACACCGACCTGGAGCGCACGTTCGCGACGGGCATCGCGGGCTTCTCGCACGCGGTCGACTCGCTCTCGGCGATCAAGTACGCGAAGGTCAGCGTGATCCGTGACGAGACGGGGCTTGCGGTCGACTACAAGATCGAAGGCGACTTCCCGCGCTACGGCAACGACGACGCGCGGGCGGACGACATCGCGAAGGCGCTCCTCAAGGAGTTCATGAACAAGGTGCGCAGCCACCACACCTACCGTCACGCGACGCCGACGACCTCGATCCTCACGATCACGTCGAACGTCGTCTACGGCAAGGCGACGGGCGCGATGCCCGACGGGCGCAAGGCGGGCGAGCCGCTGTCGCCGGGGGCGAACCCGTCCTACGGCGCCGAGCAGCACGGGCTTCTCGCCTCGCTCAACTCGGTCGCGAAGCTTCCGTACGAGTATGCGCTGGACGGCATCTCCAACACGCAGACGATCCACCCCTCGGCCCTCGGCAACGACGAGGCGACGCGGGAGACGACGCTTGCGCGCGTGCTGGACGGCTACTTCTCGCAGGGGGCGCATCACCTGAACGTGAACGTCTTCGGCACGGAGAAGCTGATCGACGCGATGGAGCATCCGGAGAAGCCGGAGTACGCGAACTTCACGATCCGCGTCTCGGGCTATGCGGTGAAGTTCATCGACCTGACGCGCGAGCAGCAGCTCGACGTCATCAGCCGCACCTGCCACAAGAGCCTCTAACCGGGCCGGCAGGCTGCGCAGGACGCAACGAACAGGTGGGACGGGCCGCATGGCCCGCCCCACCTGTCTTTGGGGGTGTGCCATGCGGCGTGGCGAACGGGGAATTTTGGTATAATAACGGACCAAGAGCAAAGACCATGAAAATACATTCGTTTGAGACCTTTGGTGCGGCGGACGGGCCGGGCATCCGGTTCATCGCCTTCCTGAGCGGCTGCCCGTTCCGCTGCCGCTACTGCCACAACCCCGACACGTGGGCGAAGCCGCCCGCGCTCGAGGCGACGGCGGACGACGTGCTGGCCCGCGCGCTCCGCTACCGGACGTACTGGGGTGCGGAGGGCGGCATCACCGTCTCCGGCGGCGAGCCGATGCTGCAGGCCGCCGAAGTCGCCGACCTCTTCGAGAAGGCGCACGTGGCCGGCGCGACGACGTGCCTCGACACGGCGGCGGGCTGCTTCCGGCGCGGCGACGCGGCGCAGGAGCGGCTGCTGCGCGCGACGGACACCGTGCTGCTCGACCTCAAGCTCTTCGATGCGGACGCGCACCGCGCGCTGACGGGCGCGGACAACGCGCCTGTCCTCGACTGCGCGCGGTATCTCGCCGAGCTCGGCACGGCCGTCTGGATCCGCCGCGTGCTCGTGCCCGGCCTCACGGACGGCGAAGACGACCTCCGGCGGACGGGCGACTTCATCCGCACGCTCCCGAACGTCCGCCGCGTCGAGGTGCTGCCGTACCACGCGCTCGGCGTCCACAAGTGGGAGGCGCTCGGCCTCGCCTACACGCTCGCGGACGCGCGTCCGCCGACGGAGGCCGAAGTCGCCCGCGCCCGCGCGCTGCTGACGGGAAGCCCAGTTGCGCCCGCGTCCTGACGCCGATGTCCGATTTGGAGAGCTGGGCGGCGGCCCATCTGGACGAGACGTGTGTCAAGGCGATCGTCGGCGTGCGCGGCGCGAACAAGACGGGCGCGCTGGAGGTGGTGCGGAACCTGATCCGTGCACGCGGCGTGGACGACGCGCGGCTCGTGTCCATCGATTTCGAGGACGTGCGGTTTCGCCACCTGAAGACGGCGGATGACGTGTTGGCGTTCCTGCACCGTCTGCCGGGGTGCGCAATGGCGCGCTACCTGTTCCTCGACGAGATCGGCCGCATCGGCGCGCACGCGGAGCTTCTGCACCGCCTGCACGAGCTGCCGGCGTGGAACGTCTGGGTCGCGTCGTCTACGGCGACCGCCATCGGAGCGGGCGACGAGGCGTTTCGTCCGTATCCGTGGGTCTGCGCGTTCCGCCTGTGGCCAGACCCGGCCCAGCCGCGCTCGACCTGCGTACTGGAGCGGATCTGGTGCGAGATCTTCATGCGCGACGTCGCCTGCTGCGTGAACCACCCGGACATCCGGGCAAAGGAGGCGCTGGCGGAGTACATCTCTGACCGTCTGGGCGAGCGGACGACCCTACGCGAGGTCGCGGCGGAACTGCGCGTGTGCGGACGGGTGCTTGCGGCGAACTCCATCCGCGCCTACCGCAAGGCGCTGGAACTGTGCTATCTCGTCGAGGCGTCGGAGGTCTTCGACGTGTTCGAGAAGCGCGTCATCCCGAAATGCGGCGTGCGCCTGTTCTACACGGATCTCGAGCTGCGGGCGTGGCGGTTTGGCGCGGCGCCGACGTTCGAGGCGGAGCGTGTCGCGGTCAACGAGCTGTACCTGAAACTGCGGAGGACGTATGAGAAGGTCTACACGCCGTACGGGAAAGACGCCGACTTCGTGACGGTCGAGCCGGACGGTGCGTTGCGCTATTGGAGCGTTAACTCAAATAAAACGCTTGATATTTACGTGTTTCGTGCAGTTTCGGGGGGGGGGGGGGGGCTG
>DCMF01000017.1:31183-72707 GCA_002321305.1 Verrucomicrobia bacterium UBA1629 | reverse complement strand
AAAGGGGTATTTTCCCGGAAAAAGAAGAAGACGCCTCGCCAAACAGCGCCCATGTGCTGCTGAATCGACGTGTCGCCCAGCCGTCCAGGCGCAGGCGGAGGCCATTTGCGCGCGGCGTGTCGCTGTGGTATAATTCGAGTCCCTTTCTCTTTAAGACGAAAAAACGCGGAAAGACTGCGAAACGATGGAAATCAAGAAGACGATGGATGGCGCGAAGACGGTCATTGCGGTGACCGGGCGCGTGGACACGACGACGGCCCCCGAGCTGGAGGCCGGCCTCAAGCTTGTGGGGAACGAGACGCTGACGCTCGACCTTTCGGGCGTGCCCTACATGAGCTCGGCGGGGCTTCGCTGCCTTCTCGCGGCCCAGAAGAAGATGATGGCCGGCGGCGGCACGATGACCGTCGTCGGCATCCAGCCGGCCGTGAAGGAAGTCCTCGACATCACGGGGCTGAGCGGCATCCTCACCCTCGCGTAGTCCGTCGTGCGCGGTTGGCGTCCAGACTTTCGCCTCCTGGCGCGAGGCCTGTGCGTCTGCGGCGCACTGGCGTCTGCGGTGCAGGGGCTCTTCGCCGCGACAGACCTTTCCTCCGTGGGCGCGGGCGCGACGCTCGCCGAGGGCGTCTATTACCTGAATGTGTCCAAACGCCTGATAGGCGGCGTCGGGCAGGCGGGCCTTTCCGTCGCGGACGGCGCGACGGTCGCGATCTATCTGCCGGAGAACGTCACGCTGACCCTGCGCGGCGCGCCGGCAGTGGGCGCGACCGCCGGAACGCCGGGGCTGTCCCTTCCGGCTTCGTCCACGCTCATCCTCGTGGGCAAGGGGCGGGTCGAGGCGGTTGGCGGCGATGCGGGCCAAGGGAGTGACGCGGCGAACAGCGTGTCGGACGAGCAGTGGGACGACACGCGACAGGATGGTGCGTCTACGGAAATCTGGGATTCCTACGACAGGTGCAAGACGTACGGCGGACGCGGCGGCGTCGGTGGTGGCGGTGCCGGGGCCGGCATCGGCGGCGGCGGCGGTGCGGGTGGTTCGCGCGGCGATTGCGGCATTATCCGAAAGAACTATGACGCATATGACCGCGGCATGGACGGATGCAACGGCGAGACAGGGGGCGTGGGCGGTCGCGGCGTGACGATGGGGACGCTTTATGTCCTAGATGGCGTCTCCGTTGAGGCCGAAGGTGGACAGGCGGCTTCGGGCGGTACTGGCGGCTCTTTTTCGTCTCGTGATTATGGCCGTTGGGCCGAGTGGTACACATTCGGCGGTTCAAGCGGCGGCGGCGGCGGTGGCGGCGGTGGCGGCGCGGCGGCTGCGATTGGCGGTGGCGGTGGTGGTGGCGGCGGCGGCGGTGGCGGTGGTGGCGGCGCGGTTATTTGGCGCTACGGCAATGACGAGGCCTATGGTGACGGTGCCGGTGGCGGCGGTGGTGCGGACGGAAAGGGCGCGGAGAATGGCGATTGTGATGCTGGGGCAGATGGCGATGGAAGTCGTTGCGGTGACAAGGACACGAAAGGAGACATGACCTACGGCGGCACGGGCGGTGCGGGTGGCGCGGGCGGTGCGGCTGGCGGCGACGGGAAGATCTATCTCTCCGAGCAGGCGGACGTTTGGGGCGGAAACCCGGAGCCGGGCTTTGTCGAGACGCACGAGTTCCTCAAGCGGACGATCATCATCGACTTCGCCGGAGGCGAATCGCAGGGCGCGACCTCGGCGACCGTCTCGGCCTACCTCTACCTGACGATGCCCGAAGTGCCGATCCCCGACCGTATCGGTTACATCTTTCGCGGCTACTTCACGGGCGCGAACGGCACGGGGCAGCAGGTCTACACGGACACCGGCGATCCGCTGGACACGATCTGGCGCGACGACGGCGCGAACCTGCGCCTCTACGCGAACTGGGAGAAGCTGGATCCGCCGCCCGACCCGCTCGTCGTCACGCGGCTGGACGACGCGGCGTTCGATCCGCATGATTCCAACATCACGTTCCGCGCCGCCGTCACGTGGGCGACGATGATGCCGACCCTGACGGCGCCGGACGGGACGCCGAGCAAGATCGTCTTTGCGGACAGCCTTCTCGTCGGAAAGGCGTCCGTCGAGGTCGCGCTCACGGCGGGCGTCATCCGCGTTGGGGCGAACCGCTTCGCGGATCATCCGCTTGTGCTGCGCGGGCCTGGCCCGGCGACCTGCGGCATCGTCGTCGGCGGGACGAAAAACGGCGACCGCATTCTCGACATCGGCGCGGGGAATGCGGTGGAGCTGGACGGCTACACGCTGCGCGGCGGGACGAGCGCGGAGGACGGCGGCGCGATCTGGATGCGCGGCGGAACCCTGGACGTCCGCAACTGCAATTTCGTCGGCAACGCGGCGTCCGGCAGCGGCGGCGCGATTCAGGCGGACGCGGCCGAGTTCGTGCGTCTCGAGAACTGCCGGTTTGACGGCAACGCGACGTCCGCCAAGAGCGGGGGCGGCGGCGCGGTCTGCGGTGGACGGAAGCTCATCGTCGACAACTGCAGCTTCTGGGGCAATTCCGGGGCTTACGGGGGCGCGATCCGGTCGGGCGCATCGACGCTCGTCGTCAACTCGTCCTTCTTCAAGAATGCCGCATGGCAGACGGGCGGCGGCGTCTACTCCGGCGGCGCGTCCGACCACGTCACCCTCGTCAACTGCACGTTCGAGGCCAACATCGCCAACTGCCAGGAGAACCCGCATGCGGACTTCGACGGCGGCGGCGGGCTCTACGTGCAGGGCGGCGGCCGCACGCGCCTCGATCTCGTCAACAGCTTCTTCGTCGGCAACCGCCGGAGCACGCTGGCGTGTCCCGACGTGCAGTTCGGCGCGCGCGTGGCGACGCTGAACGTCTACGCCTCGCTGTTCGGCGTCGCGCACACGCAGATCGTCGCGCGGACGGACTGCAACGTCCGCCTCGGCAAGCAGGAGCGCGCGTTCTTCGAGGTCGGCGAGCGGGACATGGCCTACCGTCAGGCGACGAAGGACGGCATCGTCCACGACTACCTGCGGACGACCGACACGGACGGCGACGTCGGCTATGCCGTCTACCATGACGCGGATTGGGCGAACGTCGCGCTCGCGTCCGCCTGGGGCGGGGCCAAGTCGGCGATTCGCGGCGACGCGGCGCGGGCGACGGCGCTCCTGCTGGACGACATCTCGCCGCGCGACCTCAGCTTCAGCTGCCGGAATTCTCAGTGCGGCTCGTACTGGTATGTGCATGACCGGCCCGAAGACGGCACGGTCGTCACCAAGATCGAGGACGCGAGCGACGCCTACGACGGGGCGTTGACGCTGCGCGAGATCATTAGCGGCATCGCCAGCCGGGAAGACCTCTGGGGCGTGAACCGCAGGGACGGCGTCTACACGATCACCTTCGACGCGCGGCTGCGCGGCCAGACGTTCCGCCTGACCGAGGCGGGGCATCTCGACATCCACGGCGCCACGAACGGCGTGCACATCGTGGTGGACGGCGGCGACCGGGACATCACGATCGACGGCGACGGACGGCATCGCGCGTTCGCCGTGCGTCCCGGCTCGTCGCTGACGCTGAAGAACCTGACCTTCGTCAACTGCGTCGGGATGGCCGAGGGCGCGGCGTTCGTGACGGGCTTCGACGGCGGGGCGGTGCTGAACCTCGGCGCGCTGACGGTCTCGAACTGCACGTTCCGGGCATGTGCGGGCGGGCCGTCCGACGCGCAGCCGGTCGGTTTCGGCGGGGCGATCTGCAACGGCAGCGGCACCAACTGCGCGACGCTGGCCGTGCGGGAGACGACGTTCGCCGACTGCCGGGCCGCACGCGGCGGCGCGGTCTACGGCTACGGCGGCAGCGCCGCCTCGTTTGCCGGCTGCACGTTCACGGGAAACCGTGCGGGATCCCCCATCTCGACCTTCGTCGCCCTCGGCGGCGCCATTGGGATGGCGCGGGACGGCACGCTCGCCTACAGCGGCTGCACCTTCGACGACAACACCATCCGCATCGACGGCTACGACATCCCGGAAGACGTCCGCGCGGTGAGCGACGCGATCCACACGATCCGCTATGCGGACGGCACACTCGCGGTCTCGCTCAACGCCCTCGCGCTGCCGGACGTCGGGAGCCTCGTCCTCGACACGACGACCGCCGCCACGATGCCGGACGGCTCGGCGGCGGTCACGATGCGTCCGACGGGGGTGCGGCCGGGCCTCTGGTACGGCCTCGGCTACGCGGCGACTCTCGTGCAGCCGTTCACGGTGGACGCGGCGACCTGGGTGCAGGCGGACGCGGACGGGACCCTGCCGGCCCCTCTCCGCGCCCCCAAGGGCCGCGAGAGGGGGTTTTACAAGGTCTTCATCCGAGAATAGGCGGCGGTCGCCGTCTGTTGGCCTGTAACCTTTCGGCGGCTGGCGCGTAGCAGAGAATGCTATGAATGTCGAAAACCATTTCAGGCCGGGCGTCGGGCAGATCGGCGGTTCGGGCAGGCGGGCGGCGGTCGCCGGCGCGGCCGGCGAGCCGTCCTCTCCCGTTGTCGGGGGGCAGGCCCCGTTGGGGGACAGGCCCCTGACGGTGCGCGCGGCGGCGAAGGGCCCGGCGGCGGAGGCGGCGCGGCGGCTGGATCCCGCGTGCGCGGCGGATGCGCTCGCGCCCGACAGGCTGGACGCGCTCATCAAGTCCGTTCTCGACTTTGCGCCCCCGCCGATGCCGAATTTTGATATAATGTTCGAAAATTCCCTGTGAAAGAGACGGCTCTAAATGCGCTGGCCAAGGCGATTGGCTATCCGGAGGAGGTTCCCCTCGGTTCCGCTTCGTTCGCCTTTTCCGTCGATGGTGGGGCTGTCGAGGCGACGGTCGCGAACGGCCGGCTGATCCTGACGCGCGACCTGGCCGCGGCGGCGGACGTGGATCTCGCGGCGTTCGCGGGCTATGCGGCGGGGCGTGTGCTGCGCGAGGAGGCGGTTTTGGCCTGCGATCCCGCGACGGATCGCGTGATTCTCTGGCAGGATCTGCCCGCAGCCGCCGACGCGGCGCTGATGCGGCGCTTTTTCGAGGTGTTCGCCGCCTCGTGCGACTGGTGGCTGGCGCGGGTCAGGGGGGCCGAGACGGCGGCGGCGATTCCCGAACTGATGATACGACCGTAGGGGGAGCAAGCGGGGCTTATGAAGAGATTGGTTTTGCTGATTGCCTGTGCGGCGCTGAACCTCGGTGCGGCGGAGATTCCGTGGCGCGTGCCGGAGTACTCGCTGACGGCGCGCAGCCTGAAGGTGCGCGAGCTGCTGGAGACGTTTGCGGTCGCCGAGGGCGTGCCGATCGTCCTGAGCGAGGCGGTGCGCGGCGAGCTGTCGGGCGATTTCGACCGCGTGCCGGCGCGCGCGTTCCTCGACCGCGTCGCGACGGTGAACAACCTCACCTGGTACTACGACGGCGCGACGATCTGGGTCTACGGTTCGGGCGAGATCCTGACGACGCTCCTCGACCTGCGCTACATGAAGGCGGACGAGGTGGTGGCGCTCATGCGGGACCTCGGCGTCGAGGACGCGCGCTTTCCGCTGAAGTCGGCCTCGGGCGGCGAGCTCGTGATGGTGTCCGGCCCGCCGCGCTACGTGACGCTCGTCGTCGACATGATCGCGAAGGCCGACCGTCTGCGCGAGCAGCGCACCTTCACGCAGCTGGAGACGCGGCTTTTTCCGCTGACGTACACGTGGGCGGACAACGTCAGCTTCCAGAGGTCGTCCGGCAACGGCGTCGAGACGTACACGTCGATCCGGGGCGTCGCGGCGCTCCTGCAGGAGATCATGCAGGTCGGCGGCGAGAAGGTGCAGGAAGGCTCGAACGCGGTCGACCGCGCCGTTGCGGCGGTCCCCCAGCCGATCATCCGCCCGGAGAACCGGCTGAACGCCGTGCTGGTCCGCGACGCCGCGCCGCGCCTGCCGATGTACGAGGCGCTCATCCGCGAGCTGGACCGTCCGCAGAAGCTCGTGGAGATCGGCGTGACGGTGCTGGAGCTTTCGCGCGAGGACGCGCTGGACTGGCAGCTGTCCCTCGGCGTCGGCGCGAGCAAGGACCGCCACAGCGGCCGCGTGGGCCAGAACGTCAGCAACCTGATGACGCCGGAGAACCTGCTTGGCCTCGGCGCGTCGGGAGCCTACTCCTATCTCGGCAGGCACGTGAACGTCCAGGCGAGCGTCGCGGCGCTCAAGGCGAAGGGCAAGGCCCGCAACATCGCGCGCACGTCGCTCCTGACGCTCAACAACATGACGGCCGAGCTGTCCGACACCGAGAGCTATTCCGCGAAGCTCGTGGGCGAGAAGGTCGCGAGCGTCGCGGAGACGAGCGCCGGCACGCGCCTCGCGGTCAAGCCGCGCATCGTCGAGCCGCCGGCGGGGTCGACCAACGTCGCGCGGCAGGTCTGGCTGACGCTGGAGCTGCAGGACGGCGGGCTGGACAGGCTCGCGACGGTCGATTCGCTGCCGACGAAGCGCACGACGACGCTGGAGACGCAGGCGTCGCTGCCGGAAGGCGAGTCGCTTTTGCTCGCGGGCTACTTCAAGGACATCGACGAGGAGTCGGGGTGGGGCATCCCGTACCTGCGCGACATCCCGTTCATCGGCTGGCTGTTCGGCGGCCATTCCCGCACGCGGCAGACCGTCCAGCGGCTCTTCGTGCTGACGCCGCACGTGATCGACCCGTTCTTCAGCCTCAATTCGCCGACGCAGGACGTCTCGACCGTCCAGCTGCTGCGCCAGCGCGACGTGACGGGCGCCGAGCTGATGTCCGACGCGGCCGACCGCGACGACATGGCCCGCAAGGAGCGCGAGGCGGCGCTGAAGGAGAAGCGGACGATCCGCCACGAGCAGTTCGACGAGACCTACCGGCGCAACGAGAAGGAGCGCGACCTCCGTCAGGAGCGGCGCGAGGCGGCCCGCGAGGAGAGCCGCGCGGCGTGGGACCGCGACTTCGAGAGTCGCCAGGAGGCTTTCCGCAAGGAGCAGGAGGCGCGCGAGCGGGCGCGGAAGGAATAGGATGCTCGACGCGGCCCAGATCATGCGCCAGGCGCTTCAGGCAGGACGTTTCGACACCCTGCAGAACGAGGCGTTCTCCGCCGCCCAGACGAACAAGGCGGCGGTGGAGTCGGGGCAGGCGATGGGCTTCACCTTGCAGGTCATGGACGATCCGACGGCCGACCTCATGGACTCGATGGAGGAGCTGTCCTTCCAGTTCGAGGAGAAGGAGATGAAGTCCGTCGCCGAGCGCAAGCTGGGCGCGGCGCGCGCGGGCCGCAGCGCCTACGTGACGGCGGTCGAGACGTGGCAGAAGACGATGCCCGACCTGCCGGGCGGGGCCTTCATGGAGCGGATGCTTCGGGCGCTCCGCCAGATGGCGCGGATGGGCCAGCCGATGGATGCGGGCGCGCTCCTGAAGATGCTGGGCGAGGGCTCGCGCGACCCCTCGCACCAGTTCGCGATGGTCGACATCCTGGAGCAGGCGCTCGCGCCGGAGGAGGCCGACCTCCACAAGCTTCTGGAGACGGCGAAGCAGGAGCTGACGCGGACGAAGGGGGCGGAGATCCGCGCCGGCATCAACCTCGCGTCGGTCGTCAACGCGAAGGCGCAGAGCCCGGAGGAGATGCAGGGCCTGCGCGACCTCTATCGCGGCGAGGTGCTGGGCTTCAAGTCGCCGCAGGACTGCTTCGCGTCGCTGCTGCAGGCGCGCGGGGCCGGGCGCCTCGCTGACGCGATCGACTTCCTGGTCAAGGGCTGCGGCGTCGACCTGCAGAGCCCGACCCCGTCGCAAAGCCCGGAGGAGCTGCGGCGCATCCTCGGCGACCTCCAGTGCGTGCAGGTGCTGAAGACCTGCCTCGACAAGCTCAGCGTCCTTTCGGGCAAGATGGCCTCGCAGTTCGGCGAGCCGTGCCTCCTCTCCGGCGAGAAGCTGACGGGGCGCGTGATGGACTTCACGCAGATGCCGTTCGTGAACGCCGCGAACATCGCCTCGCTCATCTCCACGTGCGGGCTTTCGCAGCTGCTTGCGCAGATCTACTTCTGCACGGGGCTCATCGACGTCTTCCGCCAGCTCTCGCCGCGCCTCTTCGACCAGGAGGCCGACCGCTTCCGGCTGGAGGACGCCGCGCAGGAGCATCTCGACGGCCTCGTCGCCCGGCAGGAGGAGGCCGACCGCAAGAGCAAGGAACGGGAAGGGGGGCGTGCGGCATGATCGCGTCCTGGATCGCCGAGACCGTCCGCGCCTTCGGGCGTTCGCTGGGGCTTTCGTCCTTCGCGCTCAACGAGCGCGGCGCGGCGGGCGTCCGCTTCGAGAACGGGCGCGCGCTCTACCTCGAATGCGGCGAGGGCGCGCTGATGGTCTCGGTCGGCCTCGCGGCCGATCCGTCGGCGGACACGATGCGCAAGCTGCTCGCGCGCGCGCATCCCGCCGCGCAAGTGCCCGGCTTTCGCGTGCGGGCGGTCTGGCTCGAGAAGGCGGGCGAAGCGCGCTTCGTGGCGCGGCTCGACGAGCGGGACCTGACGGCGGCGGGGCTGGACCAGGCGTTCCGTGCGCTCTGGGCGGCGGCGGACTATTTCGGGAGGGCCGTGGCATGAACCTGAGCCGGGTCACGGAGGGCGTCAGCTTCAACACGGGCATCTCGATGTCCGAGTACAACGAGGCGCCGGCGGGGCAGACCAAGGGGATGACCCAGGGGACGGTTCTGCCGGGGTCGACGACGGTTTCCGAGGCCCTGAACGGCATCTTCCCGAAAGACCCGACGGTCGGCGGCGCGATTCTCGGCATGCTGGCGGCCGAGGGAAACGCGACGCAGCTGCGCTCGGCGAACGGCTTCCGGCTCGCGACGCGCCGGGCGATCCGGTCGCTGCGCGGACGGAAGGGCGCGGCGGCCCAGCGGGCGGCGGACGAGCTGGCGGCGCTTCTGGAGGACACGGAGCTCCTGGACTTCTACCGGGCGTCGCTCCTGGAAAGCTAGGGATGGGGTGAGCGGCACATGAAGATCTTCAGCAACATCGGCGGCGGCCTGGCGAAATACGGCGACTTGATTCTCGCCTTTCTCGTCGTCTGCATCATCGGCCTCCTGATCGTCCCGCTGCCCTCGCCGATCGTCGACCTGCTGATCTCGACGAACATCTGCATCTCGGCCGTGCTGCTGATGCTGTCGCTCTACCTGCCGCGCGCGCTCGCGTTCTCGACCTTCCCGTCGATGCTGCTCTTCACGACGCTCTTCCGCCTGTCGCTGAACGTGACGACGACGCGCTGCATCCTGCTGCACGGCTCGCAGGACCCGAACGCGGCGGGCGCGATCATCAACACGTTCGGCAACTTCGTCGTCGGCGGCAACTTCGTCGTCGGCGCGGTCATCTTCCTCATCATCACGATCGTCCAGTTCGTCGTGATCGCGAAGGGCGCCGAGCGCGTGTCGGAAGTCGCCGCGCGCTTCACGCTCGACGCGATGCCCGGCAAGCAGATGTCCATCGACGCGGACATGCGCGCGGGCGCGATCGACATGGAGACCGCGAAGGCGCGGCGGAGCGAGCTCGCGCAGGAGTCGCAGCTCTACGGCGCGATGGACGGCGCGATGAAGTTCGTGAAGGGCGATGCGGTCGCGGGCCTCATCATCACCGCCGTCAACATCATCGGCGGCATCCTCATCGGCATGCTGATGTTCGACAAGGAGGTCGCGTGGTGCGTCAAGCGCTTCGGGATCCTGACGATCGGCGACGGCCTCGTCGGGCAGATCCCCGCGCTCCTCATCTCCATCACGTCGGGCGTCATCGTCACGCGCGTCGGCGAGGAGAAGTCGAAGCCACTCGGGCAGGACATCGTCAACCAGATCTTCGCGCAGCCCAAGGCCCTGCTCCTGGGCGCGTGCGTGCTGGTCGCGATCGGGCTCATCCCCGGCTTCCCGAAGGTGCAGCTCTTCGGACTCGCCGCCGGCGTCGCGCTCGTCGGCTGGTCGCTCAAGAAGAAGGCGGACCGGGCCGCCGCCGAGGCCGCGCACCGGGAGGATCCGCTGGCCGCTGCCGCGCCGGCGACGGAGCCGGGGCAGAAGCCGAAGCGCAAGAAGTCGTCCGAAGACGACTTCTCGATGGTGACGCCGCTCATGGTCGACATCGACGCGGACATTCGCGGGGCGCTGACCTACGAGGACCTCAACGACAAGATCATGGACATCCGCCGGGCGCTCTACCACGACCTCGGCGTGCCGTTCCCAGGCATCAACCTGTCGCTCAACGGCGGCCTCCACGACGGGCGCTACCGGCTGCTCGTGAACGAGGTGCCGGTTTCCGAAGGGCAGCTCCGCAAGGGCTTTCTCTTCGCCTTGGAGTCGAAGGGCAACCTGGAGGCGGCGGGCATCCCCTTCGAGGCCGACCGCGCGTTCATCAGCGGGCACGACACCTGCTGGGTGGCGGAGGCGAACCGGCAGGCGCTGGACGACTCCGGCATCCGCTACCTCGACCTCAACGGCGTCCTGACGTACCACCTGTCGGGTGTGCTGCGCCGCTACGCGAACGAGTTCCTGTCCATCCAGGAGACGCGCCTGCTGCTCGACCACATGGAGAAGGAGGCGCCGGAGCTCGTGCGCGAAGTCCAGCGCGTCCTGCCGATCCAGAAGATCACGGACGTCCTCCAGCGCCTCGTGCAGGAGGGCATCTGCATCCGCGACCTGAAGCGCATCACGCAGACGCTCGTCGAGTGGGGGCAGAAGGAGAAGGACACGGTGCTGCTCGTCGAGTACGTGCGCTCCGCCCTGAGCCGCTACATCTCGTACAAGTTCTCGGGCGGGCAGAACATCATCGCCGCCTACCTCCTCGACCCGTCGCTGGAGGAGAAGATCCGCAAGTCGGTGCGGCAGACGTCGGGCGGCAGCTATCTCGCGATGGACCCGCAGACCGTGCGGTCGATTCTCGCGGCCGTCCGCAAGACGGTCGGCGACCTCTCGCGCGTCGTCCAGAAGCCGGTCTTCATCGTCTCGGTCGACATCCGCCGCTACTTCCGCAAGATGATCGACAGGGACTACTACGAGATCCCGGTGCTGAGCTTCCAGGAGCTGTCGAGCGAAATCAACATCCAGCCCCTTGGGCGACTGAAGGTGTAAAAGAAGATGGGTTTTCTGCTGAAGATAGTCGAAGGGCCGATGAAGGGCGCGGAAATCGCGCTCGTCGAGGGGCTGCGCGTCTCGGTCGGGTCCGGCGACGACTGCGACATCGTTCTTGCGGACGGGTCGCTGCCGGCGCACGCCTTTGACCTGGACGTCACGGCGACGGCCGTCACGCTCGTCAGGGGCGACGAGACGCAGGCGCTGACGCCGTTCGAGATCGTCGACGTCGGCACGACGGCGTTTGCCGTCGGCCCGGCCGAAGGGCCCTGGAATCTTCGGCGGGCCAAGAGCCCCGCCGAGCCCGCCGACGGCGCGGCGGGTGTGAAACCTGGTTTGGGCAAGGCGGGCGCGAAACCCGGCGAAGCCGCCGATGGCGCGGCGGGCGTGAAACCTGGTTTGGGCAAGGCGGGTGCGAAACCCGGCGAAGCCGAAGCGAGCGGAAACGCGAGCGAGAGGCGGAGGCGGGGCTGCCTCTTCGCGGCGCTCCTCTTCATCCTTTTTCTCTTCCTCTTGGGCAGCCTTCTTCTCCTCTTCTGGCCGCGCGTGCGCGCGGCCTGCCCGGCCGCCGAAACGGCGCGCGTCGCCGTTGTCCGGCAGTCGCGCGGCGCATGGGACTGGGCGAAGGGCCTCTGCCGCGACGTGCGGGCGCACTGCGCGAAGCCGGCGCCTGTCGCCGCGCCGGGGCCGACGCTCGCCGAGATCGCCGCGCAGCATGGCCTGACGCTGACGGCGCGCGACGGCGCGCCGCTCTTGGCAGGCAATCTCAAGCGGCGCACCGAGCGGCTGGCGATCCGTTCGCTGGCGCTCGCGGACGACCCGAACGTGCGCTTTGACCTGACGGACGACGAGTCGCTGAAGGCGGCGGCGAACGAGCTGCTCTTCGTCGTGACGGAGGGCGCCCTGAAGGCCGTCGCCGCGTCGAACCGCGTCGTCACGCTGGCGGGGCGCATCCAGACGGCGACGGCGCTGACGAAGGCCGTGCGCGCGCTCGCGGCCGACGTGAAGGGAATCGATCGGCTGGAGACGGCGGCGGTCACGGTCGGCGGTTCCGCCCCGGCGGCGGCGGACGAGGCCGAGGCGAAGCCGCAGCGGCGGACGGCGAAGCCGTCGTCGCCCGACTACCCGATCGCCGGCATCCTGACGGCGCCGTATCCGTGCGTCGTCCTCCGCAACGGGATGCGGCTCACCGAGGGCGCGTCGCTCGGCACGGCGCGCCTCGTCAAGATCGCGGCGGACAAGCTGACGCTGAAGGACGGCGGCGCGACGATCGAATGGAAACCGTGAGAGAGAAGGAAGAAGGAAAAGGCAAGAAGGAAGAAGAGGAAGAAGGGAAAATCTCGAAGAGGCGCACTTCAGTGCGCCTGCAAACGAGAGGAGAAAAAAGAGCAGATGCAGCTACTGGAAATCGAGAAGGAGCTTTCGGGACCCGACGGCGCGGCGGCGATGGCGCGCTACGACGCGGTGCTGACGGGCCTCGCCGCGCGCGCGAAGGCGGCGCGGGACAAGGGGCTGCCGCGCGCGGAATTCGAGCGCTGCGCGGCGCTCGAAAACGCGGTCACCGTGGCCCGCAAGCTTCTGCGGCTTCAGCTGAGGAAATAGGATTTCAACTTTCGGCCGAGTGGTCGAACATCACAAACAAGAAACACAAAATCAACTAAGACAAAACAGGAGAAACATAATATGGCACTCGCAGATCCACTTGCAACAACGACCGACCTTGCCGCCGGCCTGACGCGTGTCGAGACCGCGACGGGCACTGCGATTCACACGGACACCGTCTACAACGCCCTCTTCAACGCGGCGCAGCAGCTGGAGGATCGCCTCGCGGCCTCGCTCAAGACCTACCAGGAACACCCGGACGTGCAGGCGAACCTCCAGCAGCTCCAGTACGACCTGCAGCAGTGGAACCTCGCCCTCACGACGATGACGAACATCCAGAAGAACATGGCGGACGCGCTGAAGTCGATCGCCAGCAACTTCCGCTAATTCACGATGTTCGACCTGACGGCAGAAGAGGCGCGGCTTCTCCTGAACGTGGCCCTGATGGCGACGGGCGCGAACCGCTTCAAGTCTGCGGAGACGATCTTCGCGGTCTTGGAGTCGTTTCGCCCCGATGCGCCGTCCGTGGCGGTCGGCAAGGCCATTCTGCTCATCAGCGCGCAGCAGTTCGCACCGTGTGTGGACTACATCGACGGCGAGGCGCTCGTGCGCTTCCCGCGAAACGCGATGCTGTTGGCCTTCAAGGGCATGGCGCTCCAGCGGCTCGGACGCGAACGGGATGCGTCCGAGGTCCTGCAGGTGGCGTCCGAACAGACAGAGGACCTGGCTGCCGCGCAGCTGGCGAAAGGACTGATGACATGACAGAAGCGATGATAGTCGAGGCCGTGCGCGCCGCCGGCGGCGGGGCCGGAAACGTCGGGGCCGCGCAGGCCGTGCCGCAGGCGGCCGATCCGCAGGCGGTCGCGGCGTTCGAGCGCGCGATGGGCGTGGAGGCGGCGACGCCGGTTCCGATGGCGAGCCAGGTCGCCGAGACGTGGCGGGCCGCCCAGAACGACCAGCAGGGCATGCTGCACCGCATGACGGCGCTGGCGGACATCGCGCAGATGGAGGGGGCCTCGGCCGCGCAGCTGACGCAGCTGCAGTACGAGGTCGCGAACTTCGCCTTCCAGCAGGAGCTCGTCACCAACATCGCGAAGAAGGCGACGGACGCCATCTCGACGCTCGTCAAGAACGGGTAAAGGAGGCAGCACGGCATGAGGAGGCTTTTGGGAACGGTGGCGCTCGCCCTCGCCCTGACGGGGTGCGACAAGGAGGCGACGCTCTATTCGAGCCTGGAGGAGTCGCAGGCGAACGCGGTGATCGCGGCCCTGCTCGACGCGGGCCTGGAGGCGACGAAGAAGCCGGGCGACGAGGGCACGTGGAACGTGTCCATCCGCCAGGCCGACTTCGCCGCCGCCGCGAACCTCTGCGAGCGTCGCGGCATTCCGCGCCGCAAGTTCAACGGCGTCGGCGACGTCTTCAAGAAGACGGGCATGGTGTCGAGCCCGAGCGAGGAGCGCATCCGCTTCATGGACGCGATCGCGCAGGATCTCTCGCGAACGATCTCGATGATCGACGGCGTCGTGGACGCGCGCGTCCATGTCGTCCTCCCGGAGAACGACCCGTTCGCGAAGAACACGCTGCCGAGCTCCGCCGCCGTGGCGATCCGCAGCCGGTGGGACGTTGACCTGAACGATTCCGTGCCGCAGGTGAAGTCGCTCGTGAAGAACGCGATCGAGGGGCTTTCCTACGAGAAGATCACGGTGACGATCTTCCAGGACCTCCCGCCGAAGAAATGAGGAGTCAAACTCCGATATGAATCATAAACTCCGATCCGTATGGCTCTCGCTACCGCTTCGCCGAATAGGTCGCCGAAAGGCAGCCAATTCCCCGAAAACGGCCTGGAAGCCGATTGTTTCGGAGACTGGCCTCTGCGAAGCCGGCAAGAGTCTGCGGAGCGGTAGCGGGAGCGTCAATCATCGGAGTTTATCACAATCTCTCGTTGCTGCATCTATGGCATCAATCGCCTGTCATTTTCACTGATCGGATACGCAGATGAAACTTAAGGAAGATCCAAAGGCTTATACCATCATGGGGTGTGCCATGCGTGTCCACAGCACGCTTGGGGCTGGCTTCCTTGAGTCGGCTTACGGCGATGCCCTTGAGATCGAGTTTGCGAATGCGGGAATCCCTTTTGTCCGCGAGGATGAAGTCCGCATCTTTTACGGCGGACAGCCTTTGAAGACGGCTTACCGGGCCGACTTCACGTGTTATGAGAGAGAATACATCGTTGAACTCAAGGCTGTTCGGGTCCTCACGAAGATCGAATGGGCGCAGGTCATTCACTACATGCGTGCGACCCAGATCAAGCGCGCGCTCCTCATCAACTTTGGGCGTGAACGTATCCAATACGACACGTTCGATCTGGATCATTTGCCGGCCGTGTCCGTCCTTGACGGTTCTGTCCCTGCGGCGAAGTCACAGATGGGGGCAGTCTCTTTCAAGACCGTGAACGCTGAATGTGGGGCGCGGAGTCCGTCCATTCTGCGGAGCGGGACAGCCGAGCGAAGCGAGACAGCCGAAGGCCGCGAGAGCCATACGGATCGGAGTTCCTCAACTGCCGCGAGAGGGGCTTGATGCTAAACAGGCAGATGAACAAAAAGGAACAACCACGGTGACAATGGATGCGGAAGACAGGCAGCTGATGCTGACGGCGGCGTGGGTCTTCGCCCGGCACGGGCAGGGCGCACGGGCGCGGACGCTGTGCGAGGCGCTGGTCGAGGCCGACCCGCGCGACGGCGTCTCGGCGGCGGCCCTGGCCGAACGGCTCGTCGAGGACGGCGAGCCGGAGCGCGCGCTGTCCGTCCTGCGGGCGGCGGACTACCCGGACGCGCTCGCCCGCCCCGCCGCGCTCCTGGAGACGCGTGCGCTCCGCATGCTGGGCCGTGACGAGGAGGCCGACCGCCGGTGGCGGCGACACCTTGATTCGCAGAGGAAGAACCGTCAATGGGTGGCCGCGACATGACGCTGGACGAGGCACGAGAGCTGGTGAACGGCCCCCTGTGGCCGAAGGTGCGGGACGAGTTCCTCGCCACGGGCACGTTCGCCGTCTACGAAAAGGGCGACCTGCGCCGCCTCGGCTACCTGGACGCGTCCGTGCGCGCGGAGATCGAGCTGTGGCTCAAGGCCATTCCCCAGCTCGACGCCTGGCGCACGGTCATCGACGGGAAGGCCGTCCGCCAGCTCAAGGCCGACTATCCCGGCGTCTACCCGGAGGCCCTGCGCTACCGGCCGTATTTCGCGGGCGCGAAGGACGTCACCCGCACATTGCTGAAAATCAAGTTCCCGGAGGCGTACAGGCTATGCTACTCCTGAAGACAAAGAGTTTTGACGTCGAGGCCGCCGGCGCGCGCGTCTCGTCCGAAGAGGCCGGGGCGATCGCCACGGCCGAGCAGGTCGTCGCCGCCGCCGAGGCGGAGGCCGCGCGCATCGCCGAGGCGGCGAAGGCCGACGCCGAGCGCGAACGCCGGCGCGGCTATGCCGACGGGCTCGCCGAGGGCCGTCAGGAGATCCTGATGCAGAAGCTCGACCTCCTCGACGAGAGCGTGCGCTACATGGAGTCCGTCGAGCTGAAGATGGCGGACATCGTGATGAAGGCGCTCCGCAAGTGCGTGGCCGAGATCGGCGACAAGGAGCTCGTCGTCCAGATCGTCAGGAAGTCGATGCAGGCCGTCGTCCGCAACCAGCGCCAGATCACGGTCAAGGTCGCCCCGGAGATGGTGCCGGTCGTCCGCGCGCGGCTTGACCAGATCCTCAAGGACTTCCCGTCCGTCGCGGCGGCGAACGTGGTCGAGGACGCGCATCTCTCCGGCACGGCCTGCGTCGTCGAGACGGAAGCCGGCCTCGTCGAGGCGTCCGTCGAGGGGCAGCTCGCCGCGATCGAGAAGTCGATTCGCAAGAACCTGAACCGCGAGGGCTGAGGCCACCCATGTCATCGGCATTCGACTACATTGCGCAGATGATCGACCGGGCCGTCGAGGACGCCCAGCCGGTCGAGATCAAGGGCCGCGTCATCCAGGTCGTCGGCACGATCATCAAGGCTTCCGTTCCCGGCGTCAAGGTCGGCGAGATCTGCATCCTCCGCAATCCCTGGGAGGACTTCGAGGTGCAGGCCGAGGTCGTCGGCTTCACGAAGGACGCCGCGCTCCTGACGGCGCTCGGCACGATGACCGGCATCTCCGCGCAGACGGACGTCATCCCGACCCGCCGCGTGCACATGGTGCCCGTCGGCGAGACGCTTCTCGGCCGCGTGGTGGACGGCCTGGGGCGTCCGCTGGACGCGGACGTGAAGGGGCCGATTCGTCCGGAGGCCTACTACCCCGTCTACGCCGATCCGCCGAGTCCGCTCAAGCGCAAGGTCATCTCGCGTCCGATCTCGCTCGGCATCCGCGCGCTGGACGGTCTCCTCACGTGCGGCGAAGGCCAGCGCATGGGCATCTTCGCGGCGGCCGGCGGCGGCAAGTCGACGCTCCTCGCCTCGATCATCCGCAACACCGAGGCCGAGGTCTCGGTGCTGGCGCTCATCGGCGAGCGCGGACGCGAGGTGCGCGAGTTCATAGAGAAGGATCTCGGCCCCGAAGGGCTCAAGCGCGCCGTCGTCGTCTGCGCGACGTCCGACCGCAGCTCGATGGAGCGCCTGAAGGCCGCGTATGTCGCGACGTCGATCGCCGAGTATTTCCGCGACAAGGGCAAGAAGGTCCTGCTGATGATGGACTCCGTCACGCGCTTCGGCCGCGCCCAGCGCGAGATCGGCCTCGCGGCCGGCGAGCCGCCGACCCGACGCGGCTTCCCGCCGAGCGTCTTCTCGGAGCTGCCGAAGCTGATGGAGCGCGCGGGCAATTCGGACAAGGGCTCGATCACGGCGCTCTACACCGTCCTCGTCGAGGGCGACGACATGACCGAGCCGATCGCCGACGAGACGCGCTCGATTCTCGACGGCCACATCATCCTCTCGCGCAAGCTCGCCCAGCTCAACCACTATCCGGCGATCGACATCCTCCAGTCGATCTCCCGCTGCCAGACGGCCATCGTGCCGCCGGAGCACAAGGCGGCGGCGGCGAAGCTGCGCGAGATCCTCGCGAAGTACCAGGAGGTCGAACTGCTCCTGAAGATCGGCGAGTACCAGAAGGGCGCCGACCGCGCGACGGACGAGGCGATCGCCAAGATCGACAAGGTGAACGCCTTCCTTTGCCAGGGCCTCAAGGAGCGTCCCGTCTACGACGAGACGGTGCGCCAGCTGATCGAGGTGGTGAAGTGATGGAAGAGGCCCTGATCGAGAACGGCGCGGCGAAGGTGCCGCCGGGAAAGTGGCTCTGCGGACGCAACCAGCCGGCGGCGAGCCTCGGCAGGGCCGCTCTTCGGTCGCTCAGGGGCTTCGTCGTGCCGGATCGCGCGTGGGTGCGCACGGCGACGGTTGAGGGGCCGGCGTGGTTCGCCTCTGCCGACGCGCCGTTCCTGACGCGGATTCCGGCGCTGCCGGACGAGGCGCTGTCCGTCGTGTCGTCGAAGGTGCTGGTCGCGCCGTTCGCGTCACGTGTCGGCGCAAAGTCGCTCAAGCTCGTGCCGATGAGTTTCCGGCGGGCGACGCCGGTGACGGCGTTCCGCTTCGGCTGGGTCGTGACGGCCACGCGTGGGCGCGCGACGCGCGTCGCGCTGGAGGACGGCGAGACGCTGACCGTGCGGCCCGAATCGCTTGTCGCGTGGATCGGCAAGGATCCGACCGGGTTCTGTCCCAAGCTGTCCGTGCTGGACATCCTGCTGCCGCGCGGGCCGAAGGGCCTCGCCTACTCGTTCCACGGCCCATGCGTCGTCTGGTTCGAGGGCGCGGCGGAGACTGCGGCGGGAAGGAGGTCGCGTCCGTGGCCTACGCGCTGAACGACATGCTGAAGATCCGCGCGATGCGCGAAGACCGGGCCGGTACCGAGCTCACGGGCGCGCGGCGCGCGCGGTCGGCGGCGGAGCGCGTCCGCGACGAGAAGGCCGAGACGCGGCGGCGGTTCGACGCGACCAAGGACGAACGCCGCGACCGGATCTACGACGCCGTCGTGGGGCGTGTCGTCTCGATGGATGACCTCGACCGCGCGCGGGCGGCCGTCACGCGCATCGACGAGGAGGCGATGCTCCTGGCCGAGGCCGAGCGGCAGGCGCAGGACGAGCTGACGAAACGAGACCAGGCGGCCGAGGCGGCGCACGTGCGGTTCGTCGCCGCGAGCAAGAAGAAGGCGAAGATCGACCAGCACCGCCTCGCGTGGGAGCTGGAGGATCGGCGGAT
Organism: Verrucomicrobia bacterium UBA1629; assembly: GCA_002321305.1. GTDB lineage: Bacteria > Verrucomicrobiota > Kiritimatiellia > RFP12 > UBA1067 > UBA1067. The sequence continues at coordinate 53,743 of DCMF01000017.1, read as the reverse complement.
GCAGGAGATGCTGACGGACGCCGAGATGGACGAATTCACGGGAAGGAGGATGACGGCAGATGATGACGACAGCTTCGATTGACCTGAATCTGGACGTGCCGAGCGGCGGCCTTGCGTCGTCGGTGCCTGTCGGCGGCGTACCTGCCGTCGTCGGCGCAGAGGGCGCGGCCTCTGCGTCGCGTCCCGATGTCCAGGCCGTTGCGGCCTTTGAACGTGCGCTGGCAGGGCCGATTGCGGAGAACGCGGTGTTGACGAGAGAGATTCAGAAGGCGATTGCCTCATTGGATGCGGCTTTCCCGCTCCGTGCCTCACCCCGCATAGCGCCTGCTTCGCAGCTCGCTTCGCTCGGGGGATATGTGCCTCCGTGTGAATCATCTCCCCTGCCGTCTACGCCTGTTGCCGTGGGCGCACCTGTTGCCGCAGGCCTCACACGGAGCCACGGAGCCACGGAGGTTCAGGGCGAGACGGCCTCGGCATCCCCAGCCTCTGCGTTCTCTGCGTCTCTGCGTGAGACATCTTCCATCCAGTCAGCCCCTCCGCCCCCGTCTCACCCGCTCCGTGCCTCACCCCGCATAGCGCCTGCTTCGCAGCTCGCTTCGCTCGGGGGATATGACTCTCCGTGTGAATCATCGCCCCTGCCGTCTACGCCTGTTGCCGTGGGCGCACCTGTTGCCGCAGGCCTCACACGGAGGCACGGAGAGACGGAGATTGTGGAAGAGGACGTGTCGGTTCGCGCGCAGTCCGAAGTTGTTGCTAAAACAGATATGACTCACGCGGAGCCGCAGCGTGCGCAGAGTCGTTTAGATACGGGCAAGCCCGTGCCGGAGGTGTCTACACCCTCGACCTCATCCCCAGCCTCTGCGGCCTCTGCGTCTCTGCGTGAGACATCTTCCCGCCCGACAGCCCCCCAGCCTTCGTCCCTCCCGCTCCGTGCCTCACCCCGCATAGCGCCTGCTTCGCAGCTCGCTTCGCTCGGGGGATATGACTCTCCGTGTGAGACATCCCCCCTGCCGTCTGCACCTGTTGCCGTGGGCCTCACACGGAGTCACGGAGAGACGGAGGTTCAGGGCGAGAGCCTGTCGGTTCGCGCGCTGTCCGAAAACGATCGCGTGACCGAGGGGTCTGTCCCCCATGCAGTTGAGGAGACGGTTTCGGAGGAGGCGTTGGTTGCCGCTGGCGTCGTGCCGCAGACGAGTCCGTCGCCGACAGCTTCGATTGCGGCGGAAACGCCGATGCCCGCCGTCACGCCGGTCGAGGTCGTGCGGACGCAGGCGGCGCAGCCCCTGCCGCCGGCGCAGGTGCTGGTCGAGGCCGCGCAGGCCGTGGCGGACACGCTGCTGATTTCGCCGGGGCTGCTGCGCGGGCAGGGCGAAGTCGTCGTCCGTCTGCGTCCCGACGTGCTGGAGGGGACGGAGGTGCGGATCGCCGTGACGGGGCGTCAGCTCGACGTCCAGTTCCAGCCGACGACGGTGGACATGGCCGTTCTGCTGGAAAACTGCCGCACACAGATCGCGAACCACCTGACGGCGAAAATCGCCACGTTCAACGTCACGGTTGACGTGCGGAAGAAGAGGGTGTGACCATGGATGCGAATGAACTGCTGAAAGAATGGCCGGGGTGGTCGAAGGCGAACGCCGCGCGGGTGCTCGCCTCGCCCGCGTGGCGGCTGGAGACGCGCTTCGGCGGACGCCCGGCGCGCCTGACGCGGTGCGCGAACCTGTCCGCCGCCGCGATTGTCCTGGACGTGCGCCTCGACGACGAGCCGCATGTTCTCGCGCTGGAGATCACGCCGCTCTTCCCCGACCTCACGCTGCTGAAAGACCGCCTGTCGGCCCTGCCGAAGGAAGTCCTGCTCGCCTTGGTCGAGAAGGAATGCGGCATCGCCCTCCAGTTCGTGGAAGAGGTCGCCAAGCGGCAGCTGTCGATTGTCGGACTCTCCGAGAAGCCAGTGCCGGACACGGCGTTCACCGTCTCCGGCGAGGCCGGGACGGCGGGCCTGGCGATTGACCTGACGCCCGAAATGGCGCAGCGGCTTGGCGCGCTCGCGAATCTCGACGTCACGCATCCGTCGATTCGCGCCCTGACGCGGGAGGCGTTGGCCTGCCATGCCGAATGGACGCTCGCCGACGCGGAGCTGTCCGCGCTGTCCGTCGGCGACTGCCTTGTGCCGGAAGAGGGCTTCCAGCCGCAGTGGCTGCTGGATCTGCCGGGCGATGACCAGATGCGCGCAATCGCCGACGCGAAGGGCGCGCTGACGTTCGCGCAGCTCGCGGACGATGCGCTCCCGCCCGTGCCGCCGCCGACCGCGCTGACGCTCTGGCGCAAAGGCAAGCCTCTCGCGGCGCTCGAACCCGTCCGCCTCGGCATCGCCCCGGCCTTCCGCGTCAAGGCCGCTTGCCTCGGAGAATGACATTCACCGCGCTGACACTTCCACCACTCGAAAGACCCTGATTATGTTCCAGACCGATTCCTTTGCCCTGATCGCCGTCCTGGTCGGCATGTCGCTCGTGCCGTTCGTGGCGATGATCGCGACGAGCTACCTGAAGATCGTCGTCGTCATGCAGCTGATCCGAAACGCGCTCGGCATCCAGTCGATTCCGCCGAACATGGTGATCAACGCGCTCGCGATGATCCTGAGCTTCTACATCATGGCGCCCGTCGTCAGCGCGAGCTGGGACCTCCTGCGCGAGGGCCTGAAGGACAACAAGCCGGAAGTCCTCTACGAGACCGATCTCGCGGCACGGGCGGCGGAGCCGTTCCGCGACTTCCTCGTCAAGCATGCGGACGAGCGCCAGGTCGCGTTCTTCACGCGCACGGCCGAGCGGCTCTGGGCGACGACGGACGAGACGACGGGCGAGGCCGTGCCGGCGACGGTCGACTCGAGGAGCTTCTTCGTGCTGGTGCCGGCGTTCTGCGTCTCCGAGCTGACGCGCGCCTTCCAGATCGGCTTCCTCGTCTACCTGCCGTTCATCGCGATCGACATCATCATCTCGAACATCCTCCTCGCGATGGGCATGATGATGGTCTCGCCGGTGACGATCTCGCTGCCGTTCAAGCTGCTTCTGTTCGTCATGGTCAACGGCTGGACTCTGCTCATCCAGGGGCTCGTGCAGAGCTACATCCGGTAAGGGGGACGCGAGATGGGACAGGCTCCGCTCCTCGACTACGCGCAGAAGTGCCTCATCCTGGTGCTTCAGCTCTCGCTGATCCCGATTGCCGTCGCGACGGTGATCGGCGTGCTCGTCTCGCTCCTGCAGGCGCTCACGCAGATCCAGGAGCAGACGCTCGGCTTCGCGGTGAAGCTCATCGCGATCTCCATCGCCATCATGGCCGCCGCCTCGTGGATGGGCGGCGAGCTGCTCCTGTACACGCAGGACATCTTCACCCACTTCCCGCTCATCACGCGGTAGGGGCGGCATGGCGGAAGGCGGCGAGAAGACCGAGATGCCCACGCCCAAGAAGCTGCGCGACGCGCGGCAGAAGGGGCAGGTCTGCACGTCCAAGGACGTCGTCTCGACCGCCATTCTCCTGGTGATGCTCGCGGTCGTCGGCGTGATGGCGGTCGCGCTGACGGACGACGTCGCGAACCTGATCCGCTACATCGGGCTTCGCGTCGGGGAGAACGACGCCTTCGCCCTGCGCGAGGCGGGGAAGATGGCGATCCTTGTCGTCTGCAAGCACTCCTTCCTCTTCGTCCTGCTCGCGGCGGCGGTCGGCGTCGTCGCGAACGTCGTCCAGATCGGCTTCCTCCTCTCGTTCGAGCCGCTGAAGCCGGACCTCAAGAAGGTCAATCCGGCGGAAGGGGCGAAGAAGATCTTCTGCCTGAAGAACCTCTTCGAGTTCGCGAAGAACGTGGTCAAGGTGACGTTCCTCGGCTACCTCATCTACAGGATCGTCCTCAGCTCCATCCCGGCGCTGCTGCCGATGTGCTACGGCACGCTGGACGACGTCTTCCCGTGCCTCCGGGCGATCCTGAAGAGCCTCGCGTGCTACACGGTCTTCGGCTACGTCGTGATCGCCGTCGTCGACCGGCTCTTCCAGCAGAAGAACTTCACGAAGCAGATGATGATGACGAAGGACGAGGTGAAGCGCGAGTACAAGGAGATGGAGGGCTCGCAGGAGGTGAAGCAGGCCCAGCGGCAGTTCCGCAACGAGATCCTGCAGGGCGAGCCGCCGGCGCAGGCGGTGAAGAAGGCCGACGTCGTCGTCACCAACCCGACGCACTACGCGGTCGGCATCCGCTACCGGGCGGACGAGGCGCCGCTGCCGAAGGTCGTCTGCGCGGGGATGGACGCGGTCGCGAAGGAGATCCGCGAGGCGGCCGTCCGGGAGGGGATCCCCATGATGGAGAACGTTGCGCTGGCCCGCGCGCTCTACGCCCAGGTCAAGATCGAGGAATTCATTCCCGCAGAGCTGGTGGAGCCCGTCGCGGAGGTGCTGAAGCTCGTCAAGGCGATGAACGACGCGAAGCGGGAGGACGAGGACCTCGACTCCGTCACCCTGTAGCCGGAGGTCTCCCGCTTCTGGACAGTGGCGCCAAGGGAAAATCGACGGCTTTCTCGGCGGTCAATCCCGATGCGGATTACGCGGCGGCGCAAGATATGGTACAATATGCCGCCAAAAACGAAAGCACCCGACAGTCATGCGAAAACATCCCTTTGCGCTCCGCCGCCTTTCCTCCATCGCCGTCAGCTCCCTCGTCGCCGGGATCCTGATCTCCCTCGGCGCGACCGTCTTCCTCGGCATTCGCCAGGGCGGCCACTCCTTCGGGTTCCACATCGTCGGGGCCGTCTTCTTCACGCTCGGCCTCTACGTCATCATCCACTGGAAGCTGTGGCTCTTCACCGGCAAGGTCGGGTTCGTCGCGGACTACAAGTCGCGCTTCTGGCTCTCGCTTCTCGTCTGCCTTCTCTTCAACCTGGTCGGGGCCATCGGATTTCCCGCCCTCATCAAGCTGACGCGCCTTTACGCGCAGATCGAGACGGCCGCGAAGCCGCTCGTCGCCGCCAAGCTGAACGACGCCCCCCTGTCCGTCTTCATCCTCAGCGTCATGTGCGGCGTGATGATCTACATCGCGGTGAAGGGCCACGCCGACTTCTCCTATCCGCTCGCGAAGACCGTCACCGTCTTTCTCGCGATCCCGACCTTCATCATGTGCGGCTTCGAGCACGTCATCGCCAACGCGGCGTATTTCACCTACGCCCATGTCCTCTCGTGGAAGGTCGTCTGGTACTTCGCGCTGATGGCGGTCGGCAACGGCATCGGGTCGATTGGCCTCGCCTGGCTCTACGAGAAGCAGATCCAGCTTGCCCGGCGCGCACCGCGCCGATAGGCGCGCCTTAACTTTCGCTTAACCTTTCTCTCCCCGGATTGTGCTATGATGCACGTCCTGAAAGGGGAGAGAATGTGCATTCAGAACAAGTTGCTTGTCGCCTGTGCCGCGCTGGCGGCGGGCGAGTTTGCCGCGTCGCGCGTGCCGATGCTGTCCGAGGCGTGGCCGGTCGTGGCGTGCGGTGTGCTGTTGGCGGCGGTTTTCGGCTTCGCCCTGTCCGTGCGCGGGTGGCCCGCCGTCGCGCTGGCGCTGGCGGGCGCGGCGCTTTTCTTCGGGGCGTCCCTCGCGCAGGCGCGCGTCTGTCGCGGGAGCCCGTGGCTGCGCGAGGCGAGAGCGCGCCCCCACGCCGCTCCGACCCGCCCGGCGTGGGCGGCCGTCCGGCGTGACTTCGCGCGCCGTGCCGCGCTGGGGATCGCTCACGATCCGGAACTCGTCCGTCTCAACCGCGCGATTCTGCTGGGGGCGCGCACGAGCCTGTCGCCGCGCCTCAGGCGGACGTTTGTCGAATCGGGGACGATTCACGTGTTCGCGATTTCGGGTCTGCACGTGATGGCCGTCGTGCGTGTGCTGGTGTTTCTGCTGCAGGCGCTTTTCGTGCCGCGCCGGCTGGTCGGCGTGGCGGCGGTTCCGCTGCTGTGGGGATACGTCGCGCTCATCGGCAGCCCGCCGAGCGCCGTCCGCGCGGCTGCGATGGCGAGCCTCGGCTGCCTGGCGCCGGCCTTTGGGCGCCGTCCGAACGGCATCGTCGCATGGTCGCTGACGTTTCTGGGCGTCTACGGCAGCCGTCCGGCGCTGATCGTGGACGTCGGCTGCGGCCTGTCGTTCGCGGTGATGCTGGCGATTCTTGTCGTGTGCGACCGGCTGCGCGACCGTCCCGAGGGCTGGGGCAAGCTGCTGGCCGTGACGGCGGCGGCGTGGGCGGCCGGCGTGCCGATTGCGGCGCACGTGTTCGGGCGCGTGACGCCGGGCGGGCTGCTGGCGAACCTTGCGCTCATCCCGGCGGCGGGCGTGACGGTCTACGCGGGCGCGCTGGGGCTGCTCGCGAGCTTCGTGTCGGAACCGCTTGCGGCGCACCTCAACGGGCTCTCGGCGCTCTTCACGAAAGCGATGGTGGTGCTGTCCGAGGGCGTTGCGCGACTGCCGGGCGCGAATGTCGACGTGCCGAACTGGTCGGTTCTCCTGTGTGCCGAATGGTATTGCGCCCTTGCGCTCGTGCTGGCGCTGGGCGGTCTCGCGAAACGGCGCACGGCGGCGTTCTGAAGCCGCCTGTCGTGTAAACCCGATCCCCGGCTTTTACAGAATCTGTCGCGGTTGGACGGAAAATGCGGCGGATGGCGGGCCGAAGGCCATTGGCACGGAGTTTGCAATATGTCGATGTCAGCTGCGGCGGACAGTCCGGCGCGGCGAAACGAAAAGAGAAAAGGAAAACGAACCATGAGCAACTGCGCTCGATTGACGGCCACGAAAAGAGTTGCGGCGCTGAAGGCCGAAGCGCCTTGCGCGCCCAGCGAGGTGAAGGACATCGGCTATGCGGAGGACGTCTTCACCCGCGAGACGATGAAGCAGTACCTGTCGAAGGACACCTGGAAGAAGCTCATGCAGACGATCGACGGCGGCCAGCCGCTCGACCCGTCGATCGCGGGCGAGGTCGCGCACGCTATGCGCCACTGGGCGATGGACCGCGGCGCGACGCACTACACGCACTGGTTCCTGCCGCTCACCGGCTCGACGGCCGAGAAGCACGACGCCTTCCTGGAGATCAAGGACGGCCTGCCCGTGATGGCGTTCTCCGGCAAGAACCTGATCGTCGGCGAGCCCGACGCCTCGTCCTTCCCGTCCGGCGGCATCCGCTCCACGTTCGAGGCGCGCGGCTACACGGCGTGGGACCCGACCTCGCCGGCGTTCATCAAGCGCCACGGCAACGGCGCGACGCTCTGCATCCCGACGGCGTTCTGCGCCTACACGGGCGAGGCGCTCGACAAGAAGACGCCGCTCCTGCGCTCGATGCAGGCCCTCTCGGCGGCGACGAAGCGGCTCATGCGCTGCTTCGGCAAGGGCGACGAGAAGGTGACGATCACGCTCGGGCCGGAACAGGAGTACTTCCTCGTCGACAAGAACTTCTACCTTGCGCGTCCCGACCTCGTGCAGACCGGCCGTACGCTCTTCGGCGCGCCGTCCGCGAAGCACCAGCAGCTCGAGGACCACTACTTCGGCACGATCAAGGCGCGCATCCTCAACTTCATGAGCGAGGTCGAGCAGGAGCTTTGGAAGCTCGGCATCCCGGCGAAGACGCGCCACAACGAGGTCGCGCCCGCCCAGTTCGAGCTCGCGCCGATGTTCGAGGAGCTGAACCTCTCGTGCGACCACAACATGCTCGTCATGGAGGTGCTGCGCCAGGTCGCCGACCGCAACGGCCTCGTCTGCCTCCTGCACGAGAAGCCGTTCGCCGGCATCAACGGCTCGGGCAAGCACAACAACTGGTCGGTCGCCTACGGTGACACGAACCTCCTGAACCCCGGCAGCGACCCGCACCAGAACGCGATCTTCCTCACGACGCTCTGCGCCGTCATCGAGGCGGTCGACAAGCACGCCGACCTCATCCGCGCGTCCGTCGCCTCGGCCGGCAACGACCACCGCCTCGGCGCGAACGAGGCGCCGCCGGCGGTCATCTCGATCTATCTCGGCGACCAGCTCGCGGACGTCATCGCCCAGCTGGAGAAGGGCGCGCCGAAGAGCTCGAAGCACGCCGGCACGATGAAGATCGGCGTCGATACGCTGCCCGCGCTGCCGAAGGACGCGACCGACCGCAACCGCACCTCGCCGTTCGCCTTCACGGGCAACAAGTTCGAGTTCCGCGCGCCCGGCTCGTCGGCCTCCTGCTCGGCCCCGAACGTCGTCCTCAACACGATCGTCGCCGAGGCGATGAACCGCATCGCGGACGAGCTCGAAAAGGCGGGCGTCGTCGGCAAGGCGAAGGCGGGCGAGCATACGGCCGCGTTCCACGACACGCTGCAGAAGATCCTGCAGGACATCGTGAAGACCCACAAGCGCGTCATCTTCAACGGCGACGGCTACAAGGCCGACTGGCTCGCCGAGGCCGCGAAGCGCGGCCTCCCGAACGCCGCGACGACGCCGGAGGCCCTCAAGGCGTTCACGCGCAAGGAGAACGTCGCCGTCTTCGAGAAGGCGGGCGTCTTCAGCGCGCGGGAACTCGAATCGCGCTACGAGATCGCGATGGAGGACTACTCGACCAAGGTCCTCATCGAGGCGAACTGCGCGCTCGACATCGCCCGGACGATGATCGTCCCGGCCGTCAAGCAGGAGTACCGCGAGACGATCGAGGCCTACAACCAGACGGACGCGAGCAACCTCAAGGGCGCGATCGACGTCCTGAAGGACGAGGTCACGCGGCTCGGCGACGGCCTGACGGCGGCCGAAGCGTCCGTCGCGCGCCTCCAGAAGGCCGTGAAGGACGCCGACCCCGAGTCGGCGCTGGCGGAGATGTCCGCGCTGCGCGAGACGGTCGATGCGCTCGAAAGCGAGGTCGCGGACGAGAAGTGGCCGCTGCCGAAGTACCGCGAGATGCTGTTCGTGTACTGAAGGCAGCCTCGGCAGGTTCCGAGGTTCGGAAGGCCTGGAAGGACAGGACGCTGACCTGGCGTCCACCCTTCCGGGCCTTCTGGCTTTTCCCCAGGTTTTCCGCAGGCGCCGCGCGACGGTCGTCCTTCCATGCAAGGGGGACGATTTGGTATAATACGCGCCACTATGGCGGAACAAGAGAAAGCGAAGCTGCTGGAAGTCGAAGCGGTTCGGCAGCGGATTGAGGATCTGAAGCGGAAAGTCGGCGAAATGGCCGACTACATCAAGATCGGCGAGCGGCGTGCGAAGCTCGCCGGCCTGGAGGCCCAGCAGGCCACGGGCGACTTCTGGAACAATCAGGCGAAGGCGCGCGAGGTCATCGCGGCGACGAACGCCGAGCGCGCGTACGTCGTGCCGTTCACGTCGCTGGAGAAGACGGTCGAGGACGCGGGCGTCATGCTGGAGCTGGCCGAAATGGAGGAGGGCGAGGCCCAGCAGACCGCGCTGAAGGACACGCTCGGCGAATGCGCGAAGGCGGACGACTTCTTCTCGAAGCTCCGCCTCCAGTCGCTCCTCGGCGGCAAGTTCGACGCCTGCAACGTCTTCGTGAAGCTGCACGCCGGGCAGGGCGGCACGGAGGCCTGCGACTGGGTCGCGATGCTCTACCGCATGTACCAGCGCTACGCCGAGAGCCAGGGCTGGAAGGTCGAGGAGTACGACACGCAGGAAGGCGAGGAGGCGGGCTACAAGGACGTCTACTTCAAGGTCGAGGGGCCTTACGCCTTCGGCATGCTCAAGGCCGAGCGCGGCATCCACCGCCTCGTGCGCATCTCGCCGTTCGACGCGAACAAGCGCCGCCAGACGTCCTTCGCGTCCGTCGAGACGGTCGCGGAGATCAACGACGACATCGACGTCGAGATCAAGGACGAGGACCTGCGCATCGACACGTACCGGTCGGGCGGCGCGGGCGGCCAGCACGTCAACAAGACCGACTCGGCCGTGCGCCTGACGCACTTGCCGACGGGCATCGTCGTCGCCTGCCAGAAGGAGCGTTCGCAGCACATGAACAAGGAAAAGGCGATGAACATGCTGCGCGCCCAGCTGTACGAGTACTACGAAGACCAGAAGAAGGCCGAGATGGACCGCTTCTACGGCGCGAAGTCCGAGAACGGCTGGGGCAGCCAGATCCGCTCCTACGTCTTCTGCCCCTACACGATGGTGAAGGACCTGCGCACCGAATGCGAGACGAGCGACGTCAACGCCGTCATGGACGGGCACATCCAGCCGTTCATCGAAGCCTGGCTTCAGATGAAGGCGAAGTGAGTTGTGAGAAATGGTCGAATGATCGAATGGCCGAATGGGCGAATGCGTGAATTGATGGCCTGATGTTTGACGACAGCAATCTCTATGGGCGGGCGACGGGGCTGGACTTGCGCGGACGGCACCGGACGGTCGAGACGGCGTTTGACGCGGCGCTCAGGGATCTGCTGGCCGAGAAGGACGTCTTCTTCGATTCGCTCGTCGACCGCTGGCGGACGCTCTTCCCGAAGATGCCGGCGCGGCCGGGGCGTTACGAGGCCGGCAAGATCTTCGTCTACGTCAAGAACGCGCCGACGCTTTTCCTGATGCGGCCTCGCCTGCGGCAGATCGCGGCGAAACTGGCGACGCTGCCCGGCGCGCCGAAGAAAATCGACCTGCGGCTGGAGATCCGTGCGAAGTGAGGCTTGCGTCTTGGTCTGGACGGCATCCGCCCCGTTCAGGGGACGGGCCGATTTATGGTATAATCATGCGCCATGAGTCCTTTTGCCGTTTCGTTCCTTGCGCTGGCCGCGACCTTCTCGCGCCCGATGGAGCGCGTCTCGTCGCTTGACCCCGCCCAGTCGCGGTCGATCTACGACTCGCACGCCGTCGGGCTCCTCTACGAGATGCCGCTCGCCATCGACTACAAGGCGCGGCCCTACCGCCTTGTGCCCGGCTTCTGCGAATTGCCCGACGTCTCGGCGGACGGACTCGTCTACACCTTCCGCGTGGCGCGTCCGTCAGGGCCGCTGGCGGCGGTTGACGTCGTGCGGTCGCTCGAACGCCTGCGCGACCCGAAGGCCGTCTCGCCGAACGGCTGGATCCTGAAGGACGTCGCGACGATTGCCGCGCCCGACGCGCGGACGGTCGTCATCACGCTGAAGCGGCGCTGCCACTTCTTCCCGTGGCTCCTGTCGATGCCGGCGGCCGCCGTGCGCGGCCCGCAGGGCGAGGGGACAGGACCCTACGCGCTCACGCACTGGCGGAAGAATCATGAGATGGTGTTTGCAAGAAGGAAGAGGGAAGAGGGAAAAAGGAAAAAGGAAGAGTGGGGGCGAAGGAATGAGGGGTTTGACGTCGTCCGCTATCTGGTGATTGACGACGTGTCGACGCAGTGGCTCATGTTCCTGAAGGGCGAGATCGACTTTCTCGGCGAGATCGCGCGCGACAACTGGGATGCGGTCGTCGGGGCGGACGGACGGCTCGACCCGGCGCTGGCGGCGCAGGGCGTGAAGCTGCATGCGAGCGCGGCGCTCGACGTGCTGTACGTCGGCATCAACATGCGCGATCCCGTGCTGGGGCCGAACCGCAAGCTCCGGCAGGCGCTGAACGCGGCGTTCGATTCCGCCGCCTGGGAGAAGTTCTACAACGGACGCATCCAGCGCGCCGACGGCCCCGTCCCCCCCGGCGTCGAGGGACGGCTGGAGACGCCGTTCCCCTACGCCTTCGACCTCGACAGGGCGCGGCGGCTGATGGCGGAGGCGGGGTATCCGGGCGGCATCGACCCGCAGACGGGCCGCCGGCTCGTGCTGACGCTCTCGATCGGACGCGCCACGCAGGAAAGCCGCGAGGCGGCCGAGCTGATGGCGGCGTTCTACGAGAAGATCGGCGTGCGGCTCGCATGCGACTTCAAGACGTGGGACGCCTTCCTGAAGGCGACGGGCGAGGGCCGCGTCCAGCTCTTCCGCATGGGCTGGGTCGGGGACTATCCCGACGCGCAGAACTTCCTGCAGCTCTTCTGCTCGAAGAACCGCGCGCCGGGGCCGAACCGCGCCGCCTACGCCAGCGAGGCGTTCGACCGCGCCTACGAGGCCGCGCTCGCCGCGCCGACGGCGGACGCCCGGAACGCGCATTGGGCGAAGTGCCAGGAGATCGTCCGCGAGGACTGTCCGTGGATCTTCACGCACTACAACCGGGCCTATTCGCTGACACGACCGAACGTCGGCAACTACGTGCCAACCGATTTCCCGTATGGAGTTGAACAGTACTATGAAAACGTTGTACCTTGAACGCTCGACCGGCTCCGTCCGAGACGGCCGCTGGGTGGAGTCGCTCGACCTGGACGGCATCGAGCGGATTGTCGTGGGGACAGGTCCCGGCTCGTTCGCGGGCATCCGGGCGGCCCTGGCCTTTGCGCAGGGGTTTGCGCTGGGACGAAAATGCGAAGTCCTGGGGCTGCCGTCCCCCTGCGCGATTGCCGCGCAGAGGGGCGGGAAGGGGCCTCTCGCGGTTGTCGGCGATGCGCGGCGCGGCAAGATCTGGATTTCGGCATTCGACGGCTGGGCGCTCGTCCGTGACGTTTTCCAGGTTGATGCGGCTTCGCTTTCGGGGGCAGTCCCGGCGGACTGTCCCGTCGTCACGCCGGACGAGCCGCGCATCGGCGCGCTCCTGAAGGCGACGTTCGGCGCGCGCTACCTTGGGGGGCAGACCCCGACGGCGGACGGGCTGCGGGCCTTCGCCGAGGCGAATCCGTCCGCACTTCAGCCGGAGCCGCGTCCGATCTACCTGAATCCGGCCGTGCGCGAAGACCCGGTGCGGGCTGGCGCCTGACAGGCGGTGAAGGGGGGCGCGAAAGATGTCAGGGGTGAGCCGATTTCTGCGGGAGGCGCCGAATCGCCTGTCGCTTTGGGCGCGGGCGATCCGCGTCGAGCAGTGGACGAAGAACGGCGTCGTGATGATGGCGTGGTTCTTCTCCGTCGCGGACGCCTCCCAGCGCGAGATCGCGCGCGGCTGGGAGTCGTTCCTGATGGCGGTGGCGATGGCGGGCGCGTTTTCGCTCGTCTCGTCGGCGTTCTACCTTCTGAACGACGTCTCCGACTACGAGGCCGATCGCCTGCACCCGGTGAAGCGGTTCCGTCCGATCGCCGCGAACCAGATTTCCCGCATCGTCGCCGTCCGCGTCGCGCTCGTCCTGTTTGCGCTGGGCTTCCTGTATCCCGCGCTGGTCGTCATCTTCCTGCCGTCGCGGACGGTCGCCTTCGCGACGATGCTCGCCTACACGGTCATGCAGTGCCTCTACACGGGCTTTTTGAAGCGTGTGCCGTATGTGGACGTCGTGACGCTCGCGGCAGGGTTCGTGCTGCGCGCGGTGGCCGGCGCGGCGATCATCTCGGCCTACATCTCGCCGTGGCTTCTCGTCTGCACGTTCACGCTCTCGATGTTCCTCGCGTTCTGCAAGCGACGCGCCGAGATGGAGACGGCGCTCGCGTCGAGGGCCGTCCTGCGCCGCTACCATCCGCGCGCCCTGAAGGCGCTCATCCTCCTGGCGGGCGCGGCGTCCTTCGGGGAGTACCTCGCCTATACGCTCACGTCGAAGATGGGCGCGCGTTTCCCCCAGCTCTGGGTGACGTCGCTGTTCGTCGCCGCCGGCATCGTCCGCTACCTCGTGCTTGTCGGGCGCAAGGCCGACGTGGGGCGGCCGGAGCGCATCCTCCTCACCGACCGTCCGCTCTGGCTCGTCATCGCCGGCTACGGTCTCGCGTCGGTTCTCGCGGTTCTCCTGGGCTGAACGGACGCTCGGCGCGAAGGAACGGGAATTTGCTATACTATCCGCCTCCAAATCTGAAGGAAGACGCAGAAGACATGGAAAACCAGATTGTCATTTCGAAGATCGCCACGGAACTGTCGATTCGGCCCGAGTCGGTCGGTGCCGTCGTGAAGCTCCTCGGCGAGGGCAGCACCGTGCCGTTCATCGCCCGCTACCGCAAGGAGGCGCACGGCAACCTCGACGAGGTCCAGATCGGCAAGATCCAGGATCGCTTCGGCTACTTCACCGAACTCATCGAGCGCAAGGAGTCGATCCTGAAGTCCATCGACGAGCAGGGCAAGCTCACGGACGACCTGGCGGCGAAGATCGCCGCGTGCTGGCAGAAGAGCGCGCTCGAAGACCTCTACCAGCCCTACAAGCCGAAGCGCCGCACGCGCGCGCAGGTCGCGAAGGAGAAGGGCTACGAGCCGCTCGCCGACGCGATCTGGAGCGGGACGTGGAACGGCGGAAAGGCGGAAGGGTGGAAGAGGAAAGAGGAAGAGGGTGACGAAGCGGAAGGCGAAAGCGCCGAGCCGACGGACGAGGATCTCCAGTTCGCCCGCGACATCCTCGCCGAGCGCATTGCCGACATCGCCGACGTGCGCGGCGCGGTGCGCCAGGCCTTCGCGACGAAGTCGGTCGTGAAGAGCGAGGTCGTGAGCCCGAAGCCGACCGAGCCGACGAAGTTCGAGCAGTACTACGAGTTCTCCGAGCCGATCGCGACGATTCCCTCGCACCGCTACCTCGCGATCCGGCGCGGCCAGGCCGAGAAGGTGCTGTGGGTCAAGCTCGAACTCGACAAGGAGCCGGTGATCGAGCGCCTGCTCGAGATCGTCGAAGAGGCGCGCGCACGGGACGCCGCCCAATCCGTGCCCATCCGTGAAATCCGTGGCTCAAGAATGGGTTCGCCGAGCGATGCCCAGGTTCGCCTCGCGGCCGAAGACGCCTACAGGCGGCTCCTGGCGCCGAGCTGCGAGATCGACGTCACCGTCGAGAAGAAGGCCGAGGCCGACCGCGCGGCGGTCGAGGTCTTCGCCGAGAACCTGCGCCACCTGCTGCTCGCCTCGCCGCTCGGCGGCAAGGCGGTGCTCGCCATCGACCCCGGCATCCGCACGGGCTGCAAGGTCGCGATGATCGACGCGACGGGCAAGTACCTCGGCAAGACCGTCATCTTCCCGCAGCAGAAGAAGCTGGAGGCCGCGAAGGCGATCGCGCTCATCGTCGCGAAGTACCACGCCGAGGCGATCGCCGTCGGCAACGGCACGGCAGGACGCGAGACCGAGGCGTTCGTGCGCGAGACGCTGAAGACGCTGAAGGCGCAGCACCCGGAGATCCCGACGCCCATCGTCGTCTCGGTCTCGGAGGCGGGCGCGTCCGTCTACTCCGCGAGCGAGATCGCGCGCAAGGAGTTCCCGGACCTCGACCTCACGGTGCGCGGCGCGATCTCGATCGGCCGCCGCCTGCAGGACCCGCTCGCCGAGCTCGTGAAGATCGACCCGAAGGCGATCGGCGTCGGGCAGTACCAGCACGACGTGCAGCAGTCGCTGCTCGGCACGAAGCTCGACGAGGTGGTCGTCTCGTGCGTGAACGGCGTCGGCGTCGAGCTGAACACGGCGTCCGCGCCGCTCCTGGAGCGCGTCTCGGGCCTCTCGGCGACGCTTGCGAAGGCGATTGTCGAATGGCGCGACGCGAACGGGCGCTTCGCCTCGCGCGAAGACCTCAAGAAGGTGAAGGGCCTCGGCCCCAAGGCGTTCGAGCAGTGCGCGGGCTTCCTGCGCATCCGAGGCGCGCAGAACCCGCTCGACGCCTCGGCGGTGCATCCCGAACGGTACGCGCTCGTCGAGAAGATGGCGGCGGACGTCGGGCTGGGCGTCGGCGACCTCGTCGGAAACTCGCTCGCGGCGAAGAAGATCGACATCCGCCGCTACATCACGAACGAGGTCGGCGAACCGACGCTGAAGGACATCGTGGCCGAGCTCGTCAAGCCGGGACGCGATCCGCGCAAGACGTTCGAGCCGCCGAAGTTCCGCGACGACGTGACGAAGATCGAGGACGTGAAGGAGGGCATGAAGCTCGAAGGCGTCGTCACGAACGTGACCGCGTTCGGCGCGTTCGTCGACATCGGCGTCCACCAGGACGGGCTCGTGCATCTCTCGGAGCTGTCGGACAGCTACGTGTCCGACCCGGCGAGCGTCGTGAAGGCGGGCGACCGCCTGCAGGTCACGGTCATCGGCGTCGACCGCGCGCGCGGCCGCATCTCGCTTTCGGCGAAGACGAAGCCGACGGTCGGCGGGGCGGGCTTCGCGACGGGCGGCGGCCCGTCCGCGCCGCGCCGCCGCGAACCGCGCTCGTCCTTCGCGCCGTCCGGCTCGTCCGGCTTCAGCTGCAACCCCTTTGCCAACCTCTGACCAGATCCTGCTGGCCGACGACGAGCGCGTCCTGCGGCAGTCCCTCTCGGCGCGGCTCGCCGAGGCGGGGTACGTCGTGCGCGCAGCGCGGGACGGCGAAGAGGCGTTGCGCCTGTTCCGCGCGGAACGGCCCGACCTCGTGCTGCTCGACGTGATGATGCCGAAGCTGTCGGGGCTCGAGACGTGCCGGCGCATCCGCGAGACAGACGCCGACGTGCCGATCCTCTTCCTGACCGCGCTGGAGGCGGAGGCCGACCAGCTGAAGGGACTGGGCGTCGGGGCGGACGACTACATCTTCAAGACGGTGCCGGACGCCGTCCTGCTCGCGCGGATCGCGGCAGCCCTGCGCCGCGTGCGCGCCGCGCCGCCGGACGGCGACTTCGACTTCGGCGCGTGGCGCATCGTGGCCCGGAAGCTCGAGATGCGCCGCGCGACGGGCGAGCGGGCGCCGCTGAAGGAACGAGAACTCGCGTTGCTGCGCCTCTTCGCCGAGCATCCGGGCGAGGTGTTCAGCCGCGACTTCCTCGTCACGCGGTTCTGGGGGACGGACGCGGACATCACGGACAATGCGCTGAGCGTCTCGCTCTTTAACCTGCGCGCCAAGCTTGGCGCGGACGGTCGGCGCGTGGAGGCCGTCCGCGGAGCCGGCTACGCCTATCGTCCGGCGCCTGCGGGCGCATGAGCCGCAGGGACCTCATTTATGGTATAATGTGAAGCGTGAACAGAAAGACCATATTCCTTGCGGCGACGGCCGCGCTTCTCGCGGACGGCGCCGTCCGCGCGCAGGATGTCCAGACGCCAGGCGCGGGCGCGGGCGCCCAGACGGCCGTCCGCTACGCGACTGACGCCTATCCCGGCTTCGACAACGAGAAGACGGTCGTCAGCCCCGAACGCAAGAGTCCGCGCTGGTTCGCGTTCATCTTCGGCCCGAACCGGGAGGACGCGAAGAGCCAGCTCGCCTACTGCGTCGACCTGATCCGCGAAGGCGACTTCTCGAAGGCGCGCCGCCAGCTCGACGCGCTCGTGCGCGAGTGGCCGACGGCGCCGGAGGCGCCGAAGGCCCAGCAGATCCTGGCAGAGCTCTGCCTGACGCGCCTGGGCGAGACGGAGGAGGCGTTTGCGGAATACCGCTACCTGCTCGACTTCTACTCGCTCCAGGCCGACTATGACCGAATCGCCGACAAGCTTTACCGGATCGCGTGGCAGCTGAAGGCCGAAGGCAAGGAGGTGATGTTCATCCACTTCGAGAACGTCGTGGACGTCCGCCGCGCGTTCGAGGCGTGCGTGCTGCACGCGCCGGGCGCGAAGTGGGTGCCGGAGGCGATGCTGACGATCGGCGCGCTGCGCGAGAAGGAGGGCGAGTACGGCAAGGCCGTGCAGGTCTACGAGAACCTGCGCAACATCTATCCCGATGCGGACGAGGCGAAGACCGCGCTCGTGAACGAGGCGAAGGCGCGGATGATCCTCCTGGACGACCACGCCTACAACCGCTCGCGCGCGCTCGACACGCAGGGGTTCCTCCAGATGGCGCGGGAGTCGTGCCGCGCGGAAGACCGCGAGGCCATCTGCGAAATGCTCTCGCGCGTCGAGACGCAGCTGGCGGACGAGGCGTACCGCAGCGCACAGTTCTACGACTCGAAGACGCGCACGAAGCGCAGCGCGATCAACGCCTACGAGAAGTTCCTCGCGCAGTATCCCGAAGGCGAGCACGCCGAGGCGGCCCGCGCGCGGTTGGCGGAACTGAAAGGCTCTGAAAAATGACGACGATCCGGCTTCTGGCGGCTCTTTCCCTTGTCGGCGCGCTCTGCGGCTGCGGCGCGAACTACCGGTGGCGTCCGTCCGTCCCGGCGGCGATGCGGACGGTGGCCGTGCCGACGTTCCGCAACGACTCCGACCTGCAGGAGATCGGCGCGGTCGCCGCGCGGCAGCTGCTGCGCGAGTTCCAGCGCGAAGGCACGTTCAAGATCCGTCCGACGGGCGACGCGGCGCTGGAGATTCAGGGAACCGTGCTGTCTGCCGTCGGAAACGACGTCGCCTACGACCGCCGTTCGGGGCTGCGGATTGCCGGCTACGAGCTTGCGGGATCGTTTCGGGTGTCCGTCATCGACAAGCGCGCGGGCAAGGTGCTGATCGACAACCGCACCTACACGGCGCGGGCCCCGTTCGCCACGGGGCAGGACCTGACGACGGCCCAGCGCGACGCCTCCGGGCGTCTGGCCGAGGACCTGGCGCGCCAGGTCGTGGATGATGTCCTCAATCTCAAATGGGAGAACTGAACATGGAAACGAATGATGAAGTTCATGCCGTGATCGAGCTGAAGATCACGCCGCAGCGGGACTGCGGGTTCGGCAAGCTCGCCGAACGGATCTCGAAGTTCGAGCAGGTCGAGGCGTGCTTCCTGATGAGCGGCGCGTACGACCTTCTCGTGTTCGTGAAGGGCGAAAGCCTCCAGGACGTCGCGCAGTTCGTCGCGCAGGACCTGTCGACGATCGAGGGCGTCCTCTCGACGGCGACGCACTTCATGCTGAAGACCTACAAGGCCGGCGGCGTGCTCGGCAAGCTGGATGACGCGCGACTGGAGGTGTCGTGATGGCGGTCGATCTTGCCCAGAAGGCGCAGAACTTCACGAACCGCGGCCGGCAGGCCCTGGAGACGGGCCGCTACGAGCTCGCGGTGGACATGCTGATGGAGGCGGTCGCGGCCGCGCCGGACGTCCTGGAGACGCGCAAGCTCCTGCGCGCGGCGCAGATCGCGAACTTCCGCAAGAACGGCAAGGCCGGGTTCGGCGCGAAGCTCGGCTACATGATGGCGCGGCAGAAGATCGCCGGCCTCATCAAGAAGGGGAAGGCCGCCGAGGCGATGGCCGAGGCGGAGAAGCTCCTCTCGCAGAATCCGCTGGACGCGGACAACATCGAGGCGGCCGTCAAGGCGGCGGAGGCGGCCGGCAAGGCCGACCACGCGGCCATCACGGTCGAGGCGGCTTACGAGTGCTCGAACAAGGACCCGGCCCTGCTGGAGCGCGTGGCGACGTACTACACGATGGCGAAGCGCTGGGACAAGGCGCGCGACGCCTACCAGAAGCTCTCCGAGCTGAAGCCCGGCGACCAGCGCATCCTGCAGCTGCTGAAGAACACCGAGGCGCGCGCGACGATGAACGAGGGCTGGGAGCAGTCCGTCGGCAAGAAGGGCGGCTTCCAGAACCTGATCGCGAACAAGGAGCAGGCCGCGAAGCTCGACGCCGCGAACAAGGCGGTCGTCACGGGCGACGACGCCGAGGCCCTCATCCAGGAGAAGCTCAAGCAGATCGAGGCGGAGCCGAAGAACATGAACGCGCGCCGCGCGCTCGCCCGCATCTACATCCAGGGCAAGCGCTACTACGAGGCGATCGACGTCCTTCAGCAGGCGATCGCGGCGTCCGGCACGATGGACCCCGAACTCGACCGCATGCTCTCGCAGACGAAGGTCCAGTACTACGACCAGCAGATCGAGGCCCTGCGCGCGGAAGGCCGCGAGGAGGAGGCCGTCAACATGGAGGGCGAGAAGAACCAGTTCGTCTTCGACGACCTCGCCCAGCGCGTCGAGCGCTATCCGAACGACCTGCACCTCCGCTTCGAGCTCGGCAAGCAGTACTACACCTACGGCTACTATGAGGAGGCCCTGACGCACCTTCAGCTCGCGCAGAAGTCGCCGAAGGACCGCCTCTGGGCGCTCTACTACCTCGCGATGTGCTTCCTTGCGCAGGGGCAGACCGACATGGGCGTCATGCAGCTGGAGACGGCGCGCGACGCGATCCCGACGATGGACGAGCTCAAGAAGAACGTCGTCTACCAGCTCGGCCGCTGCGCCGAAGCGGCGGGCGACCTCGAAAAGGCCTACCAGTACTACAAGGACGTCTATTCGAGCGACGTGGGCTTCCAGGATCTCTCCGAGCGCATGCTCGCGGTGAGCCAGGCCCTGAAGCAGCAGCATCAGGGCTGACGGCAACGGCCGCACTTGCGCGGAGCGCGTCGAATATGGTATACTACGCCCCCGTTGAACACGGCCCCATCGTCTATCGGCTAGGACACGAGCTTTTCATGCTTGGTAGAGGAGTTCGACTCTCCTTGGGGCTGCCACTCCGTGGCGTGCAAATCTCCCATGACAGACCGTGAGGCCTACATTGCCTTCAACCTGACGGAGCACGTCGGGTTCGCGACCGTCGAGGAACTGTCGAAGGCGGCGGGTTCGGTCGTCGCGGCGTGGGAGGCGTATCCGAAAAAGGTCTCCCGCGCGGGCGGCGACGTCGACTGGCAAGGCGAACTCAAGCAGGCGAAGAGGTTCGGCGTGACGATTCTCACGCCGGCGGATGCGGGCTACCCGAAGCAGCTGTTCGCCGCGCCGGGACGTCCGCTCGCGCTGTACGTGAAGGGCGACGTGTCCGCGCTCGCGAAGCCGTCGCTTGCGCTCGTCGGCACGCGCCGCGCGACGGCGTACGGCAAGGATCTCGCGAACCGGCTGGCCTTTGACCTCGCGAAAGCCGGGTGGGCGGTCGTCTCGGGGCTGGCGCTCGGCATCGACGCCGAGGCGCATCGCGGCGCGCTCGCGGCGGACGGCGTGACGGTCGGCGTGATCGGCTCCGGGCTTGACCGCTTCTATCCGGAGGAGAACCGCGAGCTCGCGCGCGAGATCGTGCAGAAGGGCGGCGCAGTCGTGAGCGAGTTCCCGTTCGGGCGTCCGCCGGACCGCGAGACGTTCCCGATCCGCAACCATGTCGTCGCGGCGCTCGTGCGCGGCGTCGTCGCCGTCGAGGCGCCCGTCCGCTCCGGCACGCTCATCACGACGTCGATCGCCGCCGACCTCGGCCGCACGGTGATGGCCGTGCCCGCGCGCGTCGACAGCCGGATGTCCGCCGGCTGCCTGCAGCTGATCCGAGACGGGGCGGTTCTCGTGCGGAACGCGGACGACGTGCTGGAGGCGATGAGCGAGCTGCTGCCGAAAGGCGCGGCGAAGAAGGCGGACGCGGCGACGGAGAAGGATCCCGAACAGCCGCCCTATTCCGTCGAGGAGGCGCTCGTCATGCTGCACGTGAACGAGGAGGGCGTGTCGTTGGACGAGCTTGTGCGCGCGACGAAACTGCCGGTCGCGCGCGTCAATTCGCTTGCGCTTCAGCTGCGCCTGAAGGGCTTTGTGCGCTTTCTGCCGGGAAATCGACTTTCCCTATTGACGGCGCGGCAGAGAATTTGATATACTACGCAACCAATCACAGGCCAGGTTAGCACAGTTGGTAGTGCGGCTCATTCGTAATGAGCAGGTCGGGGGTTCGAGTCCCTTACCTGGCTCCAGTTGGCGGGAGTAGATCAATTGGTTAGATCAACAGATTGTGATTCTGTGGGTTGCGGGTTCGAGTCCCGTCTCCTGCCCCAGCCTAAGCATTGTAAAGAGGTTGGTAGATGACAATCATCGAAGCGTTGGTTGACTTGCAGGAAGTGGATGGCCGCATCCGCGAGCTTGAACTCGAATTGAAGGATCTCCCGCGTCGAAAGGCCCTTGAAACTGCGCGACTCTCTGGCGTGTCGGCTGATTTGCAGGCCGCCAAGGCGAATCAGGAGTATGCGCAGGAGCGCGTGAAGGGCTATGAGGAGGACGCGAAGGCCCTCAAGAGCAAGATTCAGGCCCTGAAGACGACGCAGATGGGGCTGAAGACCAACAAGGAGTATCAGGACTTCTCGCTGCAGATTGACTTGGTGAGCCATGACCTTGAGGCGGCTGAGAACAACCAGCTCGCGGCGATGGATGACCTGCCGAGCGCACAGGCGCGCATCGCCGATGCGCAGGCGAAGTTTGATGCCGAGAAGGGCGGGGTCGATGCGCTCTGCGCCGAAATCGACGCGCGCATCGCGGCGGTGAAGGCTGAGCTTGAGGAGTCGCAGAAGGAGCGCGCCGAGAAGGTGAAGGCCGTGAACGACCCGAAGTTTCTCCTTTACTACGAGCGCTTGCGGACGAAGCGCTGGCCGGTCGTCGTCGCGCTGACGCATGACGGTGTCTGCGATGGCTGTCACCTCGTGCAGCCGCCGTCCGTCGGGCAGCTTGCCGACGCGAACGCGAAGAACGGCGAGGCCGGGAAGCCCCAGTCGATTGTCGCCTGCACGATGTGCGGTCGCATCCTCTACCGCGCCTGAACGGGCGCGGCGCTCTTTGACAGTTTCTCCTGAAGCGACGCGCGTGTGACCGGTCGCTGCCGCGAGGCAGAGGAAAGTCCGGACTCCACAGGGCGGAGGATCCGTTCGTCAAGGGCGGAAGGTGTGGGGCAATCCCGCGCAATGGAAAGTGCCACAGAAAACAGGTAGCGGGGCATTCGAGCGACTGAGCCGAAGCGAGCCGAAAGGCGGCGGAGGCTTCGAGACGTTCGAGCGATTGAGCCGAAGCGAGCCGAAAGG
>DCMF01000017.1:23425-31073 GCA_002321305.1 Verrucomicrobia bacterium UBA1629 | reverse complement strand
AGCCGAAGCGAGCCGAAAGGCGAGCGGAGGCGAGGGAGCGAGCTCCGCAATAGTGAAAAGGCGGTGTAAGAGACCACCGGCGCGGCTGAAACGACGCGCGCAGGGCAAACCCTCCTCGGAGCAAGATCGAATAGGAAACCGAACGCACGGCTCGTGCGGTTGCGCCTGAAAGGGTTCATGAGGTTTCGGGTAGATCGCTGAGATGAATGATCGGAGTTCCCGCAAGGGAATGAACAGAATCTGGCTTATTCGCCGCGCGCCGCTTCAGGGGAAACGGATTGCCATTTTTTTCGTGAGGCCATTGACTTCCAAGGCATAATTTTGATAAACTACGCACCCGTTGGCTCATTGGCGAGATAGCTCAGTTGGTAGAGCGCAGGACTCATAAGCCTAAGGTCAAGGGTTCGATCCCCTTTCTCGCCACCACCATTTTTTGAAAGGAAACAGATACCATGAAGATGACTTGGCAGCCGTCGAAGATCAAGCGGAAACGGAAAATCGGCTATCGTGCGCGCAAGGCGACGAAGGGCGGGCGTAAGGTTCTTGCGGCCCGTCGCGCGAAGGGCCGCAAGCGCCTGACGCAGGTCTAACAGGGCACGAAGATGTCCACGCGACTCCCCGGTGCGAGGTACAGGCGTATCTTCGACCGGGGACGTTCCTTGAAGGGACGTCTCCTCGTGGCGTGGTATCTTTCGGCAGAAGACGCCGACCGAAAGGCCGGCGTCGTTGTTTCCAAGAAGAGCTTTCACGAGGCGGTCGACCGCAACCGTGCCAAGCGCCTGATGCGCGAGGCCTACCGGCTGCTGGCGAAGGAGAACGCCGTGCCGGAGAAGACCGAGTGGGTGCTGATCGGGCGCGCGTTCCTGAAGGGCAAGAAGGTTCAGGATGTTGTCGAAGATCTTCGTGCTGTTTGTGCGCGCGTATCAGGTCACGCTCAGTCCGCTGTTCGGTGACTGCTGCCGCTTCACCCCCAGCTGTTCGAACTACATGATCGAGGCTTTGCAGGTTCACGGTGCGCTGAAGGGGACGCTGCTTGGGTTGCGGCGGATTCTGCGCTGCCATCCGTTCGGCGCGAAGGGCTACGATCCCGTGCCGGCGAGAGGGAAAAAGTAAGAGGGAAGAAGGAAAAAGAAGAGGATAGGAACAGGAAACATGAACAAGTCTGAGAAAATCATCTGTCTGCTGCTGGGCGCGGCGCTCGCGTGGCACATCTACAGCGAAACGGGAAAGGCCAAGGAACGTGCGAAGCTCGCGGCCGAACAGGCGGCGGTCGCCGAGGCGGCGTCCGCGACGAACGCGGTCGCGTCGTCGGCAGCCGCTGTCGCGCCGCAGGCCGCGCCGGTGCGCGACGAGGCCGTCGTGCCGCAGGACGCGCCGAAGCCGCTTCTTCCGTCCGTGCCCGAAAAGTTCGTGACGCTGGAGAACGACGACGTGAAGCTTGAGCTGTCGACCTGGGGCGCAGTCGTCAAGAAGGTCACGCTGAAGAAGTACGCGAAGGACAGCGGGGAGATCTCCGAGACGAACCCGGCGGTCGCGTTCGACTTCTCTGATTCGCCGCTTGGCGCGGGGACAGGCCCCGTCGAGGCGTTCGAGGTGAAGCGTGCCGACGGCGTTTCGGCGGTCTTCGCGACGGCGACGAAGACGCGCACGGTCACGCTGGACGCCGACTACCGCATCGTCTTCGACGACGACGGCTTTGCGGGTTCGGTCTCGCTCGGCGCGATGCGGATGGGCGACTCGAAGAACGATCTCCTTTCCGTCGATTCGTGGGCGCTGGACGCGGGGAAGGGCAAGCCGGGCGTCATTCACCACGGCGACGACGATTCGCCGCTCAAGGCCTATCTCGTCGGCGGCCTTGCGGGCGGGTGCAGCGGCTCGAAGAGCGCGGCGGGCATGCCGGAGAAGACGGACGTCGCCTATCCGGGCGCGCAGACGTGGGTCGCGGTCAAGAACCGCTTCTTCGTGACGGCGTTCTGCTCTTCGACGGCGGCGAACGCGGGCTTTGACGTGGCGGTGACGCGCGACCTCCAGTCGGCGAACTACCGTCCCGAATCGGTCGCCGCGCGGGTGCGGCTGACGGGCGAGGGCGCGCGCCGGATGACATTCTTCGTCGGGCCGAAGAAGCAGGCGCTCCTCTGGGATCTCGGCATGCGGGACGTGATGGAGTTCGGCATGTGGCGGTGGATCTGCTATCCGCTCGTGTGGGTGCTGAACCTCTTTGACTCGTGGATCCCGAACTACGGCGTCGCGATCATCCTGCTGACGATCCTCGTGCGCATCCTCTTCTGGCCGCTCACGCACAAGTCGACCGTCGGCATGAAGAAGATGCAGGAGCTTCAGCCGAGGATGAAGGAGATCCAGAAGAAGTTCAAGGACAACCCGCAGCGGCTTCAGCAGGAGACGTGGGCCCTCTACCGCGAGGCGAAGGTGAACCCGATGAGCTCGTGCCTGCCGATGCTGATCCAGATCCCGGTGTTCATCGCGCTCTTCAACGTCCTGCGCTCCGCCGTCGAGCTGCGCTACGCGCCGTTCCTCTGGATCGCCGACCTCTCCGAGCCGGAAGGGCTGTTCGCGGCGTACTTGCCGTTCGGCGGCCTCAACGTCCTCCCGATCCTGATGGCGCTGACGACAGGCCTCCAGAGCGCGTTCACGCCGTCGACGGGGGACAAGAGCCAGCAGCGGATGATGATGGTCTTCATGCCGGTCATGATGCTCGTGATGTTCTACTCGTTCCCGTCCGCCCTCTCGCTCTACTGGTTCCTCTCGAACCTCTTCTCGATCGGGCAGATGTGGATCATCCGCCGCCAGACGGCGAAGCAGTCGGACGTGCTTGTGCCGGAGGTCATCGACCCGCCGCAGCCGACGCGCCAGATGCGCCGTCACAGCTGAGCGGGACTTCATCCTCCGGGAGGTCAACGGCATGCAGATCAGCAAGCGTGAATTCCTGAAGAAACTCGGATTGCTCGGCGCGGCGGGCGCGACGGGCGCGGCGTTCGGCGACGAGTTCGTCGCGACGGCGCGGGCGCTGCCGCCGGGTTCCGTGGGCGACCCCGACAACGTCTGGTTCGGCCAGCGCATCTTCCCGATCGGCCACACGGTCGAGGACGGGCCGAGCTCGTTCCTGAAGGACGGCAAGGTCGTGATGCCAGCGCGCGAGGTGCCGGTCTTCCACGAGACGGATGTCGTGGTCGTGGGCGGCGGCCCGGCCGGGTTCGCGGCGGCGGTCGCGGCGGCGCGCGCGGGCGCGCAGGTCGCGCTTGTCGAGAAGGACGGTTCGCTTGGCGGCCTCTTCACGAACGGCATGGTGCTTGTCATGCTCGCGACGTGCCGCCGCGAGGAGAACGCGAAGTGGACGCTCGTCACGCGCGGTCTCTGCGGTGAGTTCATGGATCGTGCGCGCGCCTTGGGCCCGAAGTCGGCCGATCCCGCGCCGGGTCTCTCGAACAACGACTGGCACGTGCAGCCGCACGTCGATCCCGAGGCGTCGAAGTATCTCATGGACACGATGGTTGCCGAGGCGAAGGTCGAGATGTTCTTCCACGCCTACGGCATCGACGTCATCCAGGACGGCTCGACGGTGCGCGGCGTCATCTTCCACTCGAAACAGGGGCCGCAGGCGATCCTCGCCAAGCAGGTCGTGGACGCGACGGGCGATGCGGACATGGCTTTCGCCGCCGGTGCGGACTACCGCCAGATTACGCATGGCATCGGCTTCATCACGCGGTTTGCGAACATCGATCGCATCACCGCGAAAGCACGTCCGGCGAATCCGGGCGTCGGCCTCGACGGCAATCCGAAGTGGTGGCCGCTCGCGGGTTCCGGCAACCGCTTCAACCCCTCGACGGCATGGACGGGGTGGCTCGGCCCGAAGGGCGACGGCCTGTCGGTGCGCGACGTCTCGAAGGCCGAGGTCCTGCACCGCAAGTACTGGTGGGAGCACTGCGTCGAGATGCAGAAGACGCCGGGCTGGGAAGACGTCTACATCGCGAACACCTGCTCGCAGATCGGGCCGCGCGCGACGCGCCTCGTCGAGACCGGGTTCGTGACGACGCGCGCCTCCGTGCGCGCGGGGACGGACTACCGCGATCCGGTCGGCTGGTTCGGACAGGACGGCAAACATGCCGCGATGCCGGTCTGCTACCGTCAGCTCGTGCCGACGCGTGGCGAGAACATCCTCTGTGCGGGACGCATGCTCGGCGCGCCGGACACGGTGGACACGTTCCGCCTCATCTGTCCGTGCTTCGTGACGGGACAGGCGGCGGGCGTCGCGGCGGCTCTCGCGGCGAAGAAGGGCGTCGCGCCGCGCGCGCTGGCGTATGCCGACCTGAAGCGCGAACTCGAAAGCCAGAAGGTCTACCTCGGATGAGGATCGGCTACGGCTACGACTCGCACCGTTTCGCGGACGGGCGGCGGCTCGTCCTCGGCGGTGTCGAGTTCCCCGGCGAGACGGGATTAGAGGGCCACAGCGATGCGGATGTCTTGATTCACGCGATCATCGACGCGCTCCTCGGTGCGGCGGCGCTCGGCGACATCGGTTCGCACTTCCCCGACACGGACGCGCGCTGGAAGGACGCCGATTCGACGGACTTGCTCGCGGCAGTCGTGAAGGAGATTCGCGGCGCGGGCTACAAGGTCGGGAACATCGACGCGACAGTCATCTGCGAGCGTCCGAAGCTTCGTCCTGTCATCGACCTGATGCGCGCGCGCCTCGCGGCGGCGATGAACGTCGGCACGGGCCGCATCTCCATCAAGGGCAAGACGAACGAGAAACTCGACGACATCGGCGCCGGCCTCGGCATTGCGGCACACGCCGTCTGCCTGCTGGAGGAGTGATGGACAAGTTCTCGTCCGAGGTTCGGTCGAAGATCATGCGGGCGATCCGCTCGCGCGACACGTTGCCGGAAGTCGTCGTGCGCAAGTGGCTCTTTGCGCAGGGCTATCGCTTTCGCGTCTGCGACAAGAAGGTCGTCGGGCATCCCGATGTCGTCCTGCCGCGTTTGCGGACGCTGATCGAGATTCGCGGCTGCTTCTGGCATCACCACGGCTGGACGTGGGACGGCCGCAAACTCGTGCAGACGGAGGCGTGCGCACAGGCGACCGCGCCGAAGTCGAACCGCGCGTTCTGGAACGCGAAGTTCCGGCGGAACGTCTGCCGCGACCAGGAGCATGAGCGGCTGTGGGCCGAGCAGGGCTGGAACGTGATCGTCATTTGGGAATGCGGTCTCAAGACCCCCGCCGACCGCGAGGCGACCTTCGCGAAGGTCGCCGGCTGGCTCGCCGAGATCGCGGCGGAGCGGGGCGGGGAGAAGGAGGTGTCGAGGTGACGGGCGCGAAGTTCACGTTCATCGACCTTTTTGCGGGCATCGGCGGCTTTCGCCGTGCGGCCGCCGGAAACGGCGGACGATGCCTGGGCTTCAGCGAGATCGATGCGGACGCGATCGCGGCGTATGAGGCGAACTACCCGGAAAGCCGCGAGACGAACTACGGGGACATCACGAAGATCCGCAGTCTGCCGCCGCATGATTTCCTCACGGGCGGCGTCCCGTGCCAGAGCTGGTCGATTGCGGGACGGAACCTGGGCTTCGACGATGACCGGGGACAGCTGTGGAACGACGCGCTCTGCCTGCTGAACCAGTCGCGTCCTCGCGCGTTCATGTTCGAGAACGTCAAGGGACTGGCCGATCCGCGCAACCGTGCAGCCCTCGACTACATCCTGACGCGCATCCGAGAAGCCGGATATCATGCCGGTTACCACGTCCTGAATGCCTTTGACTACGGCGTTCCGCAAAGCCGTGTGCGCATCTACATCATCGGCTTTCGCGAGAAGCGGCATCTCGAAGCGTTCAGGCTGCCGCCAAAATCGACCGGAACAGTTCGCCTTTACGACATTTTGGACGATTTCGCGCAAGGGGACGGACCCCGCCCGTCTTCTTGCGACGGTCTGCTGCGGGCAGGACGCGAATCGGGCGGAAACGGGCATCCCGGCGCGACGAGCCTTTCAAGGAATAACAACGGGTTCAACGACTATTTCCTCCTGAACGACATTCGCAATGGCGAGACGACGATTCATTCGTGGGACATTCTCAAGACGACATCGCGTGAAAAGGCGATCTGCCTGCTTCTGCTCAAGAATCGCCGCCGAAGCGAATACGGCCCGCTCGACGGCAATCCGCTTTCGCTGCGGCAGCTGCAGGATCTGGACGCGACGATCACGCGGGCGGACATCGACGGCCTTTGTCGCAAGGGCATCCTGAAGGCAGAGACCTACCGCTACCGCGTCTGCGGCGGTCGCATGCCGCTGTCAGAGGCCGAGCAGTCTCTTCTTTCGCGCGCGGAAAGCGGCGATCTGGTGCCGGACGCGCTGAAGCTCGACCGCGCGCTGCGGAAGGCGAAGATTGACGTCAAGGCGGTGCTGGAATCCCTTCGCCTCCGAGGCGTCGTGGAGGCCATGGAGACGCGATATGACTTTCGCTACACGAAGATCAGCACGGGCCTGTTTGGCGTCAACCGCGTGTTCCTGCCGTCGTCCGGGATCTTCCCGACTCTTGTCGCGAGCGATTCCTGCGATTACGTGACGGCCGTGCCGCTTCGCGCCAGAGACCTGAAGACGTATCGCAGGGACTTTCTCGAACACGTCTACAAGGCAAAAAGATACCGGCGCATCACGCGGTCGGAGGCGTGTCGGATACAGGGCTTTCCGACGGACTTCATCCTGCCGGCGAACCGTGCGCGCTGGATGCGGCTCATTGGCAACAGCGTCTCCGTACCTGTCGTCGAGCAGCTCGTCCGCGCGATTTGCGCGACGGGCGTGTTTGATGAGGCGGGAGGGGCTGAGTGCGGACATGAATCGGCTTGATTGGCCTTAAAGCGGAAAGTAGCAGAACGTGATGAATTCTGAACTCATCGAGAAGATCAAGAAATATGTCGTCGAGCGCATTGGCGATTTCCATGATGCGCGGCTTGCCGCCTTGAACAGGCTCAAGTTGGCGAGCGTCCTCAAGAGGAAAAACCTTTACCTGTTTCGGGCGAAGAATCAGATTTCGGCCAACGAAATTGTCAAGGGGATTTTGGATTCGTACCTTTCCTCTTCGGAGGAGACGGTCTTTGGCGACTGGCTGGAGGGGTTGGCGATCTTTGTTGCGGGAGAGGTCTTTGGCGGGAAGAAGTCGAGTGCGGCAGGCATTGACCTTGAAATGGAGCGGGATGGCATTCACTATCTCGTCTCGATCAAGTCAGGGCCGAACTGGGGAAACAGTGGCCAGCTCCGAAAGATGGAGAATGACTTCAAGACTGCGACACGGATTCTGCACACGAGCAAAAGCCGCCTTCATGTCGAGGCCGTGAACGGTTGCTGCTATGGGCGTGATTCGCATCCGGACAAAGGGGCGTACCGAAAGCTCTGCGGGCAGGATTTCTGGGAATTCGTCTCAGGGGAGGAAGACCTTTATTTGGCAATCATCGAGCCCCTGTCCGAGAAGGCCAAGGAGAAGAACGAGGCCTTCATGCGGAAGTACGTCTGTAAGCTGAATCTCTTCGTGAAGGAGTTCCTGAAGGAGTATTCGCTCCCGGACGGAAGCATCGACTGGGAAAAGCTGGTCAAGATGAATTCGGGAAGATTGTGAAAATGCCCTTACCCCCGCATTTATAT
>DCMF01000017.1:22805-23385 GCA_002321305.1 Verrucomicrobia bacterium UBA1629 | reverse complement strand
ATATAAATGCGGGGGTAAGGGCGAAACCGCAAAGGAGACGCGATGAAAGAGAAGAAGGGCCATTCGTATGGCGGAATCGAGAAGAAGTACGAGCAGGAACTGACGGACACCATGTTCGGGTCGTTTTCGTTGTCGTTCGCGGTGCGCACGATCATGGAGGAGATGAGCCGCGATGACGAAGACCACGGCGAGATTATGTCGGGATGGATGAATTCCGCCTACGAGCTGTTGCGGAATGTGGAACGCAAGGTCGCGAGTCTGGAGGAGGCGGTCATGGCCGATCCGCAGTTCTCCGATATGCACAAGCGGCGGTTTGTCGCGGAGATGCTCGATCCGGTCAAGGACGGCAACCGGACAGCCCGCCGCATTGACTCCGTCATCATGAACGGCGAACAGCCGTGAAGACAACTGCCCTTGCAAAACTTCGGTCTTCGTCCTCGGCGGCTTCAGGGCCTTTGCGACGCTGGAGGACTCGGTGACGCGGGCGTACAAGGAACGGTGCGCCGAAGCGGCGGGCGTCGTGTCTGCGACGCCTAACGTATGCGCCGAAGAAACGCCAAGCGTTTCGGAGGGAAGGTCG
>DCMF01000017.1:0-22673 GCA_002321305.1 Verrucomicrobia bacterium UBA1629 | reverse complement strand
CGAATCTGCACGAATCGGCACGAAACTCAATCCGTGATAATCCGTGTCAATCCGTGGACAAGGATTCGTCTGAACTCCGTGCCTCCTCACCTCCGATCCTTCGCGCCCGCTTGAGCGCCCTTCGGGTTCGCCTTCGGCGAAGGTGCCCTCCGAAACGCCTTGCGTTTCTGCGGCGCATGCGTTAAGCCTAACTGTCGCAGGGATGCTGGGGGAGAGATCTCGATTGCGCAATTCTTGCAGGGTGTTCGGTGCTGGACATCAACGACTATAAGAAGGACTGGTAATGAAGTTTATTCTGTGTATCGTGCAAGTCCTTGTCATGGCGAATCATGCTTTGGCTTGGCAGAGCGTTTCCGAATTCGAGACGGGGATTGTCGGGGCGTTGTCAAACAATCTCGTCTTGACTTCACGCGCTTTCTCGGATTCGCTGACGAACTTCATCGTGAGACCCTTCAATGATGAAACGGGAATGGCCGCACGTATTGTAAATGGCGTGAGGGAGTCCCGATTGTACGTCGAGACGATGGATGAAGGCCATTTGGACAAAGCTCGGCTACTACAAGTCTCGGAATCTGACGATGGAGCAAAGTATAAGGGCTTTGGCCGCAATGTCGGCTGGATTGCTGGGGCATAAGGAGGAAGCCCTGTCGCTGGGGACAGGCCCCCTGTCAAGACGGCTGCTGGAGCTGGTGAAGAGGTGTGCGCGAACATCTACCGTCTACGCCGACATGGCGACGGACGGCAGGCTGGGCGGGCCGAACCTGACGCAGATGGCGTCGATCTGCGACGGCAAGGCGCTCTACGACGGCCGCACGACGCTGAAGGAGATGAACGTCGCCGCGCTCTGACGCATGCGTCCCGACGCCTCGTTCACGGGCAAGGCCCTGTCTGCGATTTGCGGCGACGGGGTCGGGTGTGGTATAATCTGCGGCATGGAAAAGCTTGCGACAGACATCTACACGTTTTCCGACCTCGTCAAGAACGGGTTCACCTACATCGACAAGACCGACCGGCTCTGGCCGCTCGTCAACCTGTCGATTGGCAAGCAGTTCTTTCTCGCGCGGCCGAGGCGGTTCGGCAAGTCGCTCACGGTGTCCGTCCTGCAGGCCCTCTTCGAGGGGCGGCGCGACCTCTTCCGGGGACTCTTCATCGAGCCTCGCTGGGACTGGTCGAAGACGTGGCCCGTCCTGCGGCTTGACCTCGGCAGCGTCCAGCCCGACCGCGCGGAGGTGCTGGACGGCCTCTTCACGGGCATTCTCGCCCGTGAGGCGGATCGCAACGGCGTCGTGTTGCGGCAGGGCGCATGTGCGCCGATCACGTTCACGAATCTCATTGACGACCTCGCGGCGAAGGCGCCCGACGGGCAGATGGTGCTGCTCGTGGACGAGTACGACAAGCCGCTCCTGAAGAAGCTCAACACGCCGGAGGTAATCCCGTTCCGCAACGCGCTCAAGTCGTTCTACTCCGTCGTCAAGACGCTGGAGGGGAAACAGCGCTTCACCTTCATCACGGGCATCAGCAAGTTCTCGAAGGTCTCCATCTTCTCCGACCTCAACAACCTCAACGACATGACGATGGAGTTGAGCTGCGCGACGCTTTTCGGCTACACGCCTGAGGAAGTGACGAAAAACCTGCCGGGGCTTCTGCACCGCTTCGCGGAGGCGAACGGCCTCACGGACGCGCAGGGGCTCGCGGAGATCGAGCGCTGGTACGACGGCTACCTGTTCCACCCGAAGGCCGAGCAGGTGATCAACCCGGTCTCGCTCGGCTGCTGTCTGAAATCGACGGAGCTCCGCAACTACTGGTCGACGACGGCGATGACGACGTTCCTGATGGACGAGTTGAAGCGCCGTCCGCTCAACTTCGCGAAGGTGGACGTCGACGAGGACGTCCTCGGCACGTACGAGCCGGACAGGGCCGACTTCACGACGCTCCTCTTCCAGACGGGCTACCTGACGATCCGGGGCTTCTACCAGCGCGGGACGACGCGGCGCTACGCGCTCGACTTCCCGAACCTGGAGGTCGCGAACTCGTTCCTCCGCCAGGTCGTGCCGGCCTACACGGGCCAGGAGCAGAACCGCGCGAACGACATCCAGGCCGACGCCGTGAACGCGCTCTACGACCACGAGCCGGAGACGTTCGTCGCGGCGCTGAAGCGGCTCTTCGCGAACATCCCCTACGACCTCACGGACCGCCAGAACGAGCAGATGTGGCAGGCGATCGTGTACGTGATCCTGAAGATGGTCGGCGTGGACGTGGGCGGCGAGGTGAAGACGAACGAGGGGCGGATCGACATGACGGCCGAGACGCCGGCGCACTGCTACGTGGTCGAGTTCAAGCTGGGCACGTCCGCCGCCGCCGCGATCCGCCAGATCCGCGAGAGCCGCTACGCCGACCGGTTCGCGGGCAACGGCAAGACGCTGACGCTGATCGGCCTCGCGTTCTCGAAGGAGAGGCGCACGATCGTCGACGCGGCGGTCGAGCGGCCGTGAAGACTGTCCTCTATTTCCAGTCTGGGCTGAACGAGGACAACCTCGCGAAGCTGGAGGGCGTCTGCCGCTATGCGAAGGCGGCCCGGTGGCGCGTCCAGACCGTCCTCTACGCGGACGCGAGCTTCGACCGAATCTCGTGCGGCGGTGACCCCTTGGACGTTGCGCGGCTTCTCGAGCTCTGGAAGCCGGCGGGGGCCATCGTCGAGAGCGGCTCGCTGCGCGTGCGGCTGGACGCGCGGGAGTTTGGCGGTCTGCCGCTCGTGTTCCTCGACCGGGAGGCCGTGCCGGGCGCGGTCTGCGTGACGAGCGACGCGGGGGCCATCGCGGAGACGGCCGTCCAGACGCTCATGCCGCTGGGGTGCGCGGCCTATGGCTACGTGCCGTTCACGGCAGACGTCTACTGGAGCCGCGACCGCGGCCTCCGGTTCGCCGAGCTGGTCCGGCTCAACGGGCGGGTCTGCCGGCGGTTCGCGGCGGGCTCGCTCGGCGCGGACGCGGGCCTGTTCCGCCGGCGGCTGACCGACTGGCTGAAGGCGGCGCCGCGTCCGTTCGGCGTCTTCGCGGCGAACGACTACATGGGGGTGATCGTGCTGGACTGCGCCTGCGCGGCCGGGCTGAAGGTCCCGGGCGACGTGGCCGTCCTCGGCGTCGACGACAACAGGACCTTCTGCGACCGTTCCGTTCCGACGCTGTCGAGCGTCATCCCCGACTTCGGACGGGCGGGCTACCGTGCGGCCGAGCTGCTGGACGGACTCGTCACGAATCCGGGCCGCCGCGTGGCGGACGCCACGTTCGGCGTTCTGGGCGTCAGCCGCCGGGCCTCGACGTTCTGCTACCGGCGGCACGACGTCCGGGTCATGGAAGCGGTCGAGTACATCCGGCGGAAGGCCTGCGGCCCGATTTCCGCGTCGGACGTCATCGCGCGGATGAAGTGTGCGCGGCGCACGGCGGAGCTGCGCTTTTCCGAGGTCGTTGGCCGCAGCATCCTCGACGAGATCCAGGCCGTGCGGCTGGAGCACGCCAAGAACGTCCTGCGGCAGTCCCGCGCCTCCGTGCGCGAGGTCGCCGCCGCGTGCGGCTATCGGACGACCGAACAGCTGCGTCGTCTCTTCGTCGCGGCGGAGGGTCTTTCGCCCCGCGCCTGGCGGAAGCGCTTCGTTGCGGAACAGTAGCGAAAACTGTTTGCGGAATCGTAGCGATATCGCTTGCGCCGCAGCCAGGGGATATGCTACACTTCACCTCACCATGACATTCTCGACATTTCTGCTGGCGGCGTTGGCCGCGTCCTGCGGGGACGGCCGGCTCGCGGACGAGACGGTTTCCGTCGTCCGCGTTCGGGCGACGGCGGGCGGGCCGCAGGTCTTCGCGGACGGAAAGCCCGTTCCGCCCCGGATGTTCTGGGGACGGCGCGGCGTGCGCCCCCTGCCGCTGGCTTCCGACCGCTGGACGCGCCACGAGCTGACGTTCGCCGCGCCGGTCGATGCCGAGCGCGTGAACGTCCACTTCCGCTTTGAGCCGGCGCCGGGCGGCGCGGCGGGGCTGAAGGACGTGAGCCTCACGAAAGGCGGCGCGGCGTGCGGGCCGGGCTTTGCGGACGCCTTTGCGGACGCGGCGGCGTTTCGGAAGTCCTGGCGCGTCTGGCCGCCGGACGGGGGAGAGGCCGTGACCGTCTCCAACGGCGTCTGCGCGGTGCGTCTGCCGAAGGCGGCGGGGCGTTCCGACTTCCACCTCAGCTCCGTGCCGTTCGCCGTCCGGGCGGGCGAGACGCTGACGCTCGCGTTCGAGGCGCGGGGCGTTGGCGCCTGCCGGTGGGTCTTGCCGAACGTCTACCGCATCGCGGACGACGGGCGGCACGACTCGCTCGTCTCGGGCGACGGCAACACGCTTCTTTCGACGGCGTGCAAGGCGGTCGCCGCCGGCGTCGATTTCGTCTCCTACCACGCGCCGTGCCCCTGGCGTCCCGAGGGGATCGACTTCTCGGAGGCCGATGCGCTTGCCGACGCGCTCATCGCCGCCAACCCGAACGTGCGCCTCGTGCCGCGCGTGAGCGTCAACGCACCCGCCTGGTGGCTGAAGGCGAATCCCGGCCATCGAATGCGTCTGGACGGCCCGGCGGGCGAATGCCCGGAGATGGCGTCCGTCTCCAGCCGCCTTTACCGTCAGGCGGCGATCGGCTACATCACCCGCGTCTGCCGCCATCTGATGGAGCGGTATCCGCGTCATTTCGCCGGCATCCACCCGACGGGCCAGAATACCGAGGAATGGTTCTACTTCCGCTCGTGGAGCCGGATCAACGGCTATGACCCGCAGACGCGCGCGGCGTTCCGCGACTACCTCGGCGATCCGTCGGCGGAGGTTCCGTCCCCGGACGAACGCGCGGGCGGTGACGGCTCGCGTCCGCTGCTTGACCCGGTTGTGCAGGCGCGCGTGCTCGCGTTCAACCGCTTTCAGCAGCTGGAGATGTCCGGCTTCGTCGCCGAACTGGCGCGCGCCTGCCGCGCGGCGACGGACGGCAAGAAGCTGGTCGTCCTCTTCTATGGCTATGGCTACGAGTTCGCGGCGCATCGGCTGGGGCCCGCGAACGCCGGGCACTACGGCCTTGCCGACCTGCTCGCGAAGGCCGGCGGGGCGATCGACGTCCTCTGTTCGCCAATCTCCTATTTTGACCGCACGTGGTGCGGCTCGGCGCCGAGCATGAGCGCCAGCGAGACGGTCATGCGCCACGGCGTCCTCTGGCTCAACGAGGACGACACGCGCACCTTCCGCGACCTTCGCGATGCGGAAATGGTCGGCGAGGGGTCGAAGGTGGACGTCGCGCAGTCCCGCGAGGTCCTGTTGCGCAACACGGCGGCGGCGGCCGTGCGCGGGTTCGGCAGCTGGTGGATGGATCTTCTCGGACAGGGCTGGCATGACGCGCGCGAGCTGTGGGCCGTCCAGTCCGCGCTCCAACCGCTCGAGCGTCGCGTCTGCCGCCGGACGCGGCCCTATGAGCCGGACACGGCGCTCGTGCTGGACGAGGAGTCGATGCTGCACGTGCGTCCGAACGCGCAGGCTCTCGCGGGGCCGCTTGTCCGCGAGGCCCGGCGGGACCTCTGCCGCGCGGGCGTCTCGCACGGGCAGTACCTGCTGGCGGACGTCCTGAACCGTCCCTTGACGGCGAGACTTCAGGTCTTTCCCAACGCCTGGTGCCTTTCGGACGCGGCGGTCGACGGGCTGCTTCGGCAGAAGCGCGAGAATCCGGCGGGACGCGTCTGGTGCTGGGCGCCGGGCGCGTATCGGGAGGACGGGACGGAAGACCTGCCGCGCATGAGCCGGCTTGTGGGTTTCCGGATGGCGCGGCGGGGCGACGACGCGACGGGCGGCCTGGCCGCCTGCGCAACGGCGCCGGGCGTCGCCGTCGGCCTTCGCGCGGACGTGGCCTATGGAGATCCCGCTCTCCGTGTCCCGTCCTACACGGTGACGGACGCGGCGGACGCTGAGATCTGGGCGCGCTATCCGAACGGCGACCCGGCGATTGTCGTCCGTCCGTCGGCGAACGGCGGCGGAGATGTCTTCTGCGGCCTTGCGCAGCTGCCGCCCGAGCTCGTCCATGCCGTCGCGCGGCGCTTCGGCGCGCACCGCTACCTGACGCGCGCGGACGTCGGCCAGGCGAGCGTCTGGGCGACGGCGGGCGCGTTGGACGGCGGGAAGACGGGCTTTGGCGTCATCCAGGCGATGGCGGACGCGACCGTGACGTTGACGCTTCCTGCGCGTGCGGATGTCCGCGACGCGCTTTCGGGCGAAGTCCTAGGCGTGGGCGCGGCGATTCCGCTCGCGCTGCGGCGGGGCGAGGTGAGGGTCTTCACGTTCGGCGAAGCCGGACAGGAAACGCAACAGGCACAACGTGTGCTGCAAAACGAAACAGAAACAACAGGAGAGTCAAGACAATGAAAAAGCTCATGATACTATCCGCACTGTCCCTTGGCGCGGGACTGGCGACGGCCGAGCTCCGCTACGAGTTCCAGGACACGTCGAGGCGCGTCGAGGTCGTTCCGGCGCAAGGCGCGTCCGAGGTCGCGCCCGGCTTTGACGCGCGGCTGTCCGACAGCGGCCGGTCGGAACCGGTTCTCCTGTCGCTCTGGCGGGGTTTTCTCCTGCTCTTCAAGTAAAGGAGTCCGATGATGAGAAAGCCAATTCTGTCTTTGGCCGTGACGGCCGTTTCTGTCGCGGCGTCGGCCGTGCCGAGGATCGTCGATTCCCGCGTCACCGTCGACGGGGCGCGTCCGCGCGCCGTGAAGATCGACTACACGCTGGCCGACGAGCCGGCGGTCGTCACGGTCGAGGTCTTCACGAACGGCGTCGCCGTCGGCGCGGCGGGGCTTCGCGCGCTCAAGGGCGACGTGAACCGGCTCGTCCAGCCCGGCTCGCGGCGCATCGTCTGGAACGCCCGTGCCGGCTTGGGCGGCGTCGAGGGCGAGGTGTCCGTCACGGCGAAGGTCACGGCGTGGTCGACGAACTGTCCGCCGGACTATCTCGTGGTCGACCTTGTCGGACACGGGGACGAGGCGCGCTTCCGCTACTACGTCTCCGAGGAGGCCCTGCCGTTTGACGGCGGCGTGCAGGACGCGCGCTGCAAGACGGACTACATGGTCTTCCGCAAGATCCCGGCGGCCGGCGTGACGTGGCGCATGGGCGCGGGGCCAAGGGCGACGAAGGAAGGCGAGGCGCGCGAGTGCGACGGCTCGAAGGAGAGTCCCCATCTCGTGACCATTGAGGAGGACTACTACCTGGGCGTCTTCGAGGTGACCCAGCGGCAGTACACGAACACCTACCCCCACGCGATCGGCCTGTCGAAGTTCACCCGCGAAGGCGACCAGCGGCCGGCCGAAAGCACGGAGTACAACATCGTGCGCGGCGGCGCGGACTGGCCCGTCGGCGGGCGCACGTGCGGCAGCTGGGGCTATCTCGCCACGCTCCAGCAGGCGCTTGGCGTGCCGTCCGGGACCTTTGACCTGCCGACCGAGGCGGAGTGGGAGTACGCCTGTCGCGCGGGCGCGGACACCGCCTTCTGCAACGGCGGCCTTGCGGCCTGGACTGACGAGAAGAACGAGGCCCTTTGCGAAGTCGGGCGCTTCCGCTACAATGCGTCCGCTGCGCACGACGTGACGAGCTATCCTGATGCGGAGTATTCGACCATAGCCCCGGACGATGGCGGCACGGCGGTCGTCGGCTCCTACGCGCCGAACGCCTGGGGACTCTACGACATGCACGGCAACGTCTCGGAGCTGTGCCTGGACGGGTTCTGCGAATACACCGACGCGGACTACGACCCGCACGTCGGGAAGGTCCCGGCGGACGACGCGGCGGCGGCCGGCTTCCAGCGCGTCTTTCGCGGCGGCAGCTGGAACGCGATGGGGCACTGCTGCCGTGCGGCACGGCGCGACAAGATCGGCAAGCAGAACCAGCGGCCCTCCGTGGGCTTTCGCCTGTGGGCGCCCGCACGGGCCGTGAAGTGAACGTGAAGTCACAAGGAAAGGAGAACGCAGACATGAAAGCAAGACAAGACTTTTTCGCATTCCTGGCCTTGGCCGCCGCCGGCGCGTGCATGGCCGCACCGAAGGTCGAGAACGTGCAGGTGACGCGCGCGGCGAACTGCCTGTCCGTGTCCTACGTCCTGAAGGACGAGCCGGCTGTCGTGACCGTACAGTTCCAGACGAACGGCGTCGATCTCGCGGCGACCGACTTCTCGGAGGTCGTCGGCGACGTCGCGACCGTCGTTCCGCCGGGCGCGCGCGCGTTCGCGTGGTATGCGTCGAAGGCCGCGCCGGACCTGGTCATCGACGAGGCGGTCGCGGTCGTGGTCAAGGCCTGGCCGACGAACGCGCCGCCGCCGTTCATGACGGTCGATCTCGCGTTCCCCGGGCTCGCCGACCGCAATGACGGCCTGACGAACTACGTGGATGCGGCCGGGCGCGTCGTGCGTCCGCAGCTGCGCGACGCCGTCCGCTTCTACGCCTCCGAGGCCATGCTGCCGGGCGGGCAGGGCGCCAACTGCGACCGCTACAAGACGGACTTCCTGCTGCTGAAGAAGATCGGCGCGGCAGACGTGACGTGGTGGATGGGGACGCCAGACGGCGAGACGCTGAAAGATGCGGAAGTCGTCCGCAACACCGACGGCTCGCGTGAGACGCCGCACCGGGTCACGCTCAAGGACGACTACTACATCGGCGTCTTCGAGGTCACGCAGGCGCAGCTCTCGCGCTGGAGTCCGGGCCGCACCTACCGCTCGTCGTGGGCGGACGTCGACACGACGCGCTTCCCGGCGGACAACATCAGCTACAACGAGCTGCGCGGCACGTCCGTCAGCTGGCCGTCGGACGGGCACACCGTCGCGTCCGGCTCGGTGCTGGGACAGCTGCGCGGCAAGGTCGGCGCGCAGACCGACTATCCGTTCGACCTGCCGACCGAGGCGCAGTGGGAATACGCGGCGCGCGGCGGCTGCGGCGCGGCGTTCCAGAACGGCGTCCTGGGCGTCGGCTGGGTCGAAAGGCTCGCGGAGATCGACGGCATCTGCCGCTACAAGGGGAATGGCGGCGACTGGTCGGCCGGCACGAACCCGAAGGACGTGACCGCGGCCATCGGCCACACGACGGCCGTCGTCGGCTCGTACGAGCCAAACGGCTTCGGGCTTTATGACGTGCACGGCAACGTCGCCGAGCTCTGCCTCGACTACTACGTGCAGGACGCCTACGCGCAGACCGGCTACGACGCCGAGACGGGGCCGTCTGCGCCTGACGCGCCGACAGGCGAAGACCGCTGCCTGCGCGGCGGCTTCGCCGGCGCCGACTGCAACCCGCACGGCCTCCGGCTCGGCAAGCGCAGCGCCGTCAACTCGTCGTTTGGACGCCACTATTTCGGCTTCCGCCTCTGCTGTCCGGCGCGCGCCGTCTACGCGCCCGTCCCGACCTACTGAAGATGATGAGAACGAACATCCTTCTCGTTGGCGCGCTGGCGTCGCTCGTCGTCCCGGCGGCGGACGTGCGGCAGGTGTTCCGCGAGCCGCGCCTCACGCGCGGCGACACGAACGTCCGCCGCGTCCAGCCGATTGACGATGCGGCCTGGATCTGGGCAGACGTGCCGCCCCAGTGGGGCGTCGCGACGGACGGCGACGCCTGGCGGACGAAGGTGACGGCATCGCCCTGCCCGTTTTTCCGCTTCAGGCGGCGGTTCGTCGCGGACGGCACGCCGCTGCGCCTGGACGTGAGCGCGGACGAGCGGTTCGTCCTCTTCCTCGACGGGCGTCCCGTCGCGCGCGGGCCGCACCGCGGCCTCGTCGCGCACTGGTACTACCAGACCTACGAAATCACAGACCTCGCCTCCGGCGAACACGTGATGGAGGCCGTCTGCTGGCAATTGGGCCGCCACGCGCCGCTTGCGCAGCTGAGCTATCGCGGCGGATTCATCCTCAAGGCGGAGGGGGCCTACGACGCGCAGCTCACGACGGGGAAGGCTGCCTGGGAGGTCGGCGCGCTCGCGAACACGCACCTGACGGACATCGGCACGAGCCGGACGTTCGGCGTCGGCTCCCAGTGCGAGATCGACGGCACGTCGTTCGCCAACGAGACCCCGGCGCGCTGGGCGGCGGCGACCGTCGTTCGTCCGCCGCTCGCGCCGTCGCCCTGCGGCGGCCGCGCACCGGGCTGGATGCTTTTCCCGACCGAACGACCGGACGTGACATACGCGGCGAAGACGCCGGGGCGGATCGTGAACGGGGCGGCCGACCTGACGCGGCCGCTTGTCGTGCCCGCTCACGCCGAACGTGACTTCTGGTGGAATCTCGGCGACTACTACTGCGCCTATCCCGAACTGGAGACGGCGGGCGGGCGCGATGCCGTCGTGACGTGGGGCTGGACGGAATCGCTGCGCGACGCGGACGGCAGGAAGGGCGATCGCGCCGCCTGGCGCGGAAAGTCCTTCTCCCAGACGCTGACGGACACGTTCCGCTGCGACGGGCGCCCCGGCGCCTTCTTCACGACGCCGTGGTGGCGGTGCGGACGCTGGTGCCGGCTTACGGTGAAGACGGC
Organism: Verrucomicrobia bacterium UBA1629; assembly: GCA_002321305.1. GTDB lineage: Bacteria > Verrucomicrobiota > Kiritimatiellia > RFP12 > UBA1067 > UBA1067. The sequence continues at coordinate 12,118 of DCMF01000017.1, read as the reverse complement.
GGACGAGCCGCTGGAAATCCGCCGCGTCGCCGTGGGCGAGACGGGGTATCCGCTGGCGGTCGATGCCGCGTTCGCCTGCGACGACGGGGCGCTCGCGGACGTCGTGGCGATCTGCCGCCGCTCGCTTGCGGCCTGCCTGCACGAGATGCCCGTCGACTGCCCCTACTACGAGCAGCAGATGTATCCGGGCGACACGCGCATCCAGCTGCAGATCCTGAACGCCCTGACGCGGGACGCGCGCCTGAACCGCTTCGCGATGTCCGTCTTCGACTTCGACCGCCGCGACAACGGGATGGTGGCGATGAACTTCCCGACGCGCGCGACGCAGGAAAGCGCCACCTACACGCTGTGCTGGGCGCTGATGTTCGGCGACTACCTGCTGTGGCACGACGACCCCGCGTTCCTGCGGGCGCGGATGCCCGGCGTGCGCCACGCGCTGGCGGGGATGGCGCTCTACGAGAATGCGGACGGCCTTCTCGAGAACCTGCCGGGCTGGAGCTTCATGGACTGGATGCCGCGCGGCAGCGCGTTCGCGAAGCGCTGGCGGATGGGCACGGCGCCGTGCGGAAGCCCCGGCCAGGGCGTGAGCGCGCTCAACAGCCTCCTCTACCTGCACGCGCTCCGTTCGGTCGCGGCGGTGGACGAGGCGCTGGGCGAGCGTCACCTCGCGGCGCACGGGCGCGCGAAGGCCGAGCGGCTTGGGCGGACGCTCGTCGCGCGCTTCTGGGACGAGACGCGCGGCCTTCTCGCGGACACGGCGGCGAAGGACGCCTTCAGCGAGCACGCGCAGGCCCTGGCGATCCTCGGCGGCATCCTCTCGGACGGACAGCGACGCCGCGCGTTCGAGGGACTCCTTTCGGCGCCGGACCTTGCGCCGGCAAGCTCCTATTTCGCCTATTACCTCTTCCGGGCCTATGCGGCCGAGGGCCGCGCAGACCTCATCCGCCGCCGGCTGGACGTCTGGAAGAACTACGTGCGCCACGGCGCGAAGACGGCGTTCGAGACGCAGGAGGTCGAGGCGCGCAGCGACTGCCACGCCTGGAGCGCCTGTCCGCTCTATTTCCTGCAGACGGCGTTCGCGGGCGTCACGCCGGCGGCGCCGTTCTTCCGGCGCGTGCGCGTCGCGCCGCAGCCCGCCGGCCTCGCGTCCATCCGCGCGAAGACGCCGTGTCCGCAAGGGCTCGTCGAGACGGACTTCGCGTTCGACGCGGACGGGGGCGTGGCGGGATCGGTGCGCCTGCCGGGGACGCTCCAGGGCGAGTTCGCCTGGCGCGGACAGACCGTGCCCCTGAAGGCGGGCCTGAATGAGATCAGGATTTCCTCAACACCAACAGAAAGGTAAACGGAGAAATGACAATGACGACACTTGCGATGATCGCGGCCTTGGCCGTCAACCTGAACGGCCCGTGGCAGTTCAGGTTCGAGGAGGGCAAGCCGCTGGAGGAGACGTCCCTCGCATCGTTCGCGGCGGACGACGTGATGGCCGTGCCCGGCTGCTGGGACGTCCTGCCGCGCTACTATCTCAAGCGCGGCACGGGCCTCTACCGCCGCACGTTCACGCTCGACGCGCCGATGAGGGACGCGGTGCTGACCGTGGACGGCATGGGCGTTCGCGCGGCGTTCGCGCTCGACGGCGTTGACCTGGGCCGCCACGATTACCCCTACGCGCGGCTGGAGATCCCCGTCGGCCCGCTCGCGGCGGGGACGCACGAGATCGCGGCGGCGGTGGACAACATCCTCGAATGGCCGCGCGTCAAGCTCGCGCGCCCGTACTACGACTTCTACTTCTACGGCGGCTTCTACCATGGCGTCAGGCTCGTCGAGCGCGCGCCGAAGGTCTTCGTCCGCACGCGCGACTGGCGCACGGGGACGGTCGAGGTCGCGGTCGAGGGCGGCGCGCCGGCCGGCGCCGTCATGGTGGACGGGAAGGCCGTCGCGGCGGCGTGGAAAGACGGCCGCGCGACCGTGCGTGTGCCGGGCTTCCGCACCTGGTCGCCCGAAGCGCCGAACCTGCACACGCTGTCCGTGACCTGCGCGGGCGCGGCGTCCCAGCCCGCCGCCGTGCGCTTCGGCATCCGCCAGGTCGAGGCGAGGGGCGGCAAGATGTACCTCAACGGGAAGGAACTGTTCCTGAAGGGCTTCAACCGCCACGAGTCGTCCGTTCTCGAAGGCTCGGCAACGGGCGAGACGACAATGCTGCGCGACCTCCAGAACCTGAAGGCCGTCGGCGGCAACTTCATCCGCGGCGCGCACTACCAGCAGTGCGAACGCTTCCTCGACCTCTGCGACGAGATGGGCGTCCTCGTGTGGGAGGAGTCGCTCGGTTGGGGCAACGGGCATGCCAGCTTCGGCAAGAACTTCCCGCCGAACGAGCTGGGGGATGCCGGGTTCTGCGAAATGCAGGTCCGCCAGACGCGGGAGATGGTGCGGGCGAGCTTCAACCATCCGAGCGTCATCGTCTATGGCTTCCTCAACGAATGTGCCAGCCAGACCGAGGCCGGCAAGGCGTTGGTGGACAGGCTGGCTGCGACGATCAGAGCCGAGGACTCCGGTCGGCTTGTTTCCTTCGCATGCAACATGGTTGACTCAGACATTTCCAGCGCGAGTGTCGATCTTGTCGCGTTCAACGCCTATCCGGGGACGATTCCCGCGACGCCGGGCACGCCCGCGCAGCTGAAGGAGAAGGTCGAGAGGCGCTTCACGAGCGCGATTGCGCGCTTCCGCAAGCTATACCCCGACAAGCCGATCATGGTCTCCGAGTCGGGATGTGGCGGACTCTATGGAATGCACGACCCGAACGCTTCGATCAACACCGAGGAATACCAGGAGGAGTATTTGCGCGACATTCTGGAGTGTCTGTGGGCGAATTCGGACTGCTCCGGCTTCGCGATCTGGCAGATGAACGATGGCCGTACGCGCGAGCGTTTCTGCGACAGGAGCTGCTCGGCGATGTTTGGCGGGTCGATAGCAGGGTGCTATGACCAGTTCCGGCGTCCGAAGAGGTCGGTCGAAACGATCAGCCAGTTCTTCCGTCGCGCGTGGACGAAGCGAGGCGAGCAGGAAGCCGACAGGTAAACGCGATTTGCAAATCAAACACAAACCAAACCAAGAGAAAGGACAGATGAGATGAGAGGTTCTGCGTATTCAAATTCGAAGAAGAGGCGTCTATGCCATAGCCGATTCAAAAACCTTCTCGCGGCCATGTTGTCGATTTCGGCAACGGCTGTCCATGCGACAGACGCCGACACGCTTGTGTGGTATCGGTTCAGCGACCTTCCAGAGGTCGGGACGGTCGACTATGGGGTTTTCCTTACAAACGAGGTCGGATCGTCTTTCAAGGGCGTGGCGGACTCTCTCGACACGGCTTCTGCCACATGGAAGCACGGCGGCTGGGTGGTCGGCGGCACGAACGACTGGCCCTCGACAGTTTCGCTGTTGGACGGAATGAATGCATTGGCGAATGACAGGTGTGTGCATTTTCGCGAAGGCAAAGGAACTGGCGTTATCCGCATTGACGACGAGCAGGGGGAGAATAATGCTTGGCGGCTCGCGAATGGCAGTTTCACGGTCGAGTTGTTTGTGAAGACGCGGGAGATGAAGCCCCAGACTCTTGTCTGCCGCGGCATAGGAGAGTCAAGCTTTGAGAATTGGGACACAAACGATTGCTGGCGGCTTGAACTGGTTCGACGTTCCGAGAACGATGGCGGGTACTTGGTCTTGACGTCAAAGGGCGGTGGCGCGTCCGTACGGACAACAGGTACAAGGAATGGTCCGTCCCTTAGCGACGGGAAATGGCATCATGTCGCGGTGACATATGATTCCACAACAAGAACCTGGCAAGTCTTTCAGGATTACCAGATTCTCGGGAGCTTGGCACTCCCGGAAGGTGAGGCTCCCAATCTCGCGGGTCGGCCCGTCATCATCGGATGCGTTCCGCAGAGGGTCTGGGCGAACTTCAAGAACGGTTCCCTTGACGAATTTCGCGTCACAGGTCGCGTCTTGACGGCGCGCGAGTTCCTCGGCTACCGGGCTGTTGCGCACGATCAGGAAGACGATGTGGCCGTCTATCTGCCATTTGACGAGCCGTCTGCCGTCGGGGCCGATGAGTTCCCCTGTGCGCGCGGCTGGGAATCGGCGACCGGGACTTCGCTGTCCTGGAATGCCGTCCATCCGGCGCGTGCGGCGGAGATTACCTTCTACGACGGGGCGACGGGCAATCTGGAGTCCGATGACATGCCGGGAAGTCGCATGTACGCGACTGTCCTCAGCCCGGCGGACTATGCCAACGGAGGGGCACTTGTGCTTTCCGGCAAAGAGAATGAAACCGCTGCCCGGATTCTCATTTCGGACGCATCCGAGGCCATGGGAGAAAACTATACGGTTGAGGTGTTCTTCAAGGCGGAGAGCGGTTCTTCCACCCGAAACGTTGGGTTGCTTGTGGCTGAAGGATGTTGGAATGTCCAGGTTCTGGAGGGCGGCTACTTGAACTGCACGGACGCATCTTACAAGCGGTGGGTGGAGCCGACGCCTCAGATTGTCGACGGTAAGTGGCATCATCTGGCGTGCGTCTACGACAAGACGGCCAAGTCGATCAGCTTTTATCTGGACTATCTGCTTGTTGGCCGAGGCTCCGGCGTTGACCTGTCGGCGGCGAAGAATCTCTACCTGGCTGCTTCTCAGTACGGTACGGGATTCACGGACATGAAGCTGGATGCGTTCCGCCTGACGCGCAAGGCGCTCAAGCCGAGCGAGTTCCTGACGACGAAGCGTGTCGAGGGCGCGACGCTCGTCTGGGCGCCGTTCGACACGACGACGGATTTGCTCGCGGCGTATGTGGAAACGCCGGTCTTCACGGGCGAGGCCGCCGTCGTGCGTCCTTGCGTGGGGCAGCTTCTCGATGCGGACAAGAACCCCCTTTCGGAACGTCCCGAAAACAAGGGTTCGCTCTCGCTGGCGAAGGGCGCCGCCGCCTATTCGCGCCTTTCGCTCCTGGAGCGTCCCGATCAGACGGTCGAGTTCTTCGTGCGCGGCAAGGCGTCCGCCGATACGGATCTGATCGCCCTCTTGGGCGTCAAAGGAACGGAGACGAACACCGTCTGGGCGCTGCGGCAGACGGGTGACGGCCTGAAAGTTGTCGTGGGCGGCGATACGACGGTCTCGGCGGATTCGCTCGGCAGCGACTGGTCGCATGTCGGGATTGTTTTCGCGCCTTCCGCGGACGATGCGAGAACGACGGTCACGGTCTACCGCGACTACAAAGTGGTCGAAGCAAAGGAAGTGGACGGTCTGTTGTCCGTCGACAATCTCTCGGACAGTGTGCTCTCGTTTGGGCAGTTTGACGGCAATCTGGACGAATTGCGCGTGTCGCGCGGCAGTCTGGGCAGTCTGGGAGTCAAAGACTTCCTGCGCGCCCGTCGTCCGGGCTTCGCCCTGATCGTGCGCTGATCCGCAGTCTGGAGACATTCGGCAAGGAGCGGAAAGTGTCGGGTATACGAACCTCATTAGCGGCCGCGGCGTTTGCCGTCGCGGCCTTTACAGGTCGCGCAGACGAGCCGGTCGACTTGTTCGTCGGCACGGCGGGGCTCGGGCACGTCTCGCCGGCGGCGTGCGCACCGTTCGGCGCGGTGCAGGCGGGTCCCGACACGTCGGCCTCGCCCGGGAAGTACGTCGGCGACTGGGCGCACACGTCGGGCTACCAGCATGGCGACGGCTGGCTCTGGCGCTTTTCGCAGACGCGCCTTTCCGGGACGGGTTGCCCGGGCGGCGGCGACTTCGGCATTCTGCCGTTTGCGGGGGACGCGCCACGTGCGGTCCGTATGCGGAAGGAGACGGAGACGGCGCGGCCCGGCTTCTACGCGGTCGATCTCGCCGACGGCATCTCCTGTTCGGTCGCCGCCTCGCCCCACGGCGCCGTCTACCGCTTCGCCTATCCGAAAGGCGCGTCCGCGAAACTTCTGGCCGACCTCGACTGGACGATCGCCCGGCGCGGCAAGGACGACGGTTCGCTCTGGGGCGTGTTCGCGACCTGGGTGAAGGAGGCGGAACTGCGCGCGCTCTCGCCCACGCGGCTCGTCGCGCGGCGCAAGGTGCGCGCCTGGGTGGACTACGAGATCTTCTGCGCGTTCGACTTTTCGCGTCCCGTCGTGTCGCGCACGGGCGGCGTCTGCGATTTCGGCGTCCTGCCGGACGGCGTGCTCGAGGTGCGCCTCGCGCTGTCGGCGACGTCCGCCGAGGCCGCCGCCGCGAACCTCGACGCCGAGCTGAAGGGCGTTCCCTTCGAGACGGTCGCCGCGCGGACCGGGGCGGCGTGGGATGCCTACCTTTCGCGCGTTCGCCTGGCGCCGGGGACGGATCCCGCCGTGCGCGCCTCGTTTTACGCCGCGCTCTACCGCACGGCGATCCAGCCGAACGACATCGGCGATGTCGGGCGCACAGACTACTCGACGTTCTCGCTCTGGGATACTTTCCGCGCGGCGCATCCGCTCTACACGCTGCTCGCGCCCGAGCGGGTGGACGGCTTCGTGCGTTCGCTTCTCGACGTCTACAAAAGGAACGGCTACCTGCCGATCTGGGGGCTGCGCGGCACGGACAACCACTGCATGATCGGCCACCACGCCGTGCCCGTCATCGCCGACGCCTACCTGAAGGGCTTCCGGGGCTACGACGTCGACCTCGCGTGGCGGGCCGTCCATGATTCGCTGACGCGCGAACACAAGGCGGTGAGCGACTCGACGTGGGGCCTGCTCAAGGAGGACTGGCCGCTGCTGGAGCGGTACGGCTACTTGCCGTACGACGCGCTGACGGGCGGCAGCCGGGGGCACAAGGTCGTGGGCGAGTCCGTCTCGCGTCTCTTCGAGGGCGCCTACGACGACGCCTGCGCGGCGCGTTTCGCCTTCGCGCTCGGCAAGGCGGACGAGTCGGCGTTCTTCGCGCGGCGCTCGGGCTTCTGGCGCAACGCGCTCGACCCCGCGACGAAGTTCGCGCGCGGACGGAACGCGGCGGGCGGCTGGCGCGAGCCGTTCGACCCGAAGGCGTGCGGGCACTGCTGGTTCCAGCCGAACGACTTCACCGAGGGCAACGCGATGCAGTACACGTGGCACGTCCTGCACGATCCGGACGGCCTCGTCGCCGCGCTGGGCGGGCGCGACGCGGCGCTCGCGCAACTGCAGCGGCTCTTCTCGGGCGAATCGGTCGCCTACGGCGAGAACGGCGTGAGCGACGTGACGGGGCTGATCGGGCAGTACGCCCACGGCAACGAGCCGAGCCACCACGTCATCTACTTCTTCTCGCTTCTCGGACGTCCCGATCTCGCGGCGAAGTACGTCAAGGAGGTCTTCGACACGCAGTACCGTCCGACGCCCGACGGGCTGTGCGGCAACGATGACTGCGGGCAGATGTCGGCGTGGTACGTCTTCAGCGCGCTGGGATTCTATCCGTTCGACCCGTGCGGCGGCGAGTACGTCGTGGGGGCGCCGCAGGTTCCGGGCGCCGAACTGTCCCTGCCCGGCGGAAAGACGCTGACGATACGGACGGAAAACTTCACGCCCGGCGGCACGGTCGCCGAAGTCGTGCTGAACGGGAAGACCGTGCCGGACTTCAAGCTCCGCCACGCCGATCTCGCGAAGGGCGGTACGCTCGTCTACCGGATGAAACGGGCGGACGATGCGGCGAAGACGGCGTTCTTTTCCGCCGCGAAGCCGGTCTGGGCAGAGGGGCGCGCGGACGAGAAGAACGTCTTTCTCGGCTTTCGCGGCGACTTCGCGGCGCGGGAAGGGCAGAAGGCGGTCTTGCGCATCGCGGCATCCTCCCTGTACCGGGTCTTCCTGAACGGGACGTTCGTCGGCTACGGGCCCGCGCGCGGGCCGAACGGCTCCTACCGCGTGGACGAGTGGGAACTCCCGGTCCGCGCGGGGACGAACGCCGTGGCGGTCGAGGTCCTGAACTACAACGTGCCCAACTTCTACATTCCGAAAGACGCGGGCTTCCTCCAGGCGGAAGTCCGCGTGGACGGCGCGTGCGCGCTGGCGACGGGGACGCCGGACGGCTTCGCGGCGCGCGTCCTCCCGAAGGTGCAGCGCTGTTCGCGGTTCTCCTACCAGCGCGGCTTCGCGGAGGCTTACGCCCTCGCGCCTGATTTCGCGGACTGGCGGACGAACGCGCCGGCGGAGGCGATCGCGCTCGCGCGGACGGCGGCGCGTCCGCTCCTGCCGCGCCTTGCGCCGCCGCCGCGTCTCGACGTCCGGCCGCTTTCGTTTGTGGGCGCGACCGAGGCGCGCTACGACGCCGCGCGCACGGTGCCGCCGCAGCGGCACGTGACCTGGGACGGCTGGAACGCCGCGCGCGACGCCTTTCCGGCAAACGAACTGGAAATCGACGTGCACGACGTCATTGCGCGCGTCGAGGTGACGCGGACGCAGCCCTTCGCCGGGCGGGAGATCCGCATCGGCGACGGGAAGGGGGTGCTCCTCGACGGCGGCTTCAACGACACGGGGTTCCTGGGGCTGACCGTCGACTGCCGGCGTCCGGGGCGGCTCATCGTCACGTTCGACGAGGTGCTGACGAACGGGAAGGTCGATCCGCAGCGGATCGGGGCGGACTTCGGGTTCGTCTACGACCTGAAGGAGCCGGGCGTCTACCGGCTGGAGAACTTCGAGCCGAACACGTTCCGCTACGTCCACCTCTTCATGCAAGACGGGCTGGCGGAGGTCTCCGCGCCCTACGTGCGCGCCTGCAAGAACGCGGCGGCGTACCGGGCGCGGTTCGAGAGCGCCGACCCGCAGCTGAACGCCGTGTTCGACGCCGCGCGCGAGACGTTCGCCCAGAACGCCGTCGACGTGTTCACCGACTGTCCGAGCCGCGAGCGGGCGGGGTGGCTGTGCGACAGCTTCTTCATCGGACGCGTCAGCCGCCTGCTGACGGGCTCGCTTGCGCTCGAAGACCTCTTCCTCGACAACTATGCGCGGGCCGCGTCATTCGACGTCGCCGACGGCATGCTGCCGATGTGCTATCCGGGCGACCACGTGAACGGCAACTACATTCCGAACTGGGCGATGTGGCTCGTCCTCGAGCTGGACGAGTACGTCCGGCGCGGCGGCGACGCGCGGCTTGTCGCCGCCTTCCGCCCGCGCCTGGAGAAGCTGGTCGCCTTCCTCTGGAAGTACCGCAATGCGGATGGGCTGCTCGAAAAGCTGCCGGGTTGGGTGTTCGTCGAGTGGTCGCAGGCGAACAAGTGGGTGCAGGACGTGAACTACCCCTCCAACATGCTGTGGGCGGAGACGCTGGACGCCGTGGACCGCCTGTACGGGAGGCCCGACCTCGCGGCGGAGGCGGCACGCGTGCGCGAAACGGTGCGCCGCCAGAGCTGGGACGGGCGCTGGTTCCGCGACCATGCCGTGCGGCAGGCGGACGGTTCGCTCGCCGTCCGCCCGGACGACATCTCGGAGACGTGCCAGTATTACGCCTTCTTCTTCAAGGTGGCGACGCCGGAGACGCACCCGGCGCTCTGGCGGACGCTGGTCGAATCGTTCGGACCGTCGCGGCTGGACGCGGAGAAGAAGCCGCTCGCCTATCCGCAGGTCGCCCCGTCGAACGCCTTCATCGGCAACTATCTGCGGCTCGAGTGCCTGTCGCGCGCCGGGCTGTCCGGAAAGGTCCTGGAGGAGTGCCGCGGCTACTTCGCCGCGATGGCGGCGCGGACGGGTACGCTGTGGGAGTTCGACAAGCCCACGCACAGCTGCTGTCACGGGTTCGCGAGCCACGCGGCGGTCCTGCTCGTGCGGGACGTCCTCGGCGTGAAGAAGATCGACTACGCCGCGCGGACGGTCGTGTTCGAGCCGCCGGCGGAAAGCCCGCTCGCCTTTTGCGAAGCCGCCCTGCCGGTTGAAGACGGCAAGCTGGAGCTCGGCTGGCGGCGGTCCGGGGACGGCGCCGTCGAGAAGACCGTCCGTTTGCCGGGTGGCTGGCGTCTGTCGGCAAAGGATATTTCGAAAGGGACAAAACGATGAACAGCATGAAGATACGCACGATTGCCGCGGGGCTCGCTCTCTTTGCGGGATCCGTCCGCGCGGCGGAGGAAACGGCGGAGCTCGTCTGGATGAAGCCGGACGGGTCGGCCGAAACGAACCGTGTCGCCCTCGCCGATGCGGGCGACAGGTGGACGCTGGACCTCTCCGCGGCGGAGATCCGCGCGAAGAACGCGACGGGGCTGCGCGTCACGCCGGACTTCGCCCGCGCCCGGAAGGGCGAGGCCGGGTATTGGTTCTCGTCCTACGGACGCTACGGCGAGTTCGACCGCGACGCCGGCGTCTACGCGACGGACGGCATTCGCATGCCCCTGCCCATGTTCGGCTGGAGCACGCCGCGCGGCGCGTACCTGGCCGTCGTCACCTCGCTCGCGCACTATCCCGGTCTGCGAATCGAGGCGACGGACGGACGCTACGCGCTCTCCTGCACGCTGGACGCCGACCTCTGCCGCGCGCCGCACGAGGACCTGTCCATCGCCTACTTCAAGTTCCCGGCCGGGACGGACTACGCGACGCTCGCGAAGCGCTACCGCCGGTACCAGCTCGACCGCAAGGCCGTGACGCCGCTGGCCGAGCGCGTAAAGGCGAATCCCGTGCTCAAGCAGGCCGTGGAGGCGCCGGAGATCCGCATCCGCCAGGCGTGGAAGCCCGTGCCGAGCCCCGAGCCGTACCAGCAGCCGGAGAACGAGCCGCCGCTCACGGTGCGCGTCACGTTCGACCGCGTGAAGGATATCGTGCGCGAACTCAAGCGGCAGGGCGTCGCGAACGCCGAGCTCTGCCTCGTGGGCTGGAACATAGGCGGGCATGACGGGCGCTGGCCGCAGTCGTTTCCGTCCGAGCCCCTGCTGGGCGGCGACGCGAAGCTGAAGGAGGCGGTCGCCGCGGCGCGCGCGGCGGGCTACCTGATCGTGCCGCACGGCAACTTCCTGGACGGCTACCGCATCGCGGACAACTGGGACGTCGAGTGGACGGTCAAGAACGCGGACGGCACGCCGAAGGAGGTGCCCGGCATGGACTGGGGCGGCGGACGCCCCTACCGCATCTGCCCGCAGCGCGCCTACGAGCGCTTCGCCACGAAGGACATGGACCGCATGGCGGCGCTCGGATTCAAGGGCCTGGGCTACTTCGACGTCGTCTCCATCCTGCCGGCGCCGGAATGCCGCGATCCGCGCCATCCGCTTTCGTTCAAGGACGGGGCCCGGTATTGGGGACTGTGCGCGGAGGAGGCGAAGCGGGCGTTCGGCGGCTTCGCGAGCGAGGGGTGCATGGATCACTTCGCCGCATCGCTCGACTCGGTCCTCTACGCCTCGTTCGACGATCCGCAGAAGATTGCCGCCGAATGGCGCGCGGGCAAGGGACTCGCGAAGCGGCTCGTGCCGGTCTTCCAGATCGTCTACAACGGCTTCATCGTCTCGAACCCGTTCTCGTCCACGGTGAACTTCACCGTCCAGCCTTCGTATTGGCGGCTCAAACTGCTCGAGTACGGCGGGCGGCCGAACTTCTACTTCTACTCGAAGTTCCTTTCCAACGGCAACGACTGGATGGGCAAGGGCGACCTCGGATGCGGGACGGACGACGAGCTGCGGCGGTCCATCGCGGCGATCAAGGAGGGAGCCGACCTCTACGCCCGCTTCGTCCGCCTGCAGTACCTGTTCATCGACGGCCACCGGGAGCTTGCGCCGGGCGTCTACGAGACGCGCTGGTCGGACGGGACGGCGCTGACCGTCAACTACACGGAGGAGCCTTACGTTCTTCCGGACGGGACGGCGGTGGCTCCGCTCGACTGGAAGCTCTTCTCCCGACCCGAATAGGCGGAGAGGAAGGACAGGGACAAAACCGTCCATTTTCGCCTGTGAGACGCCGTTTTCATGCAGAAACAACGCATTTCGCGCGGCGCAAACAGGCGGCAGCGCGCGGGCGGCAGGGGACTGCCGCCCCTACCCTTGGAGAGGAAAGATGATATTTGCTCGCCCGCAGGGTGGCGGGCGGATCGTGCGAAGCGGCTGGGCGAAGCGTTAGCGTAGCCTTTTGCCGCCCGTCGGAGTTTGCTTTCTGTGCGAGAGGCCTTCCGGGTCGCGCCGGAACGGCGATGCCGT
>DCMF01000030.1 GCA_002321305.1 Verrucomicrobia bacterium UBA1629 | reverse complement strand
TTCATTGCCTCAAACGGCGATTCGTGTCATCCAACTGCCTAATTTAGGTTCAACAGATGAAAAAGTCCATGGTTCTCGCGGTGGCCGCGGTTTCCGCTGCGGCGGTTCAGGCGCACGTCCTTGACGATGCCAAGGCCTGGTATCGCGGTGCCGCTGACGGCGCCGGCGACGGCGTCTTCACGGATGGCAAGGGGTGTTTCCGCGACGTGCTTCATGCGGCGGACGCGGCGCACGCCAATCACGCCGTCCGCAATGCGGCGAAGACGGGCGAGGGCGCCCCGATTCGCGTGGAAAGCCTGCGCGTTCACTGTCCCTACCGCAACGAGACGCTGGCGGACTTCCCCTGCCTGCTTTTCCCCGTGCCGGTCGTGACGAACAACCCTGAGGCGGTGGCGAGCGGCGCCGCTCCCAACGTGACGGTGAAGGCGAACGGGCTTGTCTTCCCGGACCTGTTCAAGGACTATCCGGGCACAGGCGCGTGCAGCAACTACACGGCCGTCCTGCGCGTCCGGTACGATTCGCCCGTCAACAACTACTTGGATTGCCATGCGCCGCTGATCTCGCTGGGCTCGGCCTGGACGACGGGCGCCGACGTCGGTCTGGCGCTGAGCCTGGAGAAGGATGACAAGGACGGCGAGCCCGGCCGCTACATGAAGGCGTCGGTCGGCAACAGGTTCATGCGCGATTCGAGCGAATGGACTGAAGGCGACGCGCAGAATGGGCGCAAGGTCGCGGCGCCGCACATTCCCCAGGGCCGCTGGATCGATCTCGCGGTCGCGGTCGACGGCCGCAAGGTGACGGTCGGCTACACGTGGGACGATTCCGCGTCGGATGCGGTGCAGACGAACCGCATGGTTCGCTGGTGGGCGTTTGAAATGCCGGAAGACCATACGCCGGCCGTGCGGCGGGACCGTGCCGTGAAATTCGGATACGAAGAGCTCGGGGAGGCGACGTTTGCCTACGGGACCGAATCGTCCGCCAATCCGAGCAAGCTCTTTCGCGGCGCCCTTCAGCAGTTCGCGCTTTGGCATCGCACGCTCAGCAAGGCGGAGATGCTGGAGGCCTTTGCCGGCAGCCGGCCGTCGGCCCTGCGCGTCGGGCTTGACGGGCGGGCGAAGGACGTGTTCACGCGGAAGGAAAAGAGCGTCGACGCCAATGCCCGCTGGGAGGAGCTCGACACGACGCTCACGCGCGACAACCCAGCGGTCTCCGTCCGCTTCCGGTTTGCGCTGGAAACCGACGCGACGGTCGCGCAGCTGCTGCGCATCAAGCTGGCGGACGGTTCGGCGGCCGGAAGGCTGGCGGTGACGGTCAACGGGAAGTCCGGACGCCATCACGAGATCGACATCGACGCGGAACACGCCGGCTTCGTCCTCGTGCCGGCGAAGAATCTTCAGGCCGGGGAGAACACGCTGACGGTCACGCGGACGGATGGCGGCGAGGGCGCGCTTGTCATCGACACGCTGGAGCTTGGCGGCGGCTGGCAGCGGGGTACGGACGACGGGCACGGCGACGACGCCTTCGAAGTGGAGGGCGTTTCGACGCGCGAGATCGACCTGGCGGACGGAAACCTGAAGCACTTCAAGCGCGGATACATCGGCGGGAGCGACCTCTATTCCAAGGAGGTCATCCGTTTTCGGGTGCCGGCCGACATCGCCGGGAAGATTCGCTCGTCGGTCTACTTCAGGACGGCGTATGCGGGCCAGATGACGAGCGCGACCTATCCGTTTCACGTCCTCCTGAACGGCGAAACGCTGTTGCAGATCGACAATCTTCAGAAGAACACGGGCTATTCCGCGAAGATTCCGCCGGCGAAGCTCCTTCCGGGCGAAAACACGCTTGAATTCGGCGCGGTGTCGGGAGCGGCGGGCTATGTCAACAATGCCTGCTGGCGATTCCAGTACGACGGCCTCTCGCGCGGGACGTTTGTGGTCATCCGATAGGGAGCCTGCCAACGATGACATCGTTCCTTTCAGCGGTTTGCCTGCTGGCGAGCCTGTTCGCCGAACCGAACAGGCTCGCCTGTGACAACGGTGCGGAGTTCCCCGGCGCGCAAGGGCATGCGGAGGTCGTGCAGGGGGCGCTGGCGCTGTCCTATGACTTTTCGGGCGGCGGGCACTATGTGCGCGCGCGCGTCGATCTGGACGAGCCGACGGTCGTCCGCGAGGTCTCGCTGGAGGCGAGCTACGGCTGCGACACGGCCCTGACGCTCCGGGCGCAGGATGCGACGGGGCAGGTCTTCCAGCAGCGGCTCAGCGCCCCGACCGAGGCGGATGCCTGGGAGCGGCGGGCCTGGGCGATCGAGACGGCGGCGGCCCACTGGGGCGGCGCCAACGACGGCATCGTCCACCAGCCCATTCGCGCCTTGGCCTTCCTGGCCGAGAACCTGACCTGCGAGGCGCCGGGCGGCAGCCGGGGTGTCCTGAAGGTGCGCAACGTCGAGCTGCGCGCGACGCCGACCGCCGAACGTGCGGCGGCCGGCCCGGCGCGCGACGTGCGCGACCGCCTGCGTGACGTCGCGCGCCTTCGCGAAGAGCTGGCGGGGCGTCTGCGGAAGCTGGAGGCAAGCGGGCTTGGCGCCAAGACGCGGGCGACCGTCACTGTGATGGACCTGTTCGGAAAGTGGATCGGGGAAGACCTTTCGCAGGGCCTCACGAACAGGGCCGTTCGCGCGTTGCGCGAGCTGGAGTCGATTGCCCGCGTCGAGCGGGAGCGCCTCGACCGCGTGGCGGGCGGCGCGGCGCGCGAGTTCGCCGTGCCGCGCTTCGTGACGAGTCCCGTTGAGGCGAAAGGCGCCGACATCTGGGCGGATCGCGTCTGGCCGGACGGGCGGCGCGAGCGGGGGCGCGTGATGCTGACGGGATTCGGACACTTCGACCGCGTTCAGCGCGAACTGGATCGCCTGCCGCTTCTGGGGAACAGCATCCTCCAGATGGAGATCGGGCCGCGTTCCGTCCTCCCGACGGAGACGACGGTGAACACGAACGCCCTCACGCCGTTCTTCGAGGTCGCGGCGCGCGCGGCGAGGGAGAACGTGCAGGTCTGCCTGCTGCTGAGCCCGCATTACTTCCCGGACTGGGCCTTCCGGAAATGGCCGGACCTCAAGGGGTGCGGCCGCGGGTTCTTCAAGTACTGCGTCCATGACCCGCGTGCGCAGGCGGTGGTCGAAAAGAGCCTGCGGGCGGTCATTCCGCTGGTTCGCGGAACGGAGGCGTTGCATTCGGTCGTCCTCTCGAACGAGCCCGAGCAGGGGTGCTGGGGCTCCAACTGCGTCCTGCGCGCGG
The DNA here is from genome assembly GCA_002321305.1 of Verrucomicrobia bacterium UBA1629. Taxonomy (GTDB): domain Bacteria; phylum Verrucomicrobiota; class Kiritimatiellia; order RFP12; family UBA1067; genus UBA1067. The sequence continues at coordinate 7,833 of DCMF01000030.1, read as the reverse complement.
AGTGGCCGCAGCACTTGGCGAAGACGTTCGGCACGGTTGAGCAGATGAATGCGGCCTGGAAGACGAAGTATGCCGCGTTCGCGGATGTGCCGGTGCCCAAGGACTTCACCCGACCGACGGCGACGCCGGAGACGCTGGCGTTCGTCCGCTTCAGCCGGAGCCGTTTTGCGGACTGCCACCGGCGCATGGCCAAGGTCGTGCGCGAGCTGGCGCCGGAGCTGCCGCTGCACGTGAAGGTCATGGGGTTCGCCGAATTCGAGAACTCCGCGACGTACCACTCCGTGGACCTCGAGGACTTCTCCCGGATGAGCGACTACAACGGCAACGACGCCTACGACCTGCCGGCCACGCCGGGCGACGGCCTCTGGGCGCACGCCTGGTGGGAGGCGGAGGCCGTCTACGACTGGCAGCGGAGCTGCAGGGACGTGCCGGTCTTCAATTCGGAGAACCATCTCGTTTCCGATTTCTACGGGCTGCCGGTCTCGGGACGTCATTTCTACACGGCCCTGTGGCAGAACGCGCTGCACGGGCAGGCGGCGACGACGCTGTGGCTGTGGGAGCGCACGTCCAGCCCCCGGCACTTCGCCTGGGGCTCGGTCCTTGAGCGCCCGGACTGCCTGAACGCCTGGGCGCACGGCGCACTGGACCTCAGCCGCCTGGCCGACGAGCTCTCGCCGATCCGCAACCAGGAGCCGACGGTGCTGCTGCACTTCTCGCTGTCGTCGCAGATCCTGGGCGGACGGCGGGGGGAGGCGTTCCTAGCGACCTATCGCGCGGCATCGTTCCTGGGGCAGCCGCTGGGCGTCGTGACGGAGCGGATGCTGTCGGAGTACGGGCGGACGGGCGTGCTGGCGCGGCCGCTTGTCGCGGCGCGCGCCGTACTGCTGCCGGATTCCGCCGCGATCCCCCCCGACGTCCGCAAGGGGCTGGACCGGCTGTCGCGGCGTGGCGTAAAGGTCGTCGAATGTGCGGGAAGCGACCATGCGCAGTTCCGGCAGCTGTCCGCCGCGTCGTCCGGCTGGGGCCTGCCGGCCTTCCCGCGCGTCTATGCGCCGGATTCCGGCTCGGGCGTCTTCGGCGTCGAGTCGCGCGGCGTACGCGTCGGCGACGCCGCATTCGTCTCGCTCGTCAACCACACGCAGAAGCCGCTGCGCATCCGGCTGGAGGCGCCGGGGACGGACCTCATCACGGGCGAGGCGGTGCCGACGTCGTTCGACCTGCCGCCGCTGACGCCGATGTTCGTGCGTGCGGAAGCGCCCTGCCGTGCGGCGGCGAATGTGCGCGCGCAGGTGCGCGTCGGGGGGCGTCCCGGACTGCTGATGGAGGCGGTCGTCCGCGAACGCCTGACCTCGACGGCCGCGCGGACGACGATCTACGACGAGGCCGAGCGCGCGTTCGAGACGCACTGGGACGATTCGCGCGACGAGAGCGGGCGCGTCCGGAACGGCTGGCAGAACGAGTACTGGGGCAAGACGATGCTCTGCGCGGCGGAAGCGATCGCCGCGACCGGCGATCCCGACCTGCGCCGCTGGGCGCTCGAGAAGGCGCATGCGTTCGTCCGTGCGCATCAGAAGCCGAACGGCTACCTCAGCACGTACGCCGACGAAGACGCGCTGGGCGTGCGCCGTCCGGGGGACGACCCCGGCAAGACGTGGAACTTCAACATCTGGGGGCGCAAGTACACGATGTGGGCGCTCGTGGCGCTTTTCCGGGCGACGGGCGATCCGGGCTGCCTGTCGGCGGCCGAGCGGATGGCTGACCACCTCTGCGCGCAGCTGAAGCGGCTGGACGTCGGCATCGAGTGGACGGGCTCGTGGGCGGGCCTTTCGTCGATGACAGTCCTGAAGCCGCTGCTGCTCGTCCACCGCGAACGTCCCAAGGCGGACTACCTTGAGCTGGCGCGGCACATCGTGGCGGTCAACGACCGGGACGCGTCGTCGCCCCTGCAGATGAACCTGATCCGGAACGCCCTGTCCGGCCGCCCGGTCCACACGTGGTTCGGGAACCGGGCGATCTTCCTGTCCAAGGCCTATGAGCTGATGAGCTTCTTCGAGGGCGTGGCCGAGTATCACCGCGTCACGGGCGATGCCCGCGCGCTGGCGGCGGTCAAGGCGTTTCACCGCCACCTGCTCGACGAGGAACTCGACGCGATGCGCAGCGTCGGCTACTTCGACCATTTCCTGAACGCCCGCCAGCACGTCAACGGCATGACGGAGCTGTGTGACGTCATCCACTGGATGCGCCTCAACCGCGAGCTTTTCCTGCTGACGGACGAGACGCGCTATCTCGATCTCCTGGAGGAGGCGTTCTACAACGCCTTTCTCGCGGGCGTCGCGCCGGACGGCTCCTGGGCGGCGCACATCGTCCGCTCGCATGGCACGCGGCACCTTTCGGCGCCGCCGCAGACGGGCATGCTCCATCACCAGTGCTGCACGGACAACATGCCGCGCGGCTTCTTCGACTGGGCCTCGACGGTCGTGACGCGCGGCCCGGGCGGCGCGCTGGACGTGAACCTCCTGGGCGACGCGCAGGCCGAAATCGACGGCGTGAGCCTCGAGGTGTCCGGCAATTACCCCGTTTCGGACACCTTCCGCGTCCGGGTGCGCGCCGATCGCCCGGTCAGCCTGCGTCTGCGGGTCCCCGTCTGGTCGCCGTGGGTCGCCGTCGATGGCGTGAAGCGTACGCCGGAGAACGGTCGCGTCGCCCTCGACACTGCCGCGCGCGACACCGTCTGGACGGTCTCCCTCGACCTGTCGCCGCGTCTTCTGCCGTCTTCGGCGCCGGAGGACGAGGACATCTCCGTCATCGCCGGACAGGAGGACTGGCATCGGCCGTCCTACGCGGAGCGCTTCATGTCGTGGCTGACGCCGGAGATGGAGACGCTGGCGCGTCGGACGCACGCGGCGCAGGTCATGCGCGGGCCGCTGGTGCTGGCCAAGGGGCGCGTCGCGGGGACGAGCCGTGCGGAGACGCTGGACTTCGAGACGGTCAATGCGCGCGGCTGGACGGCCGGTGCGCTCGTGCCAATGCCGCGCACGGCCGATTCGGCCGCCGCATGGGGCGCGTGGACGCTGGAGCTGCGTCGCGGCGCCGAACGCCGGTTCGTCCCGGTCGCCGACTACTGGTCGGCGTCGTGTGTGAACGATCCCGGCAACTGGTTCTCGCTGTGGTTCTGAACGCGATCCGGAGAGACGGCATGAGACATCTTCTTTGCGGAATCCTTTTTGCGGTCTTCGGGCTTGTGTGCGCGGCGGCCGAAGACCTGGCCGCGTTCGTCGACGTGTTCACGGGCACGGCGGGGACGGGGCACACCCATCCGGGGGCATCTTATCCCTTTGGCATGATCCAGGCGGGGCCGGACACGGGCACGGGCGACTGGAAGTACTGCGCGGGCTACCAGTACGCCGACCGCCAGGTGATCGGCTATTCGCAGAACCGCCTGTCCGGCACGGGCTGCACGGATCTGGGCGACGTGCAGGTGCTGCCGTTTACGGGCGCGCGGCGGCCGCTGCCGATGGCGAGCGCGATCGACAAGGCGTCCGAGCGCGGCGCGCCGGGCTACTACGCCGTCGTGCAGGAGCAGGACGGCGTGCTGGTCGAGATCGCGGCCGCGAAGCGCGCGGCGATCTACCGCTTCACGTGGCGGAAGCCGGGGGCGCGACGCGTGCTCGTGAACCTGCCGTTTGGCGAGGCCGACCAGGCCGGGAACACGGGCAACAAGACGGTCGGCGCCGAGGTGAGGGCCGTCGGCTCCGACGGCCTTGAAGGGCGTTTCCGGCGCACGCGGACATGGGTCGAGGGGCGCGTCGTCGCGTTTGCCCTGGCGTTTGACCGCCCGTGGCGCGAGCTGGAGGAGCTGGAAAGGCCGGAAGCCACGGCGGCGCCGCGCTACTGCGCGACCTTCGACCTCAAGGACGGCGAACCGCTCCTGATGAAGGTGGCGGTCTGCGCGACGGATGAGGCCGGCGCACGGAACAACCTGGCGGACGCGATTCCCGGCTGGGACTTCGAGAGGGTCCGGGCGGACGCCCGCACGGCCTGGAACCGCCTGTTCGCGCGCACGGCCTGCGAAGGCTCGCGCCTCCAGAAGACGAACTGGTACACCTCGCTCTACCACCTCTATCTCCAGCCGAACGACTGGGCGGACGCGGACGGGCGGGCGCGCGGCGCGGACGGGGCCGTCCGCATGGCGGCCGACGGATCGGCCTACACGACGCTGTCGCTGTGGGACACCTTTCGCGCGGCCCAGCCGTGGTACACGCTGGCGACGCCTGACGTCGCCGCCGGCGTCGTCCGCTCGCTGCTCGCGCAAGGGCGGGAGATCGGCCGGATTCCCGTCATGAGCTATGGCGGCCGGAACGTCGACTGCATGATCGGCAACCATGGCGTGTCCGTCATCGTCGATGCGTTCCTGAAGAGCCGGGCCGGCGAGCTCGGGGGGCTGGACGACATCGACTGGGAGGCGGTCTATCGGCTGGTCAAGGAGACGCTCACGAAGGAGCACGCGGGCAAGATCAAGGAAGACTGGCCGGCCTACGACCGCCATGGGTACTATCCGTTCGACCTCATCCGGGCCGAAAGCGTCTCGCGGACGCTGGAGTGCGGCTTTGACGACTGGTGCGCGGCGCAGATGGCCGAACGACTGGGGCACAGGGCGGACGCGGCGTTCTTCGCGCGGCGCGCGGCCGGGTGGCGGAAGGTCTTCGACCCGTCCCTGGGACTCGTGCGGGGCCGCGACGCGAAGGGCGCCTGGCGCACGCCGTTCAACCCCTATGCGCTGGGCGGCGGCGACGAGCGCGCGAACGACTTCACGGAGGGGAACGCCTTCCAGTACACGTGGCACGTGCTGCAGGACCCGGCGGGGCTGGTCGCCGCGATGGGCGGCGCCGCGAAGTTCGTCGAACGGCTGGACGCGCTTTTCGCGCTGCCGGAGTCGGCGGAGGGAATGGGCACGCGCGAAGACGTGACCGGACTCATCGGGCAGTACGCGCACGGCAACGAGCCGAGCCACCATGTCGCCTACCTGTATCCGTACGCGGGACGGCCCGACCGCACGGCGGAAGTCGTGCGCGAGATCGTCGACCGCTTCTACCGTCCGGGCCCGGAGGGCCTGTGCGGCAATGACGACTGCGGGCAGATGAGCGCGTGGTACCTGTTTGCGGCCGCCGGCTTTTACCCCGTCACGCCCTGCGGCGGCGACTATGTGCTGGGTGCGCCGCAGATTCCGAAGGTGACGTTCCGCCTGCCGAACGGAAAGACTTTCGTGGTGGAGGCGCGAAACCTGTCGTCGGCCAACAAGTATGTGCAGTCGATCCGGCTCGACGGCCGCCCGTTCGACGGCTTGACCCTGCGGCAGGCCGACATCCTGAAGGGCGGCACGCTCGTCTTCGAGATGACGGACGACGTGCGCAGCCCGACGCGCCGCCTTTCGCTTGACGGCACATGGGAATTGCGGTACTTCCGCCAGCCCGAGTCCGGGCCGGTGCGGGCACTGCCCCTGCCGAAGGGGCTGCCCGTCGAGACGGTTGACGCGACCGTGCCGGGGAACTGCGAGCTTGACCTGGTGCGGGCGGGACGTGCGCCGAACCCGGAGATCGGCACGAACGCCTATGCCTTTCGGAAATGGGAAGGGCATGAATGGCTCTACGCGAAGACCTTCACAGGGCCGGTGGCGGGGCAGGAGGAGCGTCTCGAGCTCGTCCTCGACGGCGTGGATACGCTGGCCGACGTCTTCCTGAACGGCGAAAAGGTCGGTTCGTGCGACAACATGCTGATTCCCTGGCGTTTTGACGTGACGGGGCGCGTCCGCGCGAACGGCACGAACCGCCTCGAGGTGCTGATCCGGAGCGCCTTCATGGAGACGCGGGACAAGTCGCTGGGGCAGCTGGGCCGCACGATGACGCCCGGACCGGAAGGCGAGCTGCTGCGCAAGGCGGCGCACATGGGCGGATGGGACATCTTCCCGCGCCTCTTCGCGAGCGGCCTCTGGCGCGGCGTCCGGATCGAGACGGTCTCGACGCGGCAGATCGACGAGGCCTACCACTGGGTCTACGATCTGGACGTCACGAACCGGACAGCGCGGCTGTCGTCCCGGTTTCGCGTGAAGGCGCCGTTCGACTGGATCGACCGGGCGCAGATCCGCGCAACGCTGACGCGCGCGAACCGCGTGGTGGCGTCGAAGGCCGTGCCCTTTCGCCATTACCACGGCGAATTGCGCTTTGCGCTCGAAGGCGTTGACTTCTGGTGGCCGCGCGGCATGGGCGAGGCGGCGCTTTACGACATGACGCTGGAGCTCGTCGCGCCGGACGGACACGTGGCGGCGGTTCGGCGCGACCGGATCGGGCTGCGCACCGTGACGCTCGAACGCGCCGACCGCATCGCGGGCAGGACGGACGGCGAATTCCTCTTTCGCGTGAATGGCGAAAGGTGCTTCATGCGCGGCACGAACTGGGTGCCGGTGGATGCGTTCCACGGACGAGACGGGGACAGGCTCGACGAGACGGCGCTGATGCTGGCGGACCTCAACTGCAACATGGTGCGCCTGTGGGGCGGCGGCGTGTACGAGCCGGACGCCTTCTACGACTTCTGCGACCGCGAGGGCATTCTCGTCTGGCAGGACTTCATGACGGCAAGCGGAATCGGCCCGCAGGACGATGACATGGCACGGCGCATGGCGGAGGAGATCCGCTCCGTCGTCCTGAGGCTGAGGAACCATCCGAGCCTTGCGCTGTGGTGCGGCAACAACGAGAACGACGCCGCGCCCATGTGGACTTACGGCAAGGGGTGGATCGACCCGAACCGGGACCGCACGAGCCGGCGGACGATTCCGGACGTGCTGTACGAGCATGACTTCGCGCGCGCCTATTTGCCGAGCTCTCCCTACGTCAGCCCCACGAGCTTTGCGGGGCGGGCGCAGCCGAGCGAAGACCACCTCTGGTCGCGCGCCCACTACAGGGGGCCGGAGTACCTGGCCAACCCGGCGCGGTTCGTGAGCGAGATGGGCTATCACGGCTGCCCGAACCGCGAGTCGCTTGAGCGCATGATGCCGAAGGATTCCGTCTATCCCTGGCTTGACGGGAGCTGGCGGTGGAATGCCGCATGGCAGGCGAAGGCCGTGAACCCGTTCGACGACCCGACGAGCGAACTCGCCCGCACGCGCAACAACCATCTGCTGAACAAGATCCGCTTCGCGCTGGGCGAGGTCCCGCGCGATCTTGACGGCTTCATCGCGGCGAGCCAGTTCGTCCAGGCAGAGGCGCTGAAGACCTGGATCGAACGCTACCGCATGGAGAAGTTCACGAAGAAGACCGGGCTGCTCTGGTGGAATCTCCGGGATGGCTGGCCGATCGTCTCGGACGCGATCGTCGATTACTACGGCGGCAGGAAGCGGGCCTACGAAGCCGTCAAGGCGGCGCAGGCGACGCAGCTTGTCGCCTTGATGCCCGACGGCACGGCGTGGGCGGTCAATGACGCGCGGCATCCGGTCGCGGGACGCGCCGTCTTCAGCGAACGCGCGACGGGGCGGACGATCGCCGCGTTCGACTACCGCTGCCCGGCGAACGCATCGACGCCAATCGGCGTTGTCGCGCTCCCGTCGCGGGGTTTCGTCGACATCGCCTACACGGCCGGCGCGTTCGTCGGCGCCAACGCCCATTTCGTGGGCCCGTGATCATGTCCCGTTGAAACAGGAAAGGAAAGATGAGATGATGAAGGCGAAAGTTGAGATCAGGGCGTTGTGCGCGGCCGCAGCCGTGGCCGCGTGCGCGGCCCTTGCGGCGCGGGCGGCGGAGGACCTCGCGTCCTACGTCGACCCGTTCACGGGCACGGCGGGGA
>DCMF01000032.1 GCA_002321305.1 Verrucomicrobia bacterium UBA1629 | reverse complement strand
CCTTGACGTTGCTGTCGGACGCGCTCGCGAAGGTGACGGTGTTCGTCGCCGCGCCGCTCCCGACGGTGGCGCTGCTCTCGTCCGTGCCCACGAGGGTGAGCGCCGCGCCGCCGGAGGCGTCCTGCCATCCAAGTTCGGTCTCGCTCTTCTTGTAGGGCACCTGTCCGTCTTTTGCAGACGAGAAGCCGTAAAGCGAGAGGTAGCGCGGCATGTCCGCATCCACATTTTCCGAATCGTCGTCTCCCCTCTTGATGACTTCGAGCGTTTTTGTCCTTGAAGCTCCCAATCCCAGCTTCTCCCCTCCGTCGGCTTCGAGTTCCTTCTTCCAAAGGAGTGTACTTTCGGCCTCGTCGCGAGACACATACGGAACCGCGCCGTCGGGGGCGTTGTAGAATCCGTAGAGCGAAAAGGCGTTTCCGAATGCCGCCGAATATTCGCCGAGAAACGAGATCGAGTAGAGGTGCCGATAGTCTTTCGGGGAGACTTGCGAATCGCCCGTATACGTGATGAGATTCCACGGGTTTGTGCGGTCTTCCCTGTCAAAGTTGGCGTTTGCTGGGTTCTGGGGGTTGTTCGTCGACCACAGGCTGTCGTCGCCGATCTGCGAGTCGCTTCCAACGCCGCTTATCCCATTCGCGTTGGCGTTGTTGAGGAATGCCTGAATCGTCCGCACGGCATTTCCGTAGCTCGAATCAGAACCCGAAGCGACATACACGCCATTTGAGCAGATGATCGTCTCTCCGTCCACCCAGTTGCTCGGCGCGGGAAATCCGCCTATCGGTCGCGCGAAGCATGCGTCGCTCTCGCCGCGCGTCGTTTCGCTCATGTAGAGATACCTGTCCGGCTCGCGCCCGCCAAGTTCCTTCCATGCCTCCCGCTGCTTGTCGTTCACGACTGGGACGATGCCGAGGTCGTTGAGCATCGTGAAGATCGTGTCGCCTTTCTTGTGGTCATAATTACCTTCGCCATCACCAGTCTCGACCTTCTGGGGTTCGAGGAAGACGCCTCTGTTTTTTCGCTCGCCCATGTCCTTCTGTCCGAGCCACGCCGAAACCGCCTTCCAGTTATTCGTGCTGGAGCCTAACGTCGCAAGGTGGGACACTTTGACATCTAGAGAGGACAGCTTTGCGGCGACCATCTGCGTTGCTGTCGAGGCTTTCCGTGCGGCGGCTTCAACGACTGAGAGTTGTTGCGCCTGATTCTTCAGGTTCTTCAGCTCTTCGCGTTCCTCATCGTTCAGCCAACTCTGCGACGCCAGTTCGGATATGCGGCTGTTGACCTTTTCGAGGTCGTTTTTCGTCTCTGTCGCGAGGACTGCCATGTCCGCTTTCGCGGCTTTCAGGGATGCGGCGACGGCCGTTGTCCCTGAAGAGATTGAGGCGGCAGTCTCTTCTGTCTTTCTGATGCGCTCGTCATATTCAGCCTGAGCATTGTTCAGTTCTTCTTGATTGGCATCTACGTTGCTCTGAAGGACGTTCGCAAATTCAATATCCAGCGACTGTTGGGTCGCAAGCCCGTCGTAGAGGATCGCGGTCATCACCTCCGCCCATTTCGCGAGCGTGTAGGCCCTGATGGTCTTGTTCAGTTTCGTCCCGTCAAGAATGGCCGAGAGCGTGTTGTAGGCGTTGTAGTATCCGCGTGCGGCATCCTGAATCGACATCCTCTCCGTGCGGATGTCTGCGCCGAAGACCTCGAACATCTCATCGCCGATTGTCAGGATCGACCTTTCCCCGACCCCGATGTCATAGAGTGCATCGACATAGGCGACATAGGGGTTTTCAGCCCCTTGCGCAAACAGAAGCCCAGTAGTGGTGAAGAATAGAAGGATCGTCTTTTTCATGCTCATTGCCTTTCGTCAGAAAGAAAGAGTGAACAGGCTGTCGACAAGCGGCCCGGCGGCGACACGTCCGTTTGAGATCGCCTGTTCGACGCGGTTGGTGTTGCTCGTGTCGGCGAGAATCGCCATGTTCGCCTCAATCGCGGACGTGAGCTGCGAAGCCAGATCCGCGAGTTTTTTGTCGACTTGCGTGAGTATGTTCGTCTCGGACTGCGCAATCTTCAGCGCGACCCACTTCTGCGACGCGCCCTCTCCCGCGCCGAACGCGACGATGGCCGAGATCGCGACCGCCGCCACAACGCCTATGCACAATGCCGCTGGCTTTTTCATTCCTTCGTCTCTCCTACTGCCGGTGCCATTTCGCCCACCTCGTCGCGCACCGTTTCGACGCGGTGGTAAAGTCCCGTCTTCGGGTCGAGCGCAAACGCGCCCTCCTTGCCCGTGACGCCGCTCGGCGAGACGGAAAGATACGCCTCGCCCGCCTCGTCGACGAAGCCCGTGAGGGCGTAGTAGAGGCCGCTCGCCTTTTCGTAGGCGAACGCCTGTTCCGGCGTGTCCGCGAAGTCGTCCGAAGAGAAGGCGTCCTGTTCCACGCGGAACGAAAGCTCGCCCGCCGCGTCCGTAAAGACCGTGACGCGCCGCCACTTGCCGTCGGGAAACGGCACGAGGCAACCGTCGGCGGACAGCGGCTCCTCGTCAGCATCGCGGATCGTGCCGCCGTAGACGCGCAGAATCCCCTCGCCGCAGACGTGGCGTCCGCCAGACAGATCCAGGCAAGTGACCTTGTAGCGCGTCTCGCAATGCTCGCCGAAGAAGCGTCCCGGCACATACGCCCGCCACAGCCCGTGCGGCGGCGAGAGCGTCATCGCGAGCGTCGCCTCGTATCTCGTGCCGTCCGCGCTCCCGACCTTGAACGACATCGCGACGCACGGGAAGGGGGCGCGGAACCAGAAGACTGCCGAAGACCGCTTCCATGACGAAAGCGGCGGGAGGCGCATCCGCGTCCCGTCCAGCCTCACGTAGCCGTCATTCTGCTCATGAAGAAACTCCATCTTCCCTCTCTCCGTGACTTGCCGAGGCTGTCAACAGGTGAGATGGATCGAGACGCGAATCGTAGCTGCTCAATTGCAGGAAAAGAAAGCGGCGGACGCTTGTTGCATCCGCCGCCTGTGCTCATGTCAAGCATATATCACTATTGGTTCATTTTCCGCCATTCTCTGGCTTCTTTTGCCGCTTCAATCTGCTTTTTTCTCGCGACTTCTGACGCCGCGTCCAGAATTTCACTATCTATGTCTTTGGGCGAAGAAGATAGAAACGCCGAATAGGAAGAAAAGATTTCGCCGTACTGATTTGTCACAGAACGCCCTTGCAAGAAGTCTTTCTCCGATATGATCTCGCCAGTTTCAAAATTATTGAATGTGCCCGGCCCATCATTCATACTTACTTTCTCCCTGTTTTTTTTGCGGAGCGCCATTATCTCGTCATAAGTTTTCCCTGTGAGAGGACTTGCAGGGAGAACAACGGCCTTTTGAGGCGATTCTTTTGACTTCTCGTCGTTGTCAGCTCTTCTATATCTGAAAATCGACAGGCGTCGAGATTGGCTATTTGTTGTCGCAGAAGCTTGTTCATGCGGTTTTCTGCTCGGTTGCCATGTCCGCAGAGAGAATGCCTTTTGCAAATTCTTCGTTCTATCTTCGCCCTGCGTCGCGATGCGCTCTATATTAGACGCGACTCTTGAAAGGTGAGCGTCAATGGACTTCATCATGTAAGCGCAATATCCGACGGCGGAAAGCGCAACGACGACAGAAGCCGCCCCGAAGACGGCAGAAGTTCGGTTCATGGGTACCTCCGTGATGATTTCGTGTTCTCGATACGGGGGTATTATAGTGTATTCGCCGTTATGAAATCAACCCCGCGTCCCGTTAAACGAGGTTCTGGTAAAGCCCCATCTTCGCTTTCGATATCTTGCGGATCATGCCATACTTGTCGACCGTGATTTCGCGGAAAATGAGGTAGACGCCGTATTTCGACGGAATGTATTTGACTCCGCAGCAGACGGTGTACCTGAAGCCCTTGCCCGAAGTGTCCGTGTCCCTGTCCCACTCTCCCTGATGGACGCCCGTCTCGGCGAGTTCCGCCTCTGTCGCGATATATTCGGCCTTGTCGCCTGTAAGCGGTGCGGTATCCGACGTGTCGCTCCCGATGCCTTCCGCGCCAATCGTCCCGTCCACGCCCTGCGTGATGTCGCCGAACGTGACCATCTGCTCGTCGTCCGGGATCTCGGTAGAGCCTTCGTCCGTCATCATCCCGATATCTTGAAGGAGCTTGGTGAAGGATTCGGCATTCGAGAAGGCGGCAATCAGGCCTTCGTCTTCTACTTCAATGAGGATGTCGTCAAGCGTGTGCTTATGGTCGGCGCGCGCGCCTCGGCTCTGGCTTCCGACCAAATCTGCGGTCGTGCCGCGCGCGTTGCCGTGTTCTTCAAGGCACTCCGTCTCGAAGTTCTCGGTGTTGACGTTCTTGCCGAGGAGGCTCGCTCTCGCCGTGATAGGATCCACCACCGAGACTTTGACGTCGCCCGCGAGGTATTCGGGGAGCGTGACTACGCCTGTCTCGATGTCGCCCGCAACCACCTTATCGAAGCCGAGCGCGTCGTAGGCGACGAGCTTCAGCTTGCCCTGCTCCTGTTCGGCGTCCATCCCGATGAGGCCGGGGATGCCCGTGTACGTGCGGGTGTCGGTGACGCTCACCTCCATGCCGCCGCCCCCACTGCCCGAACTGCCTGAAGAGGCCTGCAATGTCGTCTGGACGACGAACGCGGAGAACGCGAGCTGCTGGACGACCTTCCTGTTCGCCGTGTCGATGACGGCAATCGGAAGCGTCGCGTAGGCCGCTTGCGTCGAGTCGAACCCCTCGATCCCCGAACTGTCGAAGGCGTAGCCGACCGTGCCGAACTGCGCATAAGTCCGCACGGCGTTAGCCGTCCATTCCTTCGAGGTCGCCGTGCAGAAGCGCAGGGTGAGCGTCGCGAGGCCGTTCTCGTCGGTATGGAGGGCGGAAGCCTCGACCTCTGCCCATCCCGCGCGCGCGGCGCACTCGGTCACCTGCGAATAGAGGACGGAAAACGAGGTGTCGACCGCATCGTCGGGCACGAAGACCGTCAGCCTCCAGTCCGGCTCGTCCGCCGTTCCCGCGTTGAAGTACTCCGCCTTGAACGGATGTGGCTCGGCTTCCTTTTCGGTTGCCGCCGCCGTCTGCGCCGCCCTGCCGACCGCCGCGAAGGTCGTGCCGTTCGGCCCGCACGTCACGCGCATTCCCGGCCCGCCCGACGGCGTGAGTCGCTTCAGCGCGCGAACGACGTCGCGCCCCCATGTCGCGTCCAGCTTCTGCCCCGGCACCGGCTCTTTTGGAAACACCATCTTCCCGTCCTCCTTTCGCGACCGTTCGCTAGTCCTCGTAGATCCACGAGTGCGTCGTGTCGTCCGTGTAAGTCCACTGCTCCGTGCGCGTCCACGTCCCGTTGTTGGCGCGGCTGTACTTGTCCGCGCTCTTGAACCAGTTCTTCGTCCCGTTGTAGCCGCTCGGCCTGACGCTCGGCGTGTCGAACTTCCCGATCTTGTCGGAGTAGGGGACGTTGAAGCTCGAAGTCCCCGCGAGGATCGAGAGGTAGCGCGTCGTCCGCGTCACGACGGGGAGGTAGGCGTTGTAGGTCTCGATGCCCGCCGTGACCGCCTTCAGGTACTTGACCGCCTGCGCGTCCGTCACCGCCGTGAGGTTGCCCGGATCGCCGTCTTCCGTCGTCGCGTAGTAGCGGAACGCGAGCCCGCTTCTTGTCGTGTAGGTGCGCAGGGCCTCCGGCGTCGCCTCCCACAGCTTGATCTGCGTGAGCGCATCCGCCGATTTGAGGACTTTCAGGTGCTGCTTCAGCGACCGCTGGACTTCCTGCATGTCGATGTCCCACGTCTCGTCGAACGCGGCGAGAAGCCCTTTCACGGCGACGCACGAGATGCGCAGGATGCCGAGGCCGCCCGCCTCGTTCGAGAGCGTGGAGTTCTGCACGCCCCAGATCATGTCTGCGCCGGGAGAGGGAAGGAACGCCGCGTAGCCGGAGGGGACCTGATCGCCCGTCCTCGGCTGTGCGAGCGCGTCGAACGCCCCGACGGCCTCGATCTCCGCCGAGTTATTCTCCGCGAACGTGCGGACTTTCGTGCCGTTGAAGAAGCCCTTGTTCCACGAGTTCTTCCCCACCGCGCGTCCGCCGCTGAATGAAATACTGGTCGCCATGTCCGATGCCTCCTCTTTCTTGCCGAAGCCGTTTCCCGCCGCCCTACATCCCCCATGCGATGCCCGCGCCGGTCTTCCTGTTGATCGCGTTCAGGAGTTCCCTGTTCTGCTTGACGAGCGTGTGCGTGTTCCGCGCCGTCTGCCTGTCCCAGTCCGCCACGTCGCCGCCGAGGCCCATCGCCGTGAGGCGGTTGCGGTGTCCGAAGAGCGAGGCGACGAAGGACATCCCCTGCGCGTCGCCCTCCATCGCCGTCGCCCGCAGCGCGCTTCGCGTCTCCGTCATCTTCTGCCGCCCCTCGTCGCGGTCGCGCTCGGCGATGCGCCGCTCTTCGGGCGTCAGCGGCCTCGTGCCGTCGTTGTCGGCGAGGATGCGCCTCTGCGCGTCCTCGAACGCCCGGCTTCCCTCGCGGTACCGCTCCATGTCCATTCGGAGGCGCGTCGCCCAGTTCCCGCGCGCGTAGCGTCCCTCCCGCGCGAAGTCCGCGTCCTCCCTGTCGCGCTGGTACTGCGACAGCCCCTCCTCGAAGCGGCGGTCGTGCATCTGCTTCTCCAGCTGGTCGACCGTGGACTGCTCGCTGTACCGCGCCGAGCGGGCGCGCAGGAGGTCGCTCGTCGCGTTCTCGAACTCGAACCGCTCCCTCTCCGTCATGTCCGCGCGCCCCGACGCCGCGAACGCCCGCATGACGCGCTCCCGCGCCGCAAGGGCCTCCGCCTCCTCCTCCCTGAAGCGGCGCAGTTCCGCCTTGGCGGTCTTCAGCTGCGTCACGAGATCCTGGTACGGCTCGGCGACGCTCCGCGCGTGCTGGCGTTCGGCGAGGTCGCGGTCGTACTCGTAGAGTTCCCGCTCGCGCTCGCGCTGCCGCTTCAGCGCGGCGACGCGCCTGTCCTCCTGCGCCTTCCTGTCGCGCGCCTCCGACTCGCGCTTCGCCTTCTCCGCTTCGAGGCGCGCCTCCTCCGGCGACTTCTCTCCCGCCGCAACCTTGTCGGAAAGGGCCTTGCGGCGCATCTTCGCCTCCTCGATCTGCCCCTTGATCCGCTCGATCTCCTTCAGGGTGTTCTGGAAGTCGCGCTGGTAGGCGGACGCCGCCTCGCCCCATTCCTTCGCCTGTTCGCGGTCGAGTTCCCCGACACCGAACTTCGCCGCGATGTAGCTGCCGATCCCCGTCCCCTCCTTCAGGTGGTACGCCTTCTTCCGCTCCGCGACGTTGTAGGCTTGTCGGTTCTCCTTCGCCGCCTCTTCGAGATGGGCGAGCTTTTCGGTCATCTGGCGGATCGCGACGTCCTCGTCCTCGACCTTGCGGGCGTAGCCGAGCCGCCCCTCCCTGTCGGCCTGTTCGGAGGCGAGGCCCGCGTACCTCTCCTCGATGCGCCGCCGCATCCCCTCGTCCTCCACGCCCTCCAGCTCCTTCGCCTTGTTGAGGTCGAGCTGCGCCTTCGTGAGTTCGTTCAGCGCGTCCTTCTGCTGCCTTTTCGCGTCGATGTACGCCTTCTCCTTCGACTGCGCGATCTCGAGGACGGAAACGTAGGCGGCGATGGCGTTCTGCGCGAGTTCGACGCCCTTGCCGAACATCCTGAACTCCTGTTCGGCCTTGAACTGCCGCCACTCCCGCCATGCGCTGACGAGGCCCTTGACCGACCAGACGATCCCGGCGATGGCGAGCGCGCCGACGCCGCCGATCCGCTTGAACGCCGCGCCGATGCCGGGAATCCGCTTCAGGAGGTCGAGGACGCTCTTCGTGAGCGCGTCCATGCTGACGCCCAGCTCGTCCGCGCCCGCCGCCGCCGCGTTGAACCACGCCCGCTCGCCCTCGGTCATCTCCGCGAGGCTGTCGCCGAGGGCCTTGCCCTGCGCCGTGACGGCGGAGATCGCGTCGCCGACCTTGCCGAGTTCCGCGCCGCCGAGGCGCGAGGCGGCTTTCGAGAGGTCGCCGAGCGCGGCGTTGAGTTCCGCGACGCTCCGCTTGCCGAGGTCGCCCTTGAGGACGGCGCGCATCCGCTCCAGCGACTTCGCGATCTCGTCCGCCTTGGCCGGGTCGAGTTCGGCAAGGGCCTCTTCGAGCGCCTTCATCCCCTCGTCAAGGCCCTTCGCCCCCTCGATGACGGCGATCTTGTGCGACAGCTCGTCGAGCGAGCCGCCTCCGCCGCTCACCTTGAAGTCGATGCCCGTGACGCTCGCGATGACGTCCCGCAGCTCCTGCGTGTTCTCGATTGTGCGCCGGATGTCGGTCGCGAGCTTCTTCAGCCCGACGGGCGGCAGCTTGTTCGCCTGCTCCACGAACCTGTCGAGCGACTTGCCGAGGATGTCGAGCGTCGTCTCGGAGAGGTCGCCCTGCGTCACCGCCGTCCTGATGTCGTCCACCGTGCGCTGGACGATCCGCGCCTGCGTCGTGCCGAACTGCGAGAGGCGGTCGTTGATGGCGGAGAGCGAGCCGACGGTCTTCGACTTCGCGATGTCGGGCATCAGGCCCTGCACCTTCGCCGACATCGCCTTGACGGAGGCCTCCGAGCGGTCGCCGGAGTAGATCTCGCGCTTGATCTGGAGGAGCTTCCGCCGCAGGGATTCCGCGTCCTCGCCGCCCGCCCTCTTCAGCTGCTGTCCGAGGTCGTGGACGTATTTGAGGAGCTTGTCGGCGTCCGAGACGTCGGCGAGCATCTTCATCGAGATGACAATCGGCTTCGCGTCAGCCATTTCCGCCCGCCTCCTTGTCTGTCGCCTCCTCCCGCGCCGCCCGTTCGCGCTCTTCCCGCGCCCTGCGGAACGCCCGCGCCGCCTCCGCCATCTGGATCCGCCCGTAGTAGTCCGGGCCTCCGTTCTTCCCGCCGTTCCTCTGCCGCGCGCAGTTGATGAGCGCGTAGGCCGTCGCGAGCGGCGTGTCGAGCGCGGCGTCGAGCGTCCACCCGTACTCGTGGCACAGGCACTCGGCGATCTCCAGCGGCCAGCCGAAGCCCTTGGCGGACGCGAACACCGTCTGCCCGCCGCCCTCCGCCTCCGGCGGAACGAACGCGGCGGACGCGGCGCGCACGATGCGGCAGACGGCCTCGGCGAGGGCGCAGGGGTCGGGGTCGTGCCTCCCGCACCACGCCCTGAAGGACGGAACGAGGTCTGCCGACGCGGCGACGCGCCGCACCTCCGCCCCGTCCATCGCCAAGACCCACGCGAAGAGGAGGATGCTGTCGGGCGTGACGCCGCGCGCCATGTCCGCGCCCGCCGTCTCCAGGAGCGCGGCGTGCGCGAGCGTCATCGGGCGGAGCGTGAGCTTCCCCACGGCGCCCGACGGCGGGAACAGGGCCTCTGTCGTCTCGACGGGAAGCATCGCCCTCGCCCCGTCACGAGCCGGTTGCCGCCGCGTATTCGGGGTCGCAGTCCGCGCCGCCGTCGATGGCCGGGTAGGTGCGGGCGGTCATCGAGACCTTCGCGCAGTCCTCGTTCGCGAACGACCTCTGCCACGTCTGGACGCGGGGCTTGTAGGTCTTCGAGGTGCCGTCCGGCATCGTCAGCACGAGCGTGAAGAGCGTCCCCTGCTTCTGGTCGGGGAGGTCCTTGTCGATGAGGCCGTCGATGGAGAACTCGCGGTGGTCGCCCTTCAGGACGAGAACCGCCGTCTCGCCCGCCTCGTCGTTGTACTCCTTCAGTTCGCCCGCCTGCGACTTCGTGCAGGACTGGCAGATGAACTCGCCCGTCGCGCCGAAGGAGATCTTCGGGGCTCCGTAGACGACTTCCGTGCCGACGATGCGGCCGTTGGCCTTCGTCGGGTAGTTGATGGTGCGCTCGCTCATGAGGTGTCGCTCCCTTTCCCTTTCAGTTTGCCTTTACCGTTCCGAGCGAACACTCGCCCGTGAAATTGACGCGGCAGACGTTGAACTCGTCCGAGTCGTCGCGCTGGAACCCGCCGAAGAGGAGGGGCCTGCCGTCCATTCCCTCCCATGTCCGCCAATGGAGGTTCCGCGCAAGCCATTCCGCCATCTGCTGTGCCGTGACGAAGCCCTGCTCCGTCCTGTTGACGGACGGGACCTCGACGACGCGAAACTCGAAGTCGAGCGTCCCCGTGATGACGGGGCCTGACTGCGCGCGGCGCGTGAACCCCGTGACGCCGACGATGACGCAGAGGCCGACCGAGCCGAGGGCTTCGGCGACGAGCGCGTCGATGTCGCCCTTGTCCTCGACGATGACGGAGACGTCGCCGCGCCCCTGGACGCCCGCCGCGTCCCGGATGCTGTCGGCGATCCCCTCCGCGATGCGCCTGAACTTTGAGCCGAAGTCTTCCATCTGCCTTTCCCTCTCCAATCCCTGCCCGCCGTGTCAACTGTCGCCACCGTGCAGCTCGGCGAACGCCTCGATGGTGTCCGCCGCCCAGTCGGACATCGTTCGCGCGTCGGGAAGGAGCTTCGGGTCGTGCTTCAGCGTCACCTTCCCGACGAGGAGGTAGAGGACGCGCCAGTTCGGCTTGCCGCCGTCCTTCCGCTTCCGCTTCCCTCCCTTCATGTCCTCGACGAGAATCCGCGTCCCCTTCGGGCGGTAGATCGCGTGGCCCTCCGCCCGCAGTTCCGAGACGCGCCGCCCGTAGGAAACCCTGTCCTTCGGGATCGTGAGGGCCTTCGCCCTGACGGGGCGTATCGTGAGCGGCCCGAAGGCGCGGCGAAGCCCCGGCGTGTTCTCGAAGACGACATCGACGCCGCGCGCGCTTGCGTTCTCCGTGCGGATTTCTGGCCTTCCGCCGTTTCCGCCGCGAAAGCGGGAGAGGGAGCGGACGCGCCCCGGCGCGAACTCCAGGAAGCCCGTGTGCTTCGCGCCGAGCTCGTCCGCCGTCCTGTGCCGCGTGACGGACGCCTGCGCGAGCCAGTCCGCCGTCCGCTCCTGCACGTTGTAGCCGATCTCGCGGGCGAGCGAGGCGAGCCTCTGCGGCGAGAAGGCGAAGAGCCGTCGCTTCAGCCGCTCGACGCCCTCGATCTGGAAGGAGAGGTCGGACATGGCGCGTCAGCCCTCCGTGATGTCGCCCGAAAGCGCGGCGGCGCACGCCTTGACGCGCGCGGCGACGGAGACGCGCGTCTTCGCGATGATCGCCTTCGTCCGCCGCGCCGCGTCGCGGAGCCGCTTCGCCCTGTCGTCGTATGCCGCCTGCGCGGCGCGCTCGGAAGGAAGCGGCGCGGCCTTCAGGTCTTGCGCGTAGCCGTCCATGCGCGCGCGGACGCCCGCGATGTCCGACCTCGCCTTTTCGAGTTCCCGGACGCGCTTGGCGACCTCCTCCAAGACGGCGTAGGCGTCCGCAAGCTCGCCCGCCCGTACGCGCTTCGCCTTCTCGATGCGCGAGAGCCCGTTCCTGATCTCCGCCTCCGCAAGCGTCGCCTCGGCGATGGCGCGGCGGATCTCGGCGTAGGCCGCGTCCCGCGCGTCCGTGTCGGCGGCGTATCGCGCGCGCGGAGGCGTCCTGACGCCCTTGACGCCCGTGGGGCGGGGGACGGTGCCGCCTTGCGGAGGAACGCCGTCTTGCCCCGTTCCCGCGCGGCTCGCGAAGTCGGCGCGCTGCCTGATGCCGTCCAGCCCGTCGTCGATTCCCTCCGCCTCGCAGATGCGCTTCCACTCCCTGCGCCCGACGTTCGCCCACGCCATGCCCGATCCGAACGCGAATGGCGGGAAGGCGGACGAGAGAGTGTCCGTGAAGCCGCCCGCGCCGTCTCCGATGGCCCGCCAGATGGGGGACGTCTTCAGCGCGACGAGCTGCCGCCGCGCCGCGCCCTGCCAGCCGACGGCGTTCCCCGCCGCCTCCCACCGCTTCCGCCAGTCGCCCCTCGGCTTCTTCCGCGCGCCCGTGCGCGTGAGCCTCCAGGCCGGGTTCGCCATGAGGAAGACGGGGTTTTCGGACGACGCGAGCTGCGCCATCGAGCGCGCCTGCTTGACGTTCGTGTCGATGACGAGGCCGATGCGCCGCGAGGAGGAGAGGTCGGTGACCGACCCCGGCGTCGCGGGCGGCACGAGGCCGTCGTTGTCGGGGAAGCCCGTTTCGGGACGGTAGCCGAGATCCTTCAGCGCGGCGCGGAGCGCGGACTCCGCGACGTCGGGGATGACGGCGCGGGACGCGACCTCGGCGAGCCTCCTCCTGACGGATTCGAGGTACGCCCGCGAGGTCGTCCGCGCCGAGAAGAGGGCCTGCTCCTTGATGCGGTCGGGCCAGTTCTTCCCGATGCTTTCGGACGGCTCCCACGTCTCCTTCGGCGTCAGTCCGAGAAGGGTGTCCGCGCTCTGCCGCGAGGGGATCTGCTCTTCTGTCGGCGGCATCTTTCAGACCATCGGGTAGGAGTTGAGGATCTTGCGGCGGTTCGTCGTCTCGGAGAACGCCGGAAGGGCGCGGTTCGCGGAGGTGTCGTCGTCCGCCTCGCCGTCGTCCTGGTAGGATTCGGGGATGTACTCGCCCTTGCCGACCGCCACGAACATCTCCCGCGCGGCCTCCCACGCCTTCGTCCGCGCCTCGTTCGGCGTGTGGCTGATGCGCTTCAGGATGTCGAACGCCGCGTAGTCCATCGCGAACGTCATCAGCCCCTCCGGGATCGTCCCCGCCTCTGGGCACATCCGCAGCTGTCGGCAGGTGCGGCAGAACCCGCGCACGGTCTCCGCCGTGAGTTCGAGGACGTCCTCGACGGGGTTCGCCCCCGAAAGGAAGTCCGGGCTTGCGCTGAACTTGTCGAGTTCGGATTGCGTCAGCTTCGCCGCAATGTCCCTGCGTGTCGGTTTTCTCCATCCCATCGGGTTCTCTCCTCCGCGTTCTGCTCCTTCGTCAAGTTCTGCCCGCTCGGTCAATGGGGCGGCGGCGAGAAGGGGCGGAAGGATGGGCGTTCCGCCACACGGCCTTGGCCTGTCCGCCTCGCGTCGCCGTATCGCCGCGAAATTCGCGTTCTAACGGCGTTGCGCGGCTCGGCAATGTCCTTTATTCGGGCCGTCGCTCAAACGCCACAGAACCGCGTTCTCGCGGCGATGCGGCAAAGTGGCGGTCTCGGCGGAAAACCGTGCTGCTCGGACGGCTGGTGGTCGCGGCGTCCTCCCTGACGTTGCCGCACACGGGGCGGGCGTCCGAGACGCGATGCCGGGATTTAGAACTCGTGATTTAGAACTCATGGGAAGCGAAGCGGCGAAGCCGCGTATCCCTTTTGTTTTGATTTTGCATTTGTATTGTCTTTATCCTTCTCTTTAATAATTATATTATAAAGGCTTGCGTTTCCAGTTGCGTTTTTGCTTGCGTCCACTATTGTTTTCGGTTCTCGACTTCAAAATCTGCTGATAATCGCCGCGTGATCGGCGAAAATGCGCAGATTCCGAATTTAGAACTCGTGCGCACATCATTGAGAACTCATTGACTTCTCCATTGAGAACTCGCGTTTTTCAGTAGTGAGAACTCATGAGTTCTAAATTTAGAACTCGCGAGTTCTAAATCGCGCGTTCGCAGTTGATTGCCTGTTCATAACCCATGAGTTCTCACGCTCGGCACGGCGCGAGTTCTAAAAAAAGGAGAGCCGCCCCGTTTCTGAAGCGGCTCCCGTGCGGCGGCGTGCTTTCAGTCGATCTTGACGTTCCTCACGTGGTCGATGACCGGCCTCCCCTTGTCGGGCGTGCCGTAGACGTCCACGACGTCGTAGCGCATCTCGCCGTGCCACCTGTTCTCGCGCTTCCACGCGCGCATGGCGTGTCCCATGTCCGTGCGCTGTCGCTTCGTCGGATTGCGCCAGCAGTCCATCGAGGGCGTCCGCACCCGTATGAACGCCATCGTGTCGGACGCCTCCTCCCATGCGATGAGCGGAACCTCGACCGTCCGCTTCCGATTCCGTAGCCAACAGGACGCATGCGTGTCGATGATTGCGTAGCCGCGACCGCGCAGGAAGTCCGCCGCGCAGTCGGTTGCCCATTCCTGGTTTTCCATTTCCATGTTCTCCTTGCGTTTCGTTCCCGTTTCTAAAGCCCTCACGCCGCCTTCCGCTTCCTGAACGCGGGCAGGATCCGCCGCGCCACCGCCTCGGCGAACTTCACCGTCGCGTCGTCCGCTGGGCGGTTGCACGAGAGGCGGCACTGCCGGATCTCGCCGTCCCGCACGCCCATCTCCACGTCGGCGAACCGCCGCCCGCGCCGCCGGATGAAGAAGCACGCCATCGCGCCGTCCGCGCAGCTGTCGAAGTAGCCGCCGATGCAGTTGCGCATCGCCTGCCCCTCGGCCACGAAGTCGCGCCGCGTCGTCGGCATCACGATCTCGAAGTCGCCGACGCGCGCCGCGAGCCGTCCCCTCATGCGGGCGAGAAGGGCGTTGACGCGCGCCGCGACCGCCTTCAGCGCGGCCTCGCGCTCGGCGTCCCCCTTCGCCTTCGCCCGCGCGATCCTGCGATGGACGGCCTTGACGGCCCTGTGGAAGTCCTTCGGGAACGCCACGCCGTAGCCGAGGATGTCGAGCTTCGCCTCCGCCACGGAGCGGCAGTACTCGATGTAGTCCCACCTGTCGATGTCGTTCGCCTTCAGGTACTTGTGAAGGGCCTCGCGGTCTATGCCTTTCGGTGCCCAGCCGTAGCGGCGGCGCACGGTCTCCTTCTCGTGGGCCGTCTCGACCGTCCAGCCGTTCGCCTTCGCGCGGATGACGTCCGTCGGCGTGTAGCGGACGGGGCTTTCCGCCATCGCGGCGGCGTTCGACCTGAAGAAGCCGCGAAGCCCCTTGTCTGCGGCGAGCCTGTCGAGGAAGCGCGCGTCCACGAACTGGTGAAGCCCCGCCTTGACGATGTGCTCTATCTGCGGATGCTTCGCGTAGAGCGCGGCGTAGCGGACGAGGGGGATGTCGCCGCGATAGCGGGCGAACTGGCAGTAGCGGTAGCGCGTCCGCTCCAGCGCGTCGAGGTTCAGGTAGCGGACGTGCCGCATGAACCACGCGCCGCCGTCCGCCCACTCCTGCGGCTCGCCCCATTCCCCGCCGTACCACGACTCCTCCCTGCCGAGGCGCGCCTCGCGCTCGTCGAAGACGACGCGCGTCATGCCGAAGCAGGTCTTCCAGATGTCCTTGACGAGATACTCGTCGCGGTCGCTCCACGCGCGGTTGACCGCCGTCATCTGGACGCCGCGCCGCTTCGTCCTCTTCACGGCGTAGCAGTCGAGGCGGAACTCGCCGTTCCGTCGCGGCGTGACGAGGCCGTAGACCTTGACGGGATAGCCGAGCCCGTCCTCTGCGAACGCCGCAAG
This sequence comes from Verrucomicrobia bacterium UBA1629, assembly GCA_002321305.1. GTDB lineage: Bacteria > Verrucomicrobiota > Kiritimatiellia > RFP12 > UBA1067 > UBA1067. Next base: position 3,223 of record DCMF01000032.1, on the reverse strand, counting down.
AACGGCGTCGCGGTGCTTCTTCGGAATCATCTCTCGTGTCCTCCTTGCGATTTCGGATCCGTTCAGAAGAGGCTCATCTGCTGGGCCTTCGCGGCGACCGTCTCGGCGTTCGCGACGTGCGCCTTCGCCGCGTCCCTGATCTGCCGTTCCTCCTCCTTCGCCGCCTTCGCCGCGTCCTCGGCCTTCTGCACGTCCTCCGCCGTGACAGGGATGAGCGCGCCCGACTCGTTGAGCCGCTTCGCCTTCTCCTCCAGCTTCCGGCGCTTCGCCTCGGCCTTTTCGAGTTCGCGCCGCTTCTCGGCCTCGATCTCCTCCGCCGTCCTGTATTCCGCGCCTTCCGCCTCGTTGGCCATGTAGTGCATCAGGATCCAGTAGGCAAGCTCGTCGGGCATCGCCACGCACTGCCCGCCGTTCGCCTTGCCGCGATAGTGGGAGGCGACCGTGTGCGCGAAGTGGTACGCGCCCTTGAATGTCTTGCCCTCCGCAACGCGCTTCGCCTCTTGTTCGGGCGTCGCGTGCTTCTGCCAGTAGGCGGCGAAGTACTCCTCCATCGACCGCTCCATCATTTCCTTCATCTCGTTCGTGATTTCCATTTCGGTTTTCCCTTTCCTGTTTCTGTTTCTGTTTCTGTTTTCGCGGGCGCGTCAGACGATGCGCTTCCGCTTCAAGGTGTCGTAGGTCCTCTTCGGCATGTCCTCGAACGCCGTCAGGAGGTCCGTAAGCCCGTCCGCCGTGCCGTCCGCGAACGAGTCCTCAAACGCGAGGTCGAGGTCGTTGGCGAAGGCGTCGTCGCATTCCGCCTGCAGGATGGTCTCGTAGACTGTCGCCATCGTGCCGGGCGCAATCGCGGGGCGGTCGCGGCGGAGCATCAGCTCCTTCAGCGCGACGTGCGCCATCATCCGTTCCCTTATGAACATCGCCTCACCTCCTCCAGGTCGTGACGAGTTCGCGTTCCTTCTGCGGGCGGTAGAAGCCGACCGACTTCCATGACGAGCGGCAGAGGCTCCTGTCCGGCTCGTTCGCCCCCGCCTCGACGCACGCCCGCAGTCGCGCCCGAATGAGCAGGGCGGCGACGCTCTCGGCTTCTTCGCATTCGATTTTCATCTTCGTTTTCTCCTTTTCGCTTTTGCCTTTTCGCTTGTGGAGGTGGGAGTATTACCATGCCCCCACCCGACTGCGGATATTATATGAAATCTTGATGTTAGAAATCAACCGCGAATCATGACGTAAACGATGGAATTGCGATATTTCCGCTGAATTATGCGGTTTCGCGGCATTCTCGCCCGGTTGCGGCGGCAGGGCTTGTGCGGTTCCGCCGCTCCCTTATCGAACCGCCGCGAACGCGGCGAGGACGTCCCGGTTCTGGAGGTGGGTGTAGTGCTGCGTCATCCTCTGCGAGGCGTGTCCGACGAGCGTCTGCACGACGGGCTGCGGCACTCCGGCGGCGACGCACCGCGTCACGAACGTCGAGCGGAGCGAATGGAAGCCGCAGAGCGGGCGGGCGCGGCATCCCTGCTTCGCGCCCGCGCCCGTCGAGGTCTCGATTCCGCATTTCTCGAACACGCGCCGCACGAGCCGAACGACGGACGAGTTTCCGTGTTCGTCATAGGTCTTGGCGAGCGTCGGCGTGAGCGCGTCCGGCCCGCCGTGCGCGTCGAGGATTGCCGCGAGGCGCGGATGGAGCGGGACCCCGACGCCCGCGCCCGTCTTTCGCGTCCGCTCGACGAACACCGCGCCGTCATGGATGTCGCTCCGCCGGAGGTGAACCGCGTCGCCGAGCCGAAGCCCGGTGTAGAGGCCAATCGCGAGAAGGGCCTTCGTCTCGCCGTCCGTCGCCGCGAGGAGGCGTTCGCACTCGTCGTCCGTCAGGGCGCGGCGGACGCTCGTGTCGAGCCGCCTGTGCGGGATCGTCCGCCACGGGTTGGTCGTGACGCCGACGAGGCCCATCACCGCGTCCCAGACGAGCGCGTAGCCGCCGAGGCGCTTGTTGTAGGTGTTGGGCGATATCGGCCTCTCGGCGAGCCTCCGCGCGAACGTGTCCGCCACGCCGTCGTCGACGTCGCGGATCTTCACGTCCGCGCCGACCGTCTCGACGAGTTCGCGGATGTAGCGGGCGTAGGTTGCCGTCTGCCCCGGCGAGAGGTCGGGACGCCGCGCCGAGGTCTCGAACAGGCTTTGCAGGGAGGCGAGAGGCGCGTTGCGGCGGACTTCGCCCATGCTGTCGCGCAGCCGCTCGCGCGTGTCTTCGAGCATGGCGCGGACGATGCGCAGCCCGCTCTCCTTGTCCTTGAGGCGCAAGACGGCCGTTTCCTCGTCGAGGACGGCGAGCGCCTTGCGGCGCGACGTCTCGAGCCGCCGTGGGCTAGAAGCATCGACCGCAATCTTCGTCGAGTGCGTCCGCTCGATCCCGTTGGCGCGGTAGCGCAGGTACCAGACGCCGCCTCGCGCAAAGACGCGCCCGCATCCCTTTCCCCTTCGGGCGACGTCCCTCTTGGTTTCGTGTTCCCGTGTCGTTTTCATGTCGTGTTCCATGTCTCCTTTCGTGTGCGCAGTATCATATCACATTCGCGATTGTGAATACAATGCGAAATCGCGATAGGGGGACAATAGGGGTACAGTTGGCGAAAAATCAGCGAAAATCAAAGGAAAACGGGCCTTGTCAGCGGACGGTCTATGCGCTTCAGGCCGACGGGACGCGCCGCCGCGTCGTGCCGAGCGCCGTCGAGAAGGGGCGGCTGTCCTTCGAGGCGAAGGTCGACGCCGACCCCACGGCCGCCTCCTATCTCTATGAACTCGTGCGCAACGCGCGCTAAAGACGGGCGGAGGGTCTGCCGGACATGAAAGGACTGAGCCTGCTCTTGCCTCGGTCTGGGAGGTTGGGCATCCGTGCGGACACGGGAAATGAGAACATGATGCGGAAAATTCTCAGGCGGGAGATTCTTGGGCAAGGTGCGGATACGGCAACTTGGGCGGGTGGCTGACAGGCGTTTTGGGGCGTCCGGTAACGTCTGCGAATCGCTTCCGAAAGTTTTTGCGAATCATGCAAGGTGATCTTCGCGGACGTGCCGCGCAACCCGACGGGCAAGATCGAGAAGTCCAAGCTCCGCCAGGTGTACGGCGGCGCGGGCCTCGTCGCCCAGCAGGACGGCATCCGCGAATAGGCGCTGGCCGGTGCGTCCTGCGATTCAAAGATTTCTTGGGGACAGTCTCTCTCGCGTCTTTG
>DCMF01000079.1:38962-45908 GCA_002321305.1 Verrucomicrobia bacterium UBA1629 | reverse complement strand
CGTAGACCGCACGCACCTCATGCGCGCCGGGGTGGCAGTTCCGAAGCGCGTCCACAAGGCCGTTGCAGTTGAAGTTGTCGTCGTTCGGCCGGTCGCCGAAGTCGCCGCCGTAGGCGAGCCAGCGGCCGCGCGCGTCCGTCTTCCAGAGGGCCTGGTCGGCGAAGTCCCAGACGAACCCGCCCTGGAAGGACGGATACTTCTCGGCCAGCCGCCAGTAGGCGGACAGGTCGCCGGTCGAGTTGCCCATGGCGTGGGCGTATTCGCAGAGGATGAACGGCTTCTTCGGGCTGTCCGCGACATACCGCTCCGCCTTTTCGGCCGGCCAGTACATGGGGCACATGATGTCGCTGTGTTCCTTGAACTGCGCGCCCTCATACTGAATCGGACGCGTCGAGTCGAGCTTCCGCATCGCGGCGTACGCATCCGCCATGGCCGGCCCGTCGCCGCTTTCGTTGCCGAGCGACCAGAAGATGATCGAGGGATGGTTTCGGAAGGTCTTCACCATGTTCACGCCACGGCTCACGATGGCGTCATGGTAGCGCGGATTCGCCGGCAGCCACTTGCCGTCCGGCGAATAGAAGTCGTCCACGCCGTGCGCCTCGACGTTCGCCTCGCAGCAGACGAAGACGCCGGCCCGGTCGCAAAGCTCATACCAGAGCGGATCGTCGGGATAGTGGCACGTGCGCACGGCGTTGATGTTGAGGTCCCTGAAGATTTCGAGATCCCGCCGCATCTCCGCTTCCGTCACCGTGTAGCCGCCCGTCGGACTCATCTCGTGGCGGTTGACGCCCTTGACCAGGATGCGCGTGCCGTTGACGTAGACGACCGCGTCCCTGATCTCGATCTTTCGGAAGCCGAACGCCACGGCCCGGTAGTCCGTGCGCGACCGCAGGCCCGTGTCGTCCCTTAGGGGGATGGCCTCGTAATACAGGTTCGGCTCGCCCGCGTTCCAGAGCTTCGGATGCGCGTATGCCTTTTCAAGGAGGACGGCGCCCTTCTCGTCGCGCACGACGAGACGTCCTTCGCGGTAGTCGTCCGAGAGCGTCGCCTCGACGACCAGGTCCCGCGCCGCGCCCGGCAGTTCCGACACGAGCCAGACGTCGCGGAAGATTCCCGACAGCCGCCAGAAGTCCTGGTCTTCGAGATACGTTCCGTCGCTGTGCTTGAAGACCTCGACCTCCAGCCTGTTTTCGCCGCGCACAAGAAAAGGCGTCAAGTCGAACTCCGCCGGCAGCCGGCCGTCCTCCGAATAGCCGACTTCCCGTCCGTTGAGCCGCACGTACAGTGCGGACGACACGCCGCCGAAGTGGATGACCGTGCGCCGTCCCTCCCAGTCCGCCGGAAGCGCGAACGTGCGCGAGTAGAGCCCGACCGGCGTGCGGTAGTAATGGCTCGTGAAGTCGCGCGGCGGTTCGGCGAGCGGATCGCCCGTCTCGTATCCGGCGATGGGGTAGCGGCTGTTCGTGTAGTTCGGCGGATCGTAGGCGCCCTGCAGCTGCCAGCACCCCGGCACCGCAATCGGAGCCTCCTTCTCCCAGACCCCCACCTCGACCGAATGCTTCCACTTGAAGTCCCACGTGCCGTTCAGCGACGCGAGCCACCTGGACGCGGTGCGCGGCTTCTCGCCGCGCGCGATGGACAGCGCCAGCTCTTCGCTCTCGCACGGCACCGCCACGGCGCGCGCCGGCAGCCGGTTGACCGCGAACACGCGCGGATCGCGCCACGGCGGACGCGCGCCGCCGGCGGCATCCGCGCCAAGGGAACAGAGGGACGACGCGAACGCAGCCGCCCCCAGCATTTGAACAAGGCTCTTTTTCGTTTTCGTCATGACTTCAGAAAAACAGGATCTCCCGTCCGTGGAACATGAAATTGCCGCCGACGACATACTGCATCGCCGTCGGCGAAAAGCGGTCTTCCACCGTGATATGCAGATGCCCCGCGAGGATCGCCTTGAGCAGCGGCTGCGCCTTGAGCGAGGCGATGAAGTCCTGCGTCACCGGGTCTTCGCGCTGACGCAGGAAGTCGGCGAGAAACCACCCCTCGACGGGAACGTCCGCGCGCCTGAACTTCGGGTTGCTCCAGTCCCAGTAGTGCGCCTGCGCCCGGCAGATCGTGTCCGTGAAGAACGGCACGTGCAGGCAGAGGACGATCGGCAGCCCTTTCTTCACTTCCGCCGCAAAGCGCGCGACCTGCTCGGTCGTGACGGTGCCGTAGACGTCATCGAGCGTCACGAAGTTGACGCCGTTCACGACCGTGGACGACAGCGAGACGTCGAAGGGAAAGACCTCCGAAAGGATGCCGCGCGTCTTTTCCTTGTAGGCTTCCGTCGGCGTCTCCTTGGGTTCGCTCAGCCACATGTCGGTCGAGAACTCGTGGTTGCCGAGGCAGCCCGTCAGGCCGTCGCCGAAATACTTCTTCACGAGCGCAAAGTTCGCCTCGCTCTGCCAGTCGATCAGGTCGCCCGTGTGGACGAGGCAGTCGCAGTGACGCTTCGCCCACGCGATGGAATCGCGCAGCGCCTCCTCCTGCCGCCCGCCGAAGCCGCGCGTGCGCTTGCAGCACAGCGTCTGCTTCTTCAGGTTCTCGCCCTCGCCCGCCGCCGTCAGGTGCGTGTCGGAGATGTGCAGGACGGAGAACGGCCTCTCCAGCCCGATCTCCACCGCGCCGTAGGCGATCGACAGCTGCTCCCAGGCACCCCGTTTCGCGAACAGGGAAAGGTCTTCCCTTGTCTCCGCCGCCGGCAGCCGCGACGTCGCGATCACCGCTCCCGCGCCGAACGCGCCCTTGAGAAACGATCTTCTGTCCATCGTCAGTCCTCCGTCCACCTGAACACGCGGCGCATGAAGCACCCCGACCCACCGACCGTGGCCCACAGCCGCCCCCGGTCGGCGAACAGCGTCGGCTCGAAGTCGCAGGGATAGTCGTAGCCGCCAGGCAGGACGGCGAAGTGCGCGCCGTAGTCGCGCGAGACGTAGACGGCGTCCGTCCCGGCGGCATAGAGCAGGCCGGGGATGAACGGGTCGCACGCGACGCGCTGGAACTCGCCGCTCATCAGCCACTGCCGCTCGAAGGTGCGCCCGCCGTCGCGCGAGAGGAAGAGCGCCGCGTCCTCGTTCCCCTTGTCCGCCATGAACCAGCCGGGCCTCCCCGGCACGGCCGTCACCGCCGGCGTGCCGCGTCCGGCCTTTTGCGTCATCGTGAAGTCGAGCTTCGTCCACCGGTCGTCCGCCGGCCCCCGGCGGTAGACCTTCTTTCCGTCCATGCCCCAGCAGACGAGATCGCCCGACTCGGACACGGCGAGCGCGTTGCCGTTGCCGAACTCCATCATCTTGAAGAAGAGGCGATCCTCCTCCAGCCCTTCGCCGAACCAGTCCCACGTCTCGCCCGCGTCCGTCGAGCGGTAGACGCCGCCCTTGCCCGCGCCGACCCAGCCTCCGGCCGCCGCGTAGAAGACGTCCGCCTTCGGATGCACCGCCACGGAGTAGACGGGATGGAAGCCGTCGCCGACCGTCCACGCCAGGTCCGGCTTCTGCTCAGGAAGCCCCTTCTGGGCGCACACCTCCCACGTCCGCCCGTTGTCGCGCGTGCGGCGGACGCACGGCGCGAACTTGCCGCCGCAGACGAGGGCCAGCCCCTCCGTCACGCGCGAGAACGCGACCGCGTTGACGCTCTCCGCCAGCGGACCTTCGCGGTGAAGGTGACGGAAGGACTTGCCGCCGTCATGCGAGACGTAGAGCGGATTGTCCGCCGCGCCGTAGAACAGCGTCTGCACGTCGAACGGGCTCGCCGCGAGGACAAACGGGCAGATCTGCTGGATGCCCCGGATGCGCGTGTGCCAGTTCTCGCCCGCGTCCGTCGTCTCCCAGATCGTGTACCAGTCGGACGACAGCCAGTGCCGCGCATCGCGCGGATCGACGACGACCGCCGTCGTCTGCGGCATGAAGTTGCGCACGCCTGGCTCGCAGGCCGGATCGGAGGCGACGGCCGTCTTCATGGGCGCGGCCTTCCACGCCGCGTCGTTCACGCCGCGCGTGAAGCAGTTGCCGCGCGTGTCGGCGACGATCCAAAAGCCGTCCCCGGCGGAAATCGCCTGGTAATTGCCCTTCTGCGTGTTCCAGTTGTCCCAGACGTGCGTGCCGGGCGGCAGTTCGGGCAGCCCCGCGTGGAAGTCCTCCCACTGTTCGCCGTCCCGTGAACGCCGGATGCGGCACTCGTCGAAGATGCCGACGAGCCACGGGTCGCCCTTGACCTGCGTGAACTCCGTCGGGATGCGCCCGATCTCCAGCCGCGTCCAGCTCGCGCCGCCGTCGTCCGACCGGTAGAACCCGCGCGTGCGTTCCGCCTGCGGCACGGGATGGGGAATGCGCCCGTTCGCCAACCAGCGGGCCTCGCCGGGGATGTCCTCGGTTCCCGGCGCGGTCGCCCAAATGCGCCCTTCGACGTTCGCGTCGTAGCGGATGCAGGTGAAATACCGTCCGTCGAGTCCGACCGGCTTCCACACGCTGCCGTTCGTGCGCGACTTCAGGAGCCCCGAACTGTCGCAGCCCGCGACCAGCTCGTCCGGGTTGAACGGGTTCCGGGCGATCGTGCGCCCCATCGTCTTGCGGAACGGCGCGTTGGCGCGGAAGTTCGCGACGGCCGTCTCCCGCCACGTCTTCCCGCCGTCGCGCGTCACGAGAATGCCGCCCGGATGCTTCGGGTCGTCGCCGCATCCGGCGATCACGCTGTTCTCGTCGCGCGGATCGACGTTCAGCGTATACGCCTTGTTCATCTGCCGCACACGCCAGGCGTGGGGGTAGCCGACGTGGAGCGGACGCCACGAGAGCCCGCCGTCGTCCGTGCGGTAGGGGCCGCCCACGTCACTCACCGCATACAGGACCTGCGGATTGCGCGTGAAGAACACGTCGAGGATGCGTCCGCCGCCGTAGATCGGCAGCACCTCCCATCCGGCGCCCGCAAAGGCGCCCGACGAGAGGACGATGCCACCCGCGAAAACAGCTTGCCGAAAGAGTCTCATGTCCATTGTCATCATGCGTCGTCAGCGAATCGTGAACAGGAAGCCGCGCGCAACCTTGGCGATGAACCGATTGCCCTTGCGGACGATTTTCCAGTTGCCCGTCGGGGGCGTCGTGCCGTTCACCGTGAACGTCCAGCCGCTGAAATCGGCCGGCGCCTCGACTTCCGCCCCGTCCGCAACGGAGAGGAACGTCACCTTCAGGCTTTCGGCGTCCGTCTCGTCCGCCGCCGCGATGTCGATGATGCCCTTCTGCGGCAGCACGAGCTTGCCGGTCACGCGCAGCACGCCGCCGTCGCCCGGCACGACGCGGAAGCCGCCGTCCGCCGCGACCGTCAGGCTCTTCAGCTCAAACGGCTTTTCGCGCGCTTCCGCGCACGGCTGGAGGTAGGCCCCCGCCGCGACCGCAAAGTCCATGTGCCGCAGGTCGCAGGCGTACTGGAGCGCGCCCTCGTCAACGGAAGCGGTTCCGTTCAGGTTGGCGAAGCCCGCCGCGCCGAGGCCCGACACGTCGAACGCCAGGCAGAGCGTACCCGCGCCCTTCTTGCGGAAGCCGACGACCTTCCCGGCCTCCGCCTGAACCTTCGTCAGGCCGATCGGCAGCTTGAAGAAGACGTCCGCCGCACCGTCACCGGTAATGTCGGCCACATCGAACGTCGTGCCCGAACTGCTGTTGAGCGACATCATGTCGCACTGGTGGCTGTTTGCCGCGACCGTCACGGGAGTCGCCCCGGCGAACGCAAACGTGCCGAGAACCGCGACAGCGCCCTTGCTCCAGTAGCCGTTGCCGTTCACCACAAGCTTTCCGTCGCCTTCGAGCCGCAGGTTGGGGAACACGGCGCAGCCGTTGTAGTCGCCCGTATTGCCTGGCACGTCGATGTGGATCTCGCCGCTGTCGCGCGCGACGAACGTCACCGCGTCCGGCGTCACGTCTTCCGCCGTCGGCTCACCGCCGAACATGAACAGCTGCGGCAGGACGAGCTTGCCCGTGCCGCTCGCGACGATCTCGCGGCCCTCGACCTGCAGGTTGCCGGCGTAGGTCGCGCGCGTGTCGGACGAGGCATACTTGCCGCGTTCCGCGCCCAGCCAGAGTTCGCCACCCGAAACCTCAAGGTCGCCTTCCATCGCGTTCGCGGCGTTCGCCAGAATCAGCTTGCCGGCCTCGACCGAAATCTTGCCGTTGAGGCCGAGCCAGCCGGCCCAGCCGGTCTTTTCGCCCTTGTCGTTAACGAGGTGGTAGCTGTTGTGGATCTTCGCGCTCCACAGCAGCGTGCCCGCGCCCGTCTTCTTCACGCCGACGACGGACGCTTCCTGCATTCGCCCGATGTTCTCCGTCGTGATCGTCAGGTCAGCCGCGTCATCGCCCGTGATGTCGGCGACGTTAATCTCCGTCTGCCGCGATGCGGCGAACGCGATCTTGCCCGCATTGCCGTTCGGACGGTTCAGCGTGTAAGCCGTCGAACCGCCGAACGCCAACTTGCGCGTCACCTTGAGAAGGCCCTTCCCCCAGTAGCCCGATTTCGTGAAGTCGAACGAGCCGCCGTCGAACACGAGATCCTTGACCGTCGAGAACGGATAGTCGTGTGATCCCGTCTTGCCGGGACGGAACGTTCCGCCCGCATGGACGGTGACGTTTACGGCCTGATCTTCCGCCTCCGCCGTGTCGCCGTCGTTGCCCAAGGCACAGTTGCTCGGATTCTCCAGCGTCGCGCCGTCGTAAACGTGAATCGTCACGCCCTTGGAAGGATTGCCGAACGTGCAGTAGACGCCGCCAATCCATTCGTCAGCGGTCGTCAGCCGTCCGCCGTAGACATGCCAGTCGCACGTGTTGTTGTTCTTCTCCATCGGCTTCAGGCGCAGCGTACCCACACCGCGCTTCGTAATCGACTTCGTGAGGGAGCTGAAGCCTTTATCCCCCCCCCCCCCCCCCCC
>DCMF01000079.1:38524-38886 GCA_002321305.1 Verrucomicrobia bacterium UBA1629 | reverse complement strand
GCCCCCCCCCTGTCGTCGACAGCACGATTTCCTGCGCGTTGTCGAACACGACCTCACCCGGCGACAGCCAGGCGTTCAGCGTCAGCGCATCGCCCGTGAAGGCGCTGCCGATGGTCACGTTGTCGCCGTCGGCGTATTTCACGGCCGCACCGCTGGCGTCAAGCCAGTTCGCCGTGTCGAAGTCCCATGATTCGGACCCCGTGCCCGAGAGCCGGAGATCCGCCGCCGACAGGCTCAGGGTCGAAAGCATCGACACGCCCGTCACGATTCTGTTCAGTTTGTTCATGTTCATTTTTCCTTTGTTGTTTGGTGTTTGGTTAGAGATGCGACAATTGTGAAAGAAACTCCGATTCGTGTGGCTC
>DCMF01000079.1:5009-38482 GCA_002321305.1 Verrucomicrobia bacterium UBA1629 | reverse complement strand
TACCGCTCCGCAGAATGCCTCTGCCGAAAGCAACCCCATTCACCCTTCACGATCCTGAAAGTGATTGCTTTGAGACTGGCTTCTGCGAAGCCAGATGTAGTCTGCGGAGCGGTAGCGAGAGCCTCAATCATCGGAGTTTATAACCCTTTCTTTGCAGGCGTACTAGTTGGACTATTGGATTGCATTGGTTTGTTCTGGTGTGTTGGTTTGTTTGTTGGCTGTGCTGCCTTGTTCTGTCGTTGGGAATGCCGTTTGCCTGTCGGCCATTTCAAAGACGAGTTCGCCGCCGGCGAGGACGTCTGCACGCTTCAGGATGAAACCGGCGAGCGGCTTTCCGTTCAGCGTCACGCGCCGCACGTACTTGTTCGCGCGCGAAAGCCCCTGCGCCGTGACGGTGAACGTCCGTCCGTTCTGCAGCCGAAGGCGCGCTTTCGCGATCTGGGGCGCACCAAGCACGTATTCGCCCGAAGCCGGATCGACCGGATAGAAGCCGAGCGCGGAGAAAACGTACCACGCGCTCATCTGCCCGCAGTCGTCGTTGCCGCAGAGGCCGTCCGGCTTCGGCGCGTAGAAGCGGTCGAAGATCTCGCGCACGACGTCCGCCGTGCGGTCGGGACGCCCGGCGTGCTGGTAGAGGTAGGCGACGTGGTGGCTCGGCTCGTTGCCGTGCGCGTACTGCCCGATCAGCCCCGTCACGTCGGCGACCGCACCCGCCGTCTTCACCGGCGCGGCGAAGAGCGCGTCGAGCTTCGCCGCGCACGCGGCCTTCCCGCCCAGCGCGGCGATCAGCCCCGGCACGTCGTGGAGGACGTGCCACGAATACTGGAAGGCGTTGCCCTCGGTGTAGTCGTTCGCGTCGCCGGGGCCGTAGCCGCCGAACGCGGACGGATCGAACGGCGTGCGCCACCGCCCCTGCGTGTCCCGCCCGCGCATGAAGCCCACCGCAGCGTCGAAGAGGTTTCGCCAACAGCCGGCGCGCTTCGCGAAGAACGCGGCATCCTCCCTTTTGCCCAGCGCCTCGGCGAACCGCGCCGCGCAGGCGTCGTCGTAGGCGCATTCGAGCGTACGGCTGACGGATAGCCCCCACACCTTGTCGAAGGGCAGGTAGCCGTAGCGGTCGTAGAGGTCGAAGTCGTCGTTCGGACGCGGCGGAATGTTCCGCGTGATGGAGTCCTTCACCGCGCGATACGCCTTCGCCGCATCCATCTTGCGTCCGGCGAAAAAGGCGTCGACGAGGACGGGCACGGCGTGGTTGCCGATCATGCAGTGGTTGTCCTTGCCCCACAACTGCCAGATCGGCAGGTAGCCAGTCTCGTCGAACTGCCGCAGGGCCGAGGCGACGATGCCGTCGATCACGTCCGGCTTCATCAGCGCGTACCACGGACACGCCGCGCGGAAGACGTCCCACATCGACAGCGTGGAGAGACGCGGCGCCTCCCCCGCGTCGGCGAGGTTGTTGGGCTGCTGGTAAAGATGATAGAGGGCCGTGCAGAAGCTGCGCCTCTGGTCGTCCGTCCCCTTCAGAATCTCGACGTCCGCGAGCGCGGCCCGCCACTTCGCTTCCGCCGCGCCGCGCACGTCGTCAAAGCTGCGCCCCGCCAATTCGGCCTCCAGATTCCGCACCGCGCCCGCAACAGACGTCGCCGACAGCGCGATCCGCACCTCGGCCACGCCGTCCGGCCCCGTCTCGACGTCCAGCACGAACCCCGTCGCGTTAGGCTCGCGCGGCATCGTCTTCACGCCCCGTTCGCTGACCGTGTACGGACAGTCGAGCCGCAGCGCAAAGAAGTAGGTGCGATCGACCCACTGCTTCACGCGGACACGGCCCGTCACGAGTCCGTCGGACGCGAACGCGACTTCGGACGACACGATGCCCGTCCCCTCGGCATCCCATGTCCTGATCCGCCAGGCCGGATCCAGCAGCAGCCGCGCCCGCGCGCCGGACGGGTAGCGCAGACGGTAGACCGCCCCATGCTCCGACGCGGCGATTTCGACATCCGTCCCGAAGTCGTCGAGCCGCACGCGGTAGAAGCCGGGCGACGCGCGCTCCGTCTCCTTGCGGTACGCGCTCGAAAAGTCGGCGGGCAGACGCACGCCCGTGAACGGCAGGATCGCCGCGTCGCCGAGGTCACCGCACCCCGTGCCGTTCAGGTGCGTCTGGGAGAAGCGGCGGATGCGTCCGTCGCCGTACTGGTAGCCCGCACAGTATTTCCACTCGCCCGTCCCCGTGTCGGGCGAGGCCTGCGCGAGGCCGAACGGCACGCACGCGCCGGGGAACGCGTGCCCCGTCCCGTCCGTCCCGACGAACGGATCGACGAAGCGGAGGACGTCATCTGCCGCCGGAAGCGAAAGCGCCGCCAGCGCACAGCAGACGCACAGCGCGAACGCGGCAGAAAGCGCCCCAGCCGCCGTCTCGACAGCCGTCGCCCTGCCCGCGCAGCTCCCCGTCAGAAACATCCTTCTCGTGTTCATGCGCGCTATTATACCATAAATTCCGCACGAATAGAGGAAATGTTTCGCAAAACCTTTCGGAAGCGATTCGCAGACGTCCCCGGACGACCCCAAAACGCCTATCAGCCACCCGCCCAAGTTGCCGTATCCGCACCTTGCCACCTAGCCCAAGAATCTCTCGCCAATGATGATCGTGGCGTGATGTTCGGCGACCGATTTTCGTCCGTCGCGCGAAATCTCGGCTGGCTCTCGTCGGCCGAGATTTGGTATACCTCACGGCATGAGTGCCCGAAAGAAACTGCTTGTCAGCCTCGACGTCCACCACACCGCCTCGCGGCGGATGATCGGCGGCATCATGCGCTTCGCCGCGACGCACCCCGCCTGGGAAGTCCAGCTCGCGGAGGCGCATCCGTCCGACCGTCCCCTCGCCGACTTCATCGGCTGGAAGCCCGACGCCTTCATTACGGACGCGGCTGCCATGCGCTGCCGCGCGAGACGTTCGCGCGGATGCCCTGCCACACTACTCCAATCCGAACTTCCTGTCCGACAAACGCGACCGGGCCTTGATTCAAGCGCCGTTTCGCGTGTTCCTCGGGCAGGCCTGGGAATCGCTGATCCGCGAGACGCTTGCCCGGAAGGCGATTCCCGGAAGTTCCGTGCGCTGGGGACGCGTCGGGCGCTGGTGGGGCACCGGCCTCAACCGTGCGTCCATGGAAGTCGATGTCGTCGCCGAATCGGCTGACGGGCGAACGCTCCTGGTCGGGGAAGCCAAGCTGGCGCTGACGATACGGGAGGCGGCGCACGAACAGGCCGAGCTTCAGGCCAAGGCGGCGCTCCTGCCGTTCGCGGCCCGCTACGAGAAGGTCATCGTCCGGCTGTTCGTGGCGCAGGGCGGCGCCTTTGACTGCATCGACCTCTCCTGGTGCGAGGGAGGGCCAGACAGCCCGAAGCAGCCATCACGGCAATAGGCCGTCGGGGCTTTCCGAAGAGAATGCTTTGCGTCGCCGGCACTTCGGCTCGCGGGCGATCAGCTCGTCGAGGATCTCGCCGAGGCGCCGCCGCGTGAAGCCGCGCGCCTCGTCCAGCTGCAGCGCGCCGCCGGCGTTCGCCGACGCAGACCACGTGTTCGATCCGTCGTCCGCCACGACCAGCCCGCCGCGCACGACCCTGAAGTGCGTCTCCGCGCCCGTCACGGCGGCCAGCACCGTCAGCTCGTCCCACGAGCTGTGTCCGCCCTCCTCGCGATCCCACGCGCCGGGCCTGTGCGTCGCCTCGCGGGACGGCAGGCAGCGCGCGAAGATGTCGTGAACCGGGTTCGGGTAGGCGTACGCGCGCTCGGCGGCCGCACGGCCCGAATAGGTGTCCCGCCCCAGGTGGAAGTCGGAGATGTAGATCTCCGTCGGCCACTGCGCGAACACGGCCTTCGCCGACGCGGCGTCGTGGTAGACGTTGTACTCGCGCCCCTGCGGATACTCCCCCGCCATCGCGTAGAGCGCGCGGACCTTCCGCGCGACGAGATCCCGTCCGCCGAGCGGCGAGGCCGCGTCCGGCCCCGTCTCCAGCAGCCGCCGCAGGTTCGTCAGGAACCCGACGCTGCAGAAGACGACGCTCCTGTCGGGGGCGGCGGCGAGCGCCCGCCGGTAGACGTCGTTCGCGTCCGGCGCACCGTCCGAGTCGGGATGCTTCACCCAGTGCGCGTAGTCCTTCGCGAGGCGCACGTACTTCTCGTGCCCGCGACGCGCCGGATCGCCGCCCGGCACGCCGACGACGCCCAGTTCCTTCGCGCACCCGACGGGGATGTCGGGCCGCCCGTAGAAGGCGTTGAGGACCTCGACGGCCGCGACGGACTGGTTGCCGCGCGTGCAGGAGGCCATCGCGAGAATCTCGCACCGCCCCTCATCCGCGAATGCGTGCAGGCACGCAAGCGCCCCCACATCGTCGTAGTCCGACACCATGTCGGTGTCGAAGATGACCTTCACCGGCTCCGCCGACAGCACGAGCGCCGACAGGGACGCCATCGCAAGAATTGATGCCAAATGCACGCTTCTCATTGTTCAGCCCCTTTCTCGCCTTTCTCCAGCCCGACAAAGCGCGTTTGAATGCCATGCGAACGGACCTGACGGCAGTTCCGCTCCCCGTAGAGCGGCGGCAGTTCCGCCGGTTCAGCATCATGCACGACGATCGTCGCGTCACGCAGCACCACGTTGTCGCAGTCTTCAAAGACGAAGAGCGTCTGCGGCCTTGTGACATGGTACTTGCCCCAGCCAAGATGGATGACCGTGTTCGTCAGCCCGCAGATGCGGATCGGCAACGGTTCGTTGTCGAGGCTGATGGGCGCATTCGGGAACGGCAAAAGCGAAAGACCGTATTCGTCCGGATGGTTCCCGATCATCCACGTCTCGCCCCTGCCGATCGGCGGCAGCGGCAGCTTCTGCCGACTTGCGATGGTCGGGCCAATGCCGGGAAACGGCTTCTCGACAATCTGCCGCATCTCCTCCGCCGTGTAGCGCGCGCCCGTCGTCGGCGGCGGATTCCAGTTCGGCCGATAGGCATCAGGGACGGGCTTTGCCTGCGGGACGACGATCCATTCCTTTCCGGCGGAATCCCGCTCGATGCGTCCGCCGCCCTTCACGACATTCTGCCGCATCAGCCTCTCACAGACACGCAGAAGGTCGCCAAAGCGATAGTCGCTGTAGGAGAACTTGCGGTCACCATCCAGCGCCGAGACATATTCGGGCGCAAGAACACCTGTCCCGCGTGCCGTCAGCAGCACGCCCGCCGCGCTGGACGGGTTGCAGTCCGAGTCCCAGCCGCATTGCATCGCGACCTTGACCGTCCGCGCGAGATCTCCGTTCCCGTAAAGGAGCCCCATCAGCAGGAACGCGCCGTTCGGCTTGACGTCCGAGCCAGGCTGGTCGATCCGCCCCCGATGGTAGGCGGGGTCGTCGATGTACTTCGCCTTGACCTTCCGCCAGCACGCACGCCAGTCGTCCGGGCACGCACGATGCCACGCGCGGACATCCCGCACCATCTCCGCATAGTGCGATTTCGTCGGGATGCACGCCAGCCCCGCATCGATGACCGCATCAAGATCCTGCGTAAAGAACGCCTCCGCGTACATCCCGCCCATGAACGCCCCGGCCCAGACGCCGTCGCCGCTGTTCACGAGCGTTCCGAAGAGCCGCGAGAACTCGATCGCCCGCTGCGGCAGCCCCGGCGAGATCAGCCCCGCATAGTCGCTCTCAATCTGGTAGTCAATGTCATCCGCACAGGCGTTGTAGTGCGGATGCCCGCTGTCGGGCGGGGCGATGCCGCGCCGAAGGTTGTCTCGCCCGGCCCAGTTGGCCGCACAGAGACCGAATGTCGCGTTGGCATAATCGATTCCGGCCTGTTTCGGGGAGACCTCAAGGCCATGCCGTTCCAG
This sequence comes from Verrucomicrobia bacterium UBA1629, assembly GCA_002321305.1. Classification (GTDB taxonomy): domain Bacteria; phylum Verrucomicrobiota; class Kiritimatiellia; order RFP12; family UBA1067; genus UBA1067. Next base: position 32,607 of record DCMF01000079.1, on the reverse strand, counting down.
CGTCCGCAGGAAGGTCATCTCCACGAAAAGGTCATCGTTCGCAAAAGATCCGTTGATCATCTCCGGCTTCCAGGCCGGAACCTCCGCGTCAGGGATCGTCCGCCCCTGATAGCGGAACTCCGTCGGAAGCCCCCACTCAACGCCAATCATCTGTCCGAGCCACCCGGCCTTCATCTTGTCGCGATAGCTTTCGACGGACAGGCGGCGCACCGACGGCTCCGCCGACAGCACGAGCGCCGACAGGGACGCCATCGCAAGAATCGACTTCTTCATTTTCACTTTCCTTTCCAAATTCCTTTAGACTTCATTCACCTTCAGCCGCCGGCCTTGACGAGGCAGGCGAGGCCGGCGACGAAGAGCGCGAGCATCGCGGCGTTGAGGGCGTGCGCCGTGCGCGGCGCGCCGGCGAACTCCTTCCAGACGAGGATGCCCCACAGCGCGGAGACGAGCGTCGCGCCCTGTCCGAGCGCATAGGAGATCGCCGCGCCCGCCGTGCCCGCCGTCACGAAGGAGAGCAGCGTGCCCGTCGCCCAGATCGCGCCGCCGAGGACGCCGACGAGATGGATCGGCAGCGAACCCCTGAACCAGTCCGCCCCGCGCACCGGCTCGCCCGCCACGGGCTTCTTCATCGCGAGCGTGTTGAAGACGAAGTTCGAGGCGAAGACGCCGCACGCGAAGACGAAGAACCCCGTGTAGGGCGTCAGCTTCCCGGCGGCGGGCGCGTCCGTGCCCGCCAAGAACGAGAGATCGACGGCGCGGTTGACGAGCGGCGAGAATCCGCTCATCAGGAGGCCCGCGACGATCGCGAGGACGAGTCCCTTGCGCGTGGCGTCCGGCGCGCCGGACGCGCCGCCGCCCGCCTGCTTCGACCGGAACGCGAGCGCGTTGCAGACGATCGACGCGACGATCAGCCCCAGCCCCGTCCAGATCAGCGCGGGATCGCCCTTGCCGTCCACGAAGTAGTTCGCGACCGTGCCGCCCACGAGCGCGAGGCCGACGCCGACCGGGAACGCGACGGACATCCCCGCGACCGCGATTGCCGCCGCGAGCAGGATGTTGGAGGCGTTGAAGACGATGCCGCCGAGGAACGGCCACGCCCACGACGCGCCGAAGCTCGCCCGGAGGTTCGCCGCGAAGCCCCACGCGCCGTGCGCGCCCGTCGAGCCCAGCGTCAGGCCCGCAAGGACGGAGAAGAGGAGCAGGCCGATCACGTAGTCCCAGTAGAACAGCTCGTAGCGCCAGCTCTTGCCCGCGAGCTTCTGGGTGTTGCCCCAGGAGCCCCAGCAGAGCATGGTGACGACGCAGAGCAGGACGGCCAACGAGTAGTTCGAGCAGTAGTACATGGGAGGGATGAGAGGTGAGGGATGAGGGGTGAGGGGTGAGGGGTGAGAGGTGAGGGGTGAGGGATGAGGGGGAGAGGTGAGGGATGAGTGATGAGGGATGAGAGGTGAGAGGTGAGGGATGAGGGGGAGAAGTGGGGGATGAGAAGTGGGAGGTGGGATGTGGGAGATGGGATGTGAGGTTGGTGGTGGGGTGTCAGGAGATCTCTTCGCGGAACGGGACGGACGACTGGGCGCCGAGGCGCGTGACGGCGATCGCGGCGGCCTTCTGCGCAAAGGCGATGGCGTCCGCATGGCCCATCCCTTCGGACAGCGCGACGACGAACGCGCCGTTGAACGTGTCGCCGGCGGCCACGCAGTCGACGGCCTTGACCTTCCGGGGCGGATGAATCCGGTCGTCGTCGCCGCAGTAGACGCCCTTCGCGCCGAGCGTGACGAGGACGTGCTTCACGCCGCGCTTCAGGAACCAGTCCCGCGCCGTGCGCGCGGACGCGGCGTCCGCCACCCTGACGCCTGTCAGGATCTCGGCCTCCGTCTCGTTCGGCGTGATCCAGTCGAGGCAGGCGTAGAGGCTGCGCGGCAGCTTCCGCGCCGGCGCGGGGTTGAGGACGACCGGGACGCCCGCGCGGTGCGCGTCGCTCGCCGCCGCCAGCACCGTCTCGAGGGGCGTCTCCAGCTGAAGGAGGAGCGCGGCCGCCTGCCGGATGTCGTCCGCGAACGGACGGACGTCCGCCGGCGCGAGCGTGCCGTTCGCGCCGAGCGCGACGGAGATCACGTTCTGGCCTTTCGCGTCGACCATGATGAGGGCCGTGCCGCTCGGCTCGGACGGATCGACGACGAGCCGCGCGTCGATGCCGTCCCTCCTGAGCCGCGCCGCCGTCTCGCGCCCGAAGAGGTCGTCGCCGACCTTGGCGATGAAGGTGCACTGGCCCCGGCGGGCGGACAGCCGCGCGACGGCGACCGCCTGGTTCGCGCCCTTCCCGCCCGGCGTCATCCGGAAGCGTCCGCCCGAGACCGTCTCGCCCGGCACGGGGATCTTCCGCCCCGCGATCACCATGTCGGTGTTCGTGGAGCCGAGGACGACGATCTTTCGCGTTCGCGCTCTTCTTCTGCTGCTCATGACGCGCATTATCGCATATCCCAGACACGCGCGCAATGGCATTTCCGCTCCGCGCCGCAAAAACCTGCTTTGGCAGGTTTCTCCGCAAAGCCCCCTCCAGACGGCGCTGCGGACACGTGCGGAGTTTTCGTTTATGGTATAATGCCCACGTTCGGCCATGACGAAATACGTTGCCATCTTCGAGACGCTCCGTCAGGAGATCCTCGGCGGGAAGTTCGCCGCGCGCGCGCGCTTTCCGAGCGAGGAGGCGCTCGTGCGCCGGTTCGGGGTCTCGCGCCCGACGGTCGAGCGCGCCCTGCGCGAGCTGAAGCGCGCGGGGCTTCTCGTGTCGCGCGCCGGCTCCGGCTCGTACCTCTCGGCCATGGCGCACAAGGCCACGGGCGCCATCGGGCTCATCGTGCCCGACGACCGGCGCATCGACTTCTTCACCTCGCTCTGCACGGAGATCGCCCGCTGCTGCCGCGCGCGCGGCTACGGCGTCCTGACGGGCGACGTCTCGGCGTGCAGCCCGGCGCAGCGCGAAAGCTGGACGCAGGCGCTCGCGCAGGACTGCGTCGCCCGGCGCGTCGCCGGCGTCATCCTGGAGCCGATCGACCTCGTGGACGGGAGCAGCGCCGCGACGCTCGCCGCGCTCCGGACCCTCAAGCGCGCCGGGATCCCCGTCGTCCTCGTCGACCGGGACATCCAGCCGCCGCCGCACCGCAGCGTCTACGACCTCATCGGGATCGACAACGTCCAGGCCGGCTACCGCATCGCCCGGCACCTGCTCGACTGCGGGGCGCGCCGCATCCGGTTCCTGACGGAGGCCCGTCCGGCCTCCACCATCCGGCAGCGCATCCAGGGCGTCGCGCAGGCCGTCCTCGACGCCGGCGGCACATGGCGCACGTCCTACGTCCTGGAGTTCGACCCGGAAGACGGCGACGCGCTGAAAAGGCTCTTCGCCGGGAAGAGGCGTCCAGACGCCATCGTCTGCCGCAACGACGCGCTCGCCGCGCGGCTCATCCGCGAGCTGGCCGACCTGCGGATCGACATCCCCCGATCCGTCAAGGTCGCCGGCTTCGATGACGCGACGTCCGCGCGCACGCTCACGCCGCCGCTGACCAGCATCCGCCAGCCCGTCGTCCGCATCGCCGAAGCCGCGACGCAGGCCCTGCTGGACCGCATCCGCAAGCCCGAGACGCCGCCCAAGTCCATCCTGTTCGACGCCGACCTCATCTGCCGCGCGTCAACCGTCGGGCAATAGTCCCGCGCATTTTGATTGCGCGCGGTTTCCGCCAGGCGTCACAGGAACCGCCGCGCGCCGTCGTCTCTCGAACGGAACGCGAAGAGAATCGCGTTCAAGGCGTCGATCGACTCGGAAATCTCGGCCTGGCCGGACACGGCAATGCGCAGGACGGCCGTCTCGAACTGGGAGTAGAGCAGCGCCGTCGCCCGGTTCGCGTTGATCGAGGCGTCGTACTCGCCCCGGTGGATCGCCTCGACCACGAACGAGTGGAGAATCCGCTTCAGCCCCATCGTGTGGCGCAGGATGTTGTCCACCGGGATCTTGCCGCCGCGCCGGACGGCGCAAAGGAAGTCGACGATGACGCAGAGGAAGTCGCGGTTGTCGAAGAGAAGCGCGAAGACCGAAATGCAGATCTGGCGCAGCTTCGCGTCCGGCGACAGGCGCGAGCGGACGATTTCGCGGTAGCGGACGCCGATGACGCCCGTCGCCTCGTCGATGGCCTCGTTGAAGATCTGCCGCTTGTCCTTGAAGTACGTGTAGAGCAGCGTCCGCGAAATGCCGCAGGCCTCCGCGATCATGCCGAAGTTCACGTCCTCGAAGCCATGATGCGCGAACAGCCCAAGGCTGATCGCGCGTATCTCGCGTTTGCGCTCCTTGTGATTGACCGTCTTGTTCGCCATTGGGAACGCATTATACCAAAACTTCCGTCCGTCGGCTTCCTTGTCCCGAAGGCAAGGGCCCCGACAGGCAACCGCTGGGCTTCAGGCCGCGCGAACCCTATCGCCGGGGACTGATGCGCAGCAGGATGCCCGCGTTGCCGTCGAGGCGCAGCGTGCCGTCCGCCCACGCGGCGGCGGACGGGTCGTCCGTCAGGCCGGACTCGACCGTCCAGCCGTCCGCCACCGCCGGCTTCGCCGCGTAGGGCGTCGGCGCGTTGTTGACGACGACGACCCCGCAGCCCCCGTCCGCGAAGAGGTGTTCGGTCGCGATGACGTCGCGGCTCCCCGTCCGCAGCAGCGGATGCGTCGGCGCGACGATCTCGTAGACGCGATGCGCGTCGCTCGCGAACTTCCGGGCCGCCCCGTAGAGGCTCGACTCCAGCGGCGCCGTCAGCGTGTAGACCTTGCCCTTCCCGTAGCGGTTCACGAAGAAGACGCCGTTGCCCCGCGCATCCCGCGCCAGCGTCTCCGCCGTGCGCGCCCGATAGCGGCGCGTCGCATCTGACCAGATGGAAAGGCTGAAGCCGGGAAACGCGCAGTCCAGCGTCTCGCCCTGCCCATCGCGGTAGTCGATCTCGATGCCCGCGACATCCTCCAGCGAATCGAGGAAGGTGTCCCGAAGCGAGAGGTACAACGTCGCCCCGGCACGGACCCGTTCCTTCAGCGCCCGCCAGTTGCGGAGCGTCAGGCGCGCGCGCCCCGCCGCGACCGGCAGGAAGTAGGCCTCTGCCTCCCGGATGGGCTGCTCGGCGGACTGGAAGGACGGGCGCAGACCCGCCTGCTTGGCCAGGATGAAGGACGCGTGCGCCACGTCGGCGTCGGAGACGATGAAGTGCGCGTTCGGCTTCGCCGGCGGCAGCGCGGCGAACGGCAGCGACCGCTGAAAGGCCGCGAACCTGCGGATCGCATCGACGGCCGGATACGGCGTGCGGTCGCGGCGGAAGGCCCCCAGCTCGACGCACGGCTCCTTCCAGTCGTAGGGCGCGATCTCCAGCCCCGTCTGGTCGAACGCGCACCACCAGAGCATCGCGCGGCAGTCGGAGTCCCAGGCATTCCAGAGCATCGCGCGCATGTAGTCGGCGACGTGGCGCTGCGACGCCTGTTCCTGGCGGCGCGAACCGTGCTCCTCGATGAACGCCGGCTTCCCGGCGACGTCCGCGAGAATGCGCGTCACGGCGGACGCATACGTCGTGGAGCGGACGCTGCGGAAGTCGTCCTTGTACTGCGTGCCCCAGAAGTGGTAGGGATGCATCGTCACCCAGTCCGAAAGCAGGGCGTTCACCTCGGTCGGCCACGGGCGGTCGGACGTCAGCTCCAGGCCGTCGACGCCGATGACCGGCCGCGACGGATCGGCGCGGCGGATGACGTCGTGGACATAGCGCTGCCAGAACTCGGCGCGCTCCTTGCACGCGATGTCACCGAGAATCCGCGCCTCGTTGCCCGACTCCCACGCGGCGATCGCCCTCTTGCCCTTCAGGCGCGTGACGAGGCACTCCAGGTAGCGCGCCTCCCACTTGAGCGCGTAGGGGTCGGCGTACGGATCCAGATGGACGAGGGCCGGGGGAACGTAGTTGCGGAACGTCATCTGCCCCGTGAGCAGCGCCACGACGAGGCGAAAGCCATGCTTCTCCGCGAGGTCGCAGAACTGCTCAAAGCGCGCGACCATCCGCTCGTCCACGCCCGCGCGTCCGCACGGCGTGTCGGGAAGCGGCTCCTCGCTGAGGAACAGGCGCGTCTCGCGGACGACGTTCCACTTGCCGGCGGCCAGGGGGACGGCCACGATCGGCTGGAAGTCCGCCCAGTTCGGGAAGACGCGCAGGACGGTCAGGCCGGCTTCCTTGAGCGCGACGAGATCCTTTTCGACTTCCGCCGCATCCCACTTCGTCCACATCTGCGTCGCCGCATGGCTCGCCCAGTAGTTCGCGCCGATCGCCAGCTTTCCGGACGGAAACAGCGCCTCCGCCCCGGAAGCGACCGTATGCGTCTGCGCTTCGGCCAACAGGGTCGCCAGACACGTGACCGAGGCGATCGCCAGATTCCGGATGCCGCGCTTCCCCAACTTCTTGCAGAGACATTTCTTCATTGTGCTTCTTTCCTTCTTCTTGAATTGTGCGCGGGAAAGAATATCACACTTCGCGCGTCAAGGCAACGGCTGAACGTGCTGTTCGCGAACACTTTTCGCAGAAACCCTCGCGAACGGCAGCTCATCGGGGCCGAGCAAGCCGGAGGGGGCGAGTTTCAGCTGCCGGCGTGAAGTTGCACGCGGACGTCGTGAGACCCGTGACGTCCGACGTGACGACCGCCGACGGACGCGCGTCGTCCGCCGCGAGACGAAGCCGCACGTTCTCCAGCCGCACGTCGTCCGCATGGCGCACGTAAAGCCCCCACGCCGGCAGGATGTGCCCGAACATGCGGTTCTCCGGATAGCGCCGCTCCGCCTCCGGCACGGGACGGCCGAAGCCCATCGCCGCCGTCGCGCCGCCCGGCATCGTGAGATCGACGTTCCGCAGTGTGATGCCGCGCGGACGCCTCCCGCCGGGAATTCCCGTGATCGACGAGGCGATGCGGCTCAGGCTCGAGCCCGTCACGTTCTCGATGAGGACGTTCGCCAGCCGCGTCGCCCGCCCCGGACGCGGCTCATGTCGTGCGCCGAGACGCACGACGAGACGTGCGTGCGCGCGTCCTGTCGGATCGTGACGTTCTCGACCGTCGGCACGGCGGCGATTGCCGCTTGAGCCATTCCGCCCACGAACAGGGCGAGACATGTGTGCGGAAGACCGGCGAGCCCCACTGGTATTCGGGCAGGCCTGGCGTGACGGGGTAGAAGCCCATCATCGAGAACACCGCGAAGGCGCTCATGCCGCCGCCGTCCTTGTCGCCGCACATCCCCATCTTGTCGTTCCGGAACCAGCAGTCCAGCGTGCGGCGCACGAAGCGCTGCGTCTTCCACGGCGCGCCCGCGTAGTTGTAGAGGTAGGGGATGTGGAAGCTCGGCTCGTTCGCCATCGTGAACATGCCCATCAGCCCCGTACAGCCGTCGGGCATCTCGTAGACGAACCGCCGCCGCGATCCGACGGACGCCATGAGCATCCGGTCGAGCTTCGCGGCATCTGCGCCTCGCCGCCGAAGAGCGCCACGAGGCCAGGCAGGTCGTGCTGGACGTCCTAGATGTACGTCCAGGCGTTGTTCTCGGTGTAGTAGTTCCGCGCGCCGAACCCACCGCAAAGCAGGTAGTCGAACGGTTCGATGAACCGGCCCTCGGCGTCCTTCGGGAAGCGCACGCCCGGCCCTTCGAGCCACACGTCGTAACGCTCCGGTCGCGCGTGATCCTGATCCCACAGCGAGGGTCACGCCTTGGCCTTTTCTCTATTCTGCACCCGCATCTGGTTCGTACACGATTTCACGCGCGCCGTCGAGCCGCGCACGACCAGCTCAATCGGCAGTGCAATCTGGAGCGGCGCGAGATCCGGCTTCTCAATGCGCGCCAGCAGACGGTCAAACGCCGTCGCGCCGATCAGTTCGCAGGGCTGATGGATGGTCGTCAGCTGCGGCGAGACGATCTTGGCGTAGCGCACGTCGTCAAACCCCGCCAGCAGCACGTCGTCCGGCACGCGCCGCCCCAGGGATTCGAGCGTCTGCTTGAGCGCCACCGCCGCCGTGTCGTTGCCGCACACGAACGCCTCGGGACGGAACGCGCGCAGATGCCGGCGGACGGCCTCGCGGTCGTCCGGCTCCGCCTCCAGCGCACGGCACCTGTACGCGCCCCGGCGGACGGCCAGCGCGCTTACGACGCCGCGCAGGCGGGCGTTGACGCTGGCCGAGCAGCGCGGCCGCTTCTGGAAGGAGATGCGCCGCGCACCGCACGCGATCAGGTGCTCGGCCACGAGCGAGCCCGCCGCAACGTTGTCGATGCCGACGACGTCGTAGCCGCCCCGGTGGGGACACGGAAGAAAGTCGTTGTCGAGAATCACAACCGGGATGTCCGCCCGGTCAAAGACGGACAGGATCTCGCGGTTGATCCGCACCGCATCGTCCACCAGCTCCAGCGGCTGGTACAGGACACCGGCGACGCCTTCGTCGACGAGCCCCTGCGCGAACGCCCGCGCCGCCCGGACGCGCCGTTCGGGGCTCTTCGAGACGATGTCGCCGAACAGCAGCTGATAGCCCCTCTGCTGAGAGAGGCAGGAAATCGCGCTCACGACCGGCGGGAAGAACTCGGAATAGGCCACGCCGGGCACGATCAGGCCGATCTTGCGGGACGCGCCCCGGTGGATGACAAGCGTGCCGCGACCCTGCTTACGGGAAATCAGGCCCTGGCGCTCAAGTTCGCCCAGCGCATGCAGGACGGTCGTGTTCGAGAGCCCGTGGCGGCGAATCAACGCGCGTACGCTCGGAAACGGATTCCCGTTCCCGTACTTGCCGTCCAAGACGTTGCCCTTGAGCGTCTCGACCAGTGTCCCGTATTTCGTGTCGCGCATCGCGAAGTCACACCCCTCCCATTGTCAGCGCGAAATGATAGCATGATTTCACCCTTCACGGCAAGAAGCGAACACACTGTTCGCGAACACTTTCTCGTCACCTCGTCGAGACCGCGTACTTGCGGTCGTAGAGGAGCGCGCCGTTGAGGATCACGAGCACGGAGCCGAGGTTGTGGACGAGCGCGCCGCTCACGGGGCCGAGGACGCCCAGGACCGAGCAGGCGATCGCGCCGGCGTTGATCGTCATCGAGATCGCGATGTTCAGCTTGATGAGCTTCACGCACGCGACCGACAGCCGCTTCAGGTAGGCGAGCTTCGTGATGTCGTCCGTCACGAGCGAGACGTCCGCCGCCTCCTGCGCGATGTCCGTGCCGATGCCGCCCATCGCGACGCCGACGTCCGCGACCTTGAGCGCGATGGAGTCGTTCACGCCGTCGCCCACCATCACGACGCGCTCGCCTCGCGCCTGCAGCTCCTCCACCGTCTTCGCCTTGTCCTCCGGCCGGCACTCCGCCCGCACCTCGTCAATTCCCGCCTCCGCCGCGAACCTGCGCGCGATGTCCGCATGGTCGCCCGACAGCATCAGCGACTTCACGCCGAGCGCCTTCAGGTCGGCGACCGTCTCCTTCGCGCCCGGCCGGAGCGCGTCGCCCAGCTGGAGCGTCCCCGTCTTGTCGAAGCACGCGAACGTCACGCGCCCCATCTTCTCCAGCGCCTCGCCGGACTTCACGATCACGCCGAACTTCGTCGCCTGGCCGATTGCCGCCATGACGGATGTCGGCGTCGCCAGCGCCAGCGCGCACGGACAGAACACGACGAGGATCGTCACGGCGCGGATCAGCGCCTCGTGCACGTCGCCCAGCGCAAGTCCGACGCCGACGAACGCGAGAACCGCCACCGCCAGCGAGCACGGCACGAGAATCGCCGCCCACCTGTCCGCGATGCGCTGCATCGGCGCCTTCTTCGCCTCGGCCTCCTGCACGAGGCGGACGAGCTTCTGGACGCTCGAATCGGACGCCGGCCTCGTCACGCGCACCCGGATCGTGCCGCGCTGGTTGATCGTGCCCGAGTAGACCTCGTCGCCCGGCCTCTTCGCGACCGGCCGCGATTCGCCCGTCAGCGACGCCTGGTCGACCGTCGTCTCGCCCTCGTAGACCTCGCCGTCCGCCGGCACCGCCATGCCCGGCAGCACCTCGATCGGGTCTCCGACCGCCAGCGCGGCGACCGGCACGTCCTCGAAGAAGATGCCCTTTGCGTTGCACTTCGGACACGTCACGACCTTGCGGGCCGTCTGCGGCACGAGCGCGACGAGCTTGCGAAGCCCCTTCTTCGCACGGTTCACCGTCCAGGCCTCCAGCTTCTCGCCGAGCGCCATGATGAACGCCACCTCGCCGGCGGCGAAGAGCTGGCCGATGCAGACGCAGGCGACCATCGCCGACGTGATGAGGAGCGCCGCGCGGATGCGCCGCTCGACGACAAGCGCCTCGACGGCCTCCTTCAGCACGGGCAGGCCGCAGAGGACGAGCGGAATCCACGCCGGACTGAAGACCACGGCCCAGCGATGCCACCCTTCCGCCGACGGCGCAGCCGCCGCCCCGCCGGACACGTCGCACCCGTGGCCGACCAGGAGAAAGCTCGCCACAAGCCCCAGCGCGCTCACGACGAGCGACGGCGTGCCCTCGAACTTCTCGCACACGGCCTCCAGCCGCGCCCAGACGCCCTGCGCCCGCGCCGCGGCCTTCGCCTCCTGACTGACCCCACAGCAGCTTCCCATTTCTTGAACCTCCTGCCTTTCTTTTCAGATTTCAATTTTGCCCTGTCACATCCGTGTTCATCCGTGACAATCCGTGGTTCACGTGAACTAGGCCATCTTGCTGAAGTTCTCCAGCGCCTCCGCGAAATTCTCGATCGTCTCGTCGGCGTCGCCCTTCTCGATGCCCTCGCGCACGCAATGGCGGAGATGCCCCTCCAGCACCATGAGCGAGATCTTGTGAAGCGCGCCGTTGACGGCGTTGAGCTGCACGAGGATGTCCTCGCACGGCACGTCCTCGCCGATCATGTTGCTCACGCCGTTGATCTGCCCGGCGATCTTCTTCAGCCGCAGCTGCAGCGACTTCACGTCTTCAATGCACTGTTTCATCGCGCCTTTTTCCTTTCTCTCCAGAAAACGGCGCGTAGTATACCATACCCCCGTAGGGTATGTCAAATGGGATGGGACGCACTCCTTCGCGTCCGGGCCTTGCGCGCTTCGCCTCAGCCGATCACCCACATGACGAGGCTCATCGCCACGCCGACGACGGCGCCGATCACGCCGCCCCAGAGCGTGACGCCGCGCAGCTCGCGGTTCGCCACCTGCCGCGTCAGCAGGACGAGCTTCCGCTCGTCGTAGCTCATGATCGTCTCGTAGACGATGTTCCAGATGTCCGTCTCCTCGATGAGCCGCGGCAGTCGCTCGGAGAGCTGGGCGGCCATCTGGTTCGCGCAGATGCGCGCGACGGTCGCGCGCAAGTCGTCGTCGAAGAGGTCCGCGACCTTCGCGAACGCGCGCACCTCCTCCTTCACCAGGCCGGGCAAGACCGGCTCGAAGCCCTTCCCGAAGCAGCCGAGAAAGGACTTCGCCGCGTCGCCGAGCGCGTCCAGCCGCTCGCGGACGTCGCGCTCCAGCGCGGCCTTCACGTCCGGCGAAGAGAGCCGCGCCACGATCTTCTCGGTGGTCATCAGCTCGTTGCAGATGACCTCCTTCGTGTTCGTGGCGATCAGCTTCTTCTTCTTCGTGAAGAGGGCGTTGAACACCCACCGGATCGCCAGGTCGTTCGTCCCGGCGCCGATGGCGAACCCAACCGCCCCCTGGACGGCCATCTGGGCCAAGAGCGTCATGAAGCCGCTTCGGCCGCCGGCTTCGCCTTCGGCTTGGCTTTCGGCTTCTCGGCCGCCTCGTCGAAGCCGAGCGCCTTCGCCGCCTGGACGAGCCCCTCGTCGTCGCTCGCGAGGACGCACTTGACGCCGTGGACGGCCTCCAGCTCCTGCAGCGTCGCGAGGTGGATCGCCTGCAGCGTGCCGACCTCGACCGGGTAGGCCTCGCCCGCGCGCTTCAGAATCGCGTCCGTCACGGGGACCTGCGTCACCGTCGCGCAGACCGTCTCGATCCAGCTGCCGAGGCGCGCCCGGCCGGCGTCGTCGAGCTTGCCGTTCAGGCGCAGGTGGTTCGCGGCGCGGCAGCACTCGGTGCGCATCAGCGTCGAGGCATACGCCTTCTCCCACTTGCCCCAGAACTCGGCGGGCTTGCCGACCCCGAGCAGGCGGCGGATCACAAATGACGAGTCGAGATAGACGTTCATCGCGCGCTCCTTTCCTTCTTCATTCCGTCCAGCGGATCCTCCCCGAAGCCGAAGCCGCCGATGTCCGCCACGGCGGACGCCGGAAGCGTCGGTTCGCGAAGCGGAAGACGGCAGAGGCAGTCTTCCCCCAAGAGCCGCGCGACAATGCGCTTGTGGCTCGTGATCAGCACATCTTTCCCTTGGTGGGCCAGGCCAAGATAATGGCTGAGCTGCTGTTTCAGCGTGGCCGTGTTTACTGTGATAGTCATGATGGGACGTATGATATTCTTTTATGGTCATCCTGTCAAGGGCACAGGCAGACAATATTTTCCTGTGTCATTCGACGCATATGTCCATATCAGTCCATTTCTATCCGAGAACGGAGAGGGCAAGGGCAATGACGGGCGGCAGGGTCAGGACGCTCAAGACCGTCGAGCCGCAGACGACGGCGACGGACGCATCGACGTCGCGCCCGAACTTGACCGCGAACATCGAGACCATCGCCGCAACCGGTGCGGACGCGGCAATCACGATCGCCAGCATCATCCGCCGGTCGAGCAGGTTCCGAAACGGACAGAGTGCCGCGATCATCAGGAGCGGATAGGCGACGAGACGGAAAAGCACGGCCGCGTGCGCCGCCGGGAGACGCGCGACGCGGCCAAGCCGCGCACCGGCGAGCGCATGGCCGATGACGATCATCGCCAGCGGCGTGTTCAGGTTCGCGACGTGGTGGACGGCCGCGCCGAGGAACGGCGGCAGCCGGACGGAAAAGAGAAACAGCGGCAGCCCCAGCGCAATGCCGACCGTCCCCGGATTCGCCGCCATCTTCCAGCGAGCCGCCGTGCCGCCGCCGTCCGCCATCACACGGACGCCCCAGCTCCACATGAAGAGGTTGAAGACGATGACGTAGACGACGCCGAAGAAGACGCCCGTCTCGCCGAGAATCGCCTGTTCGAGCGGAATGCCCATGAACCCGGCGTTCGAGAAGACCGCCGCCAGCAGCAGCGGCTTGCGCACGTCCGCCGCGCGCTGACGCACCACGCGCACGGCCAGCGCAATCGCCACGGCATGGCCAAGGACGGCGATCAGGAACGCGAGGCCGAGACTCGCCAGCATCGACGGGTCGAACGGACGCTGAAAGCTGTCGACGATGAGGCAGGGCGTGACGACAAGGACGAGCAGGTTCACGATGCCTTCGATGCCCCGCCCGTCCACCAGCTTCGCCTTGCGCAGGGCCGCGCCGACGCCCATGAGGACGAACAGCACCGCGACCTGCTCGGCGACGATCAGGAGATTGCGCACCGCCGCCTCCGCTTCAGGCGTAGCGCGCGGCGAAGTCGCGCTCGACCTGCTCGTTCGACTCGAAGCGGATCGCCTGCCAGCCGCACCGCCGCGCGCCGTCGCAGTTCGCCTCCACGTCGTCGATGAAGCAGAGCTCGTCCGCGTACAGGCCGATGCGCGCCTTCAGGAGGTCGTAGATGCGCTTCTGCGGCTTGAACATGTGCTCTTCGCCGGAGATGACCATCGCGTCCGCCAGCGCAATGAAGTCCGCAAAGACCTTTCGGAAGCGCGGCGCAAACGCGGGCGGCATGTTCGTGAGGATGCCGATCTTGAAGCCCTTCCCCTTCAGCGCCCTCATCCACGCGAGCGTCCGCTCGTTGCGGTAGCCCTCCAGAAAGCTCGCGTAGTCCTCTTCGAGGATGCGCGCCTTCGCCTCGTCCGTCAGCTCGATGTCAGCATCCGCCCAGATGAGGTCGTACATCTGCTCCAGCGTGATGAAGCCGCCGTCCATCAGCCGCCGGTAGCGCGCGAAGCCGGACGCCAGCGTCTTCCAGTCGATGCCGTACGCGGCCACGCACGCGCGGACGCGCTCCGGCATCGTGGTCTTCGTCATGACGCCGCCGAAGTCGAAGACGACGGCCCGCACGGGGCGGACGCCGCAGATGCCGCAGGACAGGCCCGACCGGACGAGCGCGTAGCGGCGCGAGCCGTCCGGATAGACGAGAATCGCCGCGCCGTCGAGGAAGCGCGGCCAGTTCCTGCGCGAAAACGGCCCGTAGGCCCCGCGCGCGGAAAGGAACGCCGCGATGTAGCAGTCATGCGTGACGGCAACGAACAGGCGACGGTTCCCGGCCTGCTCGAACAGCCACCGCTCGCAGGCGTCCGCCGCCGCGTGGATGTCCTTGAACCCCGGAATCCGTCCCTTCTCGAAATACGCGAAGCACGCCTTGAAGAACTCCATCGTGTTGAAGGTCTTCAGCACCTCCAGCGGATCCTCGTAGAAGAAGGAGTCGTTGCCGAGGCAGCCGGCCGTCGGGATCGCCGCGTCCGAAAGGCCCATGCCGACGGCGATGCCGGCGGCCGTCTCGCGCGTCCGCGTGAGCGGACTCGAGCAGAACGCGACCTCGTCCTTGAATTCCGCCAGCCGCTCGCCCAGAATCCGCGCCGTCCGCACGCCCTCGCGCGTCAGGTGCAGCCCGTCGCCGAAGCTGGGGTCGTTCGGGTCCATCTTCGGACGCTCGGCGTGGCGCACCTGCAGGATGCAGCGCGCGCCCCTGCGGATCTCGTCCTTCAGCTCGGCGATCGTCAGCTCGTTCATGGAATCGACGAGACGAAGGCGGGGGCCGAAAGGGCCATGCCCTCGCCCGGCTCCAGGACGACCGTCTCGCCGGTCGACGGCACGTGGACGACGCGCGCCGCCGGCACGGCGGGCAGCTCGCCGGCCGGGACCTTGCGGAAGGTGAAGTAGGGACAGTCCACCATCTCGGTCGGCACGGGCGGCGGCAGCGAAAGATCCATCGCCGCCAGCGCCTCCTTGACGTGCAGCTGTCGCGGCTGGCCGTCCGCCCCGACGCGCCCCCAGTCGTAGAGGCGGAACGTCGTCGTGCTCGGCTGCTGCACCTCGTAGACGCTCGTGCCCTCGCCGATCGCGTGGACGAGCCCGCCGGGGATGAAGTAGCACTCGCCGACTTTCGCGTCATGGCGCACGAGGATGTCCTCGAACGAGCCGTCCTTCACGGCCCGCTCGACGTCCGCCGCCGTCGTCCCCGGCTTCACGCCCGCGAAGATCGGGCCGGCCTTGAGGACGCACCACATCTCCGTCTTCGGGTCGCCGCCGACGGTCTTCGCCGTGACGTCGTTCGGATGCACCTGGACGCTCAGGCGGTCGTTCGCGACAATGCGCTTGACGAGGATGCGCGGCGTGTTGACGAGCCACTCCTCGTAGCCCCAGAGCGCCTGATGGATCTCTTTCGCGGGATGGGTCATGGCGTCGTCCTCACATCTTCCACTCTTCGGTCTTGGCCTTCTGCTCGACCGGCTGCGCGTAGACGTTCGACTCGTCCGGCGCGGGCTTCGCGGGATCGAGCGCGTGCTCGAACTTCGGCAGCTCGCGCTGCGGCGCGTCCGTCTTCAGGAACGCCGGCGCGCCCGTGCCCGTCACGGCGTTCGCGCCGACGAGCGCGGCGGCGGCGGCCTTCTCCTCCTCGCCGGCGGCCTCGCGCGCATCGACCGCCGCCTTCGCGTCCGCGTCGATCGCGCCGAGCTTCGTGTGGCGGGGCGGGATCGGCTTCAGGAGCGGATCGTCCGGCCCGATCACCGTGCACTTGAGCTCTTCCTTGATGTAGGCCTCGATCTCCGGGATCTGGCAGCTCTCGAACTCGTCCGCAAACGAGATCGCGATGCCCGTCGAGCCCGCGCGGCCCGTGCGGCCGATGCGGTGCACGTAGTCCTCGGCCTCGTAGGGGAAGTCGAAGTTGATGACGTACTCCAGCCCCTTCACGTCGATGCCGCGCCCCGCGACGTCCGTCGCGACCACGATCTTGACCTCGCCGTCGCGGAAGGCGTCCAGCACCTTCAGGCGCTTGTTCTGGTTCACGTCGCCCGACAGCATCTCGACGGACACGCCGCGCACCTTCAGCGAGGCGTAGACGTCCTCCGTCGTCGACTTGCGGTTGCAGAAGACGATCGTGCGCGCGTCGGGATGCAGCGCGATGTGGTTGAAGAGGACGGTGAACTTGTCCTTCGCCTGAATGACGTAGACGACCTGCTTGACCGTGTCGGTCGCGTTCGTCTCGCTCTCGACCTCGGCCTTGTAGGGCGCCTCCATCCAGTTCATCGCGAGCCGCATCACCGTCTCGTTCAGCGTCGCCGAGTAGAGCATCGTCGTGCGCCGGTTCTTCGGCGGCAGGTAGCTCATGATGCGCCGCACGTCCGGGATGAAGCCCATGTCGAGCATGCGGTCGGCCTCGTCGATGACGAGCGTGTCGACGTGCGAGAGGTTGATGACGCGGCTCTTCGTGAAGTCGAGCAGCCGCCCCGGCGTCGCGACGAGCAGGTCGACCGGCGCGGACAGCACCTCATGCCGCTGGCGGTCGTAGTCCATGCCGCCGTAGATGGCGAGCGAGCGGAGCCCCGTGTACTTGCCGATCGCGTCCGCGTCCTTGCAGATCTGGATGACGAGCTCGCGCGTCGGCGCGATGACGAGCGCACGCGGCGCGCCGCCGTCCTTCGCGCGGTTCTCCGGGCTGCGCAGGTAGCGCGTCAGGATCGCGACGAGGAACGCCGCCGTCTTGCCCGAGCCGGTCTGCGCCTTGCCGGCGATGTTCTTGCCGGCGAGCGCCTGCTCCAGGCTCAGGGCCTGGATCTCGGTGCAGTACTTGAAGCCGAGGTCGGCGATGCCGTGCATGACCTCGCTCGGCAGGTCGAAGTCGTGGAAGCGCTTCTTGCCCTCCATCGGCTCGACGGCAAAGGAGTCCATCGACCACGCCGCGTGCGCGGCCTTGCGCGCGGCCAGCTCCTCCGCGCTGACCTCGCCGCCGGGGCGCATCTCGTCCGCCGCCGTGTTGACCGGCGCCGGGCCGCGACGCCCGCCGCGCCCCCCGCGACCGCCACGGTCTCCGCCGCGTTCGCCGCGACGCTCGCCGCGCGCGGGCTTCGGAGACGCCGGCTTCGGCTGCGCGGGACGCGCCTTCGCGTTCGCCCGGTCCGCCTTCGGCGCGGGCTTCTGCGACGCGCCCTTCTCCTGTTCGGCGGGACGGCTCGCGCCCTCGCCGCCCTTCCCGCGACCCCGGCCGCCGCGACGGCGCCTCTTGCCGTTGCCGCCGCCGTTTCCGCCATTGCCGCTGCCGGGCTTCGCCGACTTCGCCTGCGGCTTCTGGCCCGTCAGTGCGGCGGCGATCTTCTTCAGAAATCCAAATGCCATATTCGATACCTTCTAAGCGTTGGAAGCCTCCGACAAGAGGGACGCGCGCGTCGCGAGGGACAGGAGAGCGAACTTTCCAGACTTTCCCAACTTCCCAAGCCTTCCAAACCTCCCAAACTTTCCAAACCTTCTGAACAAAACGAAAACGGCGGCGAACGCGCCGCCGTTCCGTTTTTCGCGTTTAGCGCTTCGAGAACTGGAAGCGCTTGCGAGCGCCGGGCTGACCGGGTTTCTTACGTTCCTTCATGCGGCTGTCGCGCGTCATGCAGCCGGCCTTCTTGAGCGCGGCACGCGTCGTCTCGTCGGCCGCGACAAGCGCGCGGGCGAGACCGTGGCGGATCGCGCCCGCCTGGCCGGAGATGCCGCCGCCCTTGGCGTAGCACACGACATCGACCTTCTCCATGTCATAGCCGGAGATCGCGACGGGCTGCTTGAGGTAGTCGCGCAGCGCCTCGGACGGGATGTACTTCGCGAGCTCCTCGCCGTTCACCGTCCAGTTGCCCGAGCCCTCGACGAGGTTCACGCGGGCGGTAGCGGTCTTGCGACGGCCGGTTCCGGCGGAAATTGCCTTCTTGGTAGCCATTTTCAGATTCTCCCCTTAGAGCTTGATTTCAACCGGCTTCTGCGCGGCGTGGTCGTGTTCGGCGCCCGCGAAGACCTTCACGCGCGTCATCATCTTGCGCGCGATGTTGTTCTTCGGGAGCATGCCCCAGACGGCTTCCTTGATCATGCGGTCGGGATGCTTCGCGCGCATCTCGGCGGCCGTGAAGCGCTTCAGGCCGTTCCGGTAGCCGGAGTAGCGCTGGTATTCCTTCTGCTCCTCCTTCTTGCCCGTGAGCTTGACGAGCGCGGCATTCGTCACGATGACGAACGCGCCCGCATCGACGGAAGGATCGAACGTCGGCAGATCCTTCGCACGGAGCTTGTTGGCGATGACGACGGCGAGGCGGCCGAGCGGCTGGTCCTTCGCGTCGATGAGGAACCACGCGCGGTTGTCGCCCGGGTTCGGAGCACGATAGCTCTTCTGCATCTTTTTCTTTTCTTTCTTCTTTTGCGCGGATTTGTGCCCCTTGTCCAGGGTTTTGTCCGCAGTTTACCTGTCGCCGCCGGTTAGCCCCCGACGACGAATGAGCGCGTATTATAGCAAAAACCGCCGACGACGGGCAAGGGGGGGGGCTTGAGCCGACCGCGCGTTTTTTTGGTACAATATCCGACATGGAGATCGTACTCTTCTTTCAATCCACCTTCGCCAAGAGCTGGCGACTCAAGCTGAAAGGCGCCTACCGCTTCGCCCAGGAGCACAACTGGTTCGTGCAGGTCGTGGACAACTACGCGACGCCCGGCGACATCCGCCGCGCCCTCGCGCACTGGCGTCCGGTCGGCTGCCTCGTCGACCGCGCCCTCGCGCAGGGCGGTGCGCCCGACCGGATCTTCGGAGACCTCCCGGTCGTCTATCTCGACCAGCGAGAGACGCGCGCGCCCTGCCGACATCCGCGCCTCGTGCACGACTCCGCCGCCGAGGCGCGTCTCGCGGGCGGCGAGCTCCTCCAGCTCAACCGGGCGTCCTACGCCTTCTTCGGACTGGAGCGCGGCTACTTCTGGGACCGCGAGCGCGAGGACGAGTTCCGCCGCCTCTGCGCCGCCGCCGGCCATCGGATGTCCGTCCTCCGGCGGAAGAGCCTCGCGGCCGACCTCGCCGCGCTGCCGAAGCCGTGCGGCATCCTCGCGGCGAACGACCGCTGCGCCGTCGAGATCTGGCCGGTCGCCTCCGCGCTCGGCCTCGACGTCCCGAACGACGTCGCCGTCGCCGGCATCGACAACGACGAGATGTACGCCGAGTCCGTCACGCCGGGCCTCACGAGCGCCGAACCCGACTTCGAGGGCGCCGGCTACGAGCTCGCGCGGCTGCTCGCGGACGAAATCGACCGCCATCGGCGGGGGCGTCCCCCGCGCGTCCCGGACCCGGTCCACGTCTATGGTGCGCTTCGCCTCGTCCGTCGAGGCTCCACCCTCATCCTGAAAAAGCGCAATCAGCGCGTCTTCCGCGCCCTTGAATACATCCGCCGCAACGCCTGTCGGCACGGCATCTCGATCGACGACGTGGCCGCCGCCATGGGCTACTCGCGGCGGTTCGCGACCTTGCGCTTCAAGGAGGCCGTCGGGCACTCGATTCTCGCCGAAATCCAAGAACGCCGGTTCGACGAGGCGTTGCAGCTTCTCAAGAACCCGCACCAGCAGATCGAGTCCATCGCCGACCTGTGCGGCTATTCCGCGTCTTCGTTCCTCAAGCGCTTTTTCAAGGCGCGCACGGGTCTCTCAATGCGCGCGTGGCGGAAGAAGAACTGCGGCTGAATCGTCCAGATGCGCCTGGATCGCGGCGGAGAGGACGTGCCGCTCGCCCGGCGCGAGCGTCCGCCCGCCCGGCCAGTCCGACACGGGCTCGACGCAGACGAACCTCTTCCAGTCGTCCGCCGCGAGGTCGGCAAGCGTCGCCCCCGGTCCCGGATTCCAGACGACCGTGCGGTCGTTGCCGCCCGACGCGACGGCGATCGCGCGCTTCAGCCCCGCGTCGAGAACCGCGCAGGCGTGCTTCGGCGTCGGCGGCAGCTCGAAGATGTGGTCGGGCGCGAAGTCGAGCTTCAGGTCGCCTGTCCACACGCCCCGCTTCAGGTCCGGCGTCGTGCCGTCCGTGAACGGACAGGCGTCCAGCCCCTTCACGGTCACGTCGTCGCGGCTGCGCACGGCGAAATACGGATGGAAGCCGCAGCTGAAGGCGAACGGCGCGTCGCCCGTGTTCGTCGTCGTCAGCGTGAGGTTGAGCTTCATCGAGACGGACACCTTGACCTCCAGGTCGAAGTCGTGCGGCCAGAGCTTCCTCGTCACGAGGTCGGACTTCAGGCCGAGCGTCACTTCCGTGATGTCCTCGGAATACTCCGTGCCGCGCACCTCGAAGACCATCACGGACGCGAAGCCGTGGCCCGGCAGGTCCTTCGAGAAGCGGTTGCCGAACTGAGGCCAGCAGACGGGCACGCCGCCGTGGAACTTGTCGCCGCGGTTGTAGTCCGCATCCGCCTTCGCCGGACGGAAGAGGACGGGGCCATGCCCCGTCGGACGGTACGCGAGCGCGTTCGCGCCGAGAAGCGCAACCTCCGCCGAGCCGTACCTGTTCGCAAGGACGACGTCCGGGTAGCCGGCGAAGCCCGTGCGGAAGACGATCCGCCCGGGCGCGCCGAAACGCCGGTTCAGTTCGGCGACGGTCATTCAGGCCAGCCCCAGGTAGAGCTTCTCGATGTCCTTGACCGTGAGGTCGCGGGGGTTGCCCGGACGGCAGGCGTCGGCATAGGCCGACTCGGCGAGGAACTTGACGTCTTCCTTCTTGAGGACGCCCTTCAGGTCCGCCGGGATGCCGACGTCCTTCGAGAGCTTCTCGACCGCCGCGATCGCCGCCTGACGCGCCTTCGCGAGCGGCATCTTGTCCGCACCCTTCACGCCCATCGCGACCGCGATCTTGCGGTACTTGTCGCCCGTCTTCGGCGCGTTGAACTTCATCGCCGTCGGCAGCAGGATCGCGCACGCCTTGCCGTGCGGCATGTCGTAGAGCGCGGAGAGCCCGTGCGCCATCGAGTGGTCGATGCCGAGGCCGACGTTCGAGAAGCCCATGCCCGCGATGTACTGGCCGAGCGCCATGCCCGCGCGGCCGGCCGGCTTGTTCGCGACCGCGTCGCGCAGCGAGGCCGAGATGAGGCGGATCGCCTCCAAGTGCATCATGTCCGTCATCGGGCACGCCGCCTTCGTGATCAGGCCCTCGATCGCGTGCGTGAGCGCGTCCATGCCCGTGAAGGCCGTGAGGCCCTTCGGCATCGAGCTCATCATGTCGGGATCGACGAACGCGACGACCGGGATGTCATGCGGGTCGACGCAGACGAACTTGCGCTTCTTCTCGACGTCGGTGATGACGTAGTTGATCGTCACTTCCGCCGCCGTGCCGGCCGTCGTCGGGACGGCGAGGATCGGGAGCGAGGGCTTCTTCGTCGGGGCGACGCCCTCCAGACTGCGGACGTCCGCGAACGCCGGGTTCGTGCGGATGATGCCGACGGCCTTCGCCGTGTCCATCGAGCTGCCGCCGCCGATCGCGATGATGCAGTCGGCCTTCGCCTTCTTCGCGGCCTTGACGCCGTCCTTCACGTTCTGGATCGTCGGGTTCGGCTTGATCTCCGAATAGACCTCGTAGGCGACCTTCGCCGCGTCGAGAAGGTCGGTCACCTTCTTCGTGACGCCGAACTTGATGAGGTCGGGGTCGGAGAAGACGATCGGCTTCTTGAGCCCGCGCTGGGCGAGTTCGGGGACGATGGACTGCACGGCGCCCGCGCCGTGGTACGAGGTTTCGTTCAGGATGATGCGATTGACCATGTTGTGGTGTTCCTTTCTGGTTTCACGTTGGACGTGATTCGAGTTCCGTTCCTGGAATTATACCATAAAACCACGCGACGCGCCGTCGCCGAGGCCTCACTCCACGGTGACGGACTTCGCGAGGTTGCGCGGCTGGTCGATCTCGCAGCCGCGGATCCGCGCCACGTGATAGGCCAGGAGCTGCAGGGCGACCGCCGTGACGACCGGCGCGCACGCCGCGCTCGTGCGGGGCACGCGCAGCACGTCGTCGCAGGGGGCCGCCGCGTCGTCGTCGCCCTGCGTCACGACGCCGATGACCGGCGCCTGCCGCGCGCGGCACTCCTGCACGTTGCCAAGCGTCTTCTCCTTGCCGGGGATGTCGTTCAGCAGCGCCACGACCGGCGTCTCGCGTCCGAGGAGCGCGATCGGCCCGTGCTTGAGCTCGGCCGCCTGGTAGCCCTCGGCGTGGACATACGAGATCTCCTTCATCTTGAGCGCGCCCTCGAGCGCCGTCGGATAGAGGATGCCGCGCCCGAGGAAGAACATGTCGTCCGCCTGCGCGTACTTCGCCGCGACGGCGGCGATGCGGTCGCTCTCCTTCAGCACCTCGGCGACGAGATCCGGCAGCGCGGCGATCTCCGCGCAGAGGCCCAGCCCCTCCTCGCGCGAGAGCCGCCGCGTGCGGCCGAGCTTCAGCGCCATCATGAGGAGGACGACGACCTGCGCCGTGAACGCCTTCGTCGAGGCGACGGAGATCTCCGGCCCCGCGTGCAGGTAGACGCCGCGCCCCGCCTCGCGCGCGATCGTCGAGCCGACGACGTTGCAGACGGCCGAGACGAGCGCGCCCTTGCCGATCGACTCGCGCACGGCCGCGAGCGTGTCCGCCGTCTCGCCCGACTGGGAGAGCGCGATCGCCCAGTCGTTCGGCCCGATGATCGGGTTGCAGTAGCGGAACTCCGCCGCCTGCTCGGCGCTCGTCGGAAGGTCCGCGAGCGACTCGAAGAGGTACTTGCCGACCATGCCCGCGTGAAGCGACGTCCCGCAGCCGATGATGACGGCGCGGCGGATCGTCGCGAGCTCGCGCGGCGGCAGGTTGAGGCCCGCGAGGACGGCCGTCCCGCCCTGCCGGTCGAGGCGTCCGCGAATCGTGTTGCGCAGGGCCTCCGGCTGCTCGAAGATCTCCTTGAGCATGAAGTGGGCGTAGCCGCCCTTCTCCGCCGCGTCGGCGTCCCAGTCGACCACCTGGACGTCGCGCGAGACGGGCGCGTTGTCGAGCGTGAAGACGTCAGCCCCCTCCGGCGTGATGCGGGCGATGTCGCCGTCGTCGAGGTAGATGACCTGCCGCGTGTAGGAGACGATGGCCGAGACGTCGCTCGCGACGACGGTCGAGCCTTCGCCGACGCCGATCACGAGCGGCGAGCCCTTGCGCGCGACGATCATCTCGCCCGGATGGCGCAGGGAGATGACGGCGAGGCCGTAGGTGCCCTCCACCTGCTTCAGCGCCTGCGAGACGGCCGCCATGAAGTCGCCCGTGTCGAACGTCGCGATCAGGTGCGCCAGCACCTCGGTGTCCGTCTGCGAGACGAAGACGCAGCCGCGCTTCTCCAGCTTGGCGCGCAGGGCGGCGTAGTTCTCGATGATGCCGTTGTGGACGAGCGCGAGCCGCCCGCCGTCCGCGACCTGCGGATGCGCGTTCGCCTCCGTCGGCAGCCCGTGCGTCGCCCAGCGCGTGTGGGCGATGCCCAGCGTGTACTTGCCGCGCTCGGCCTCCGGCAGCTTCTGCGCGAGGAGCCGGTCGAGTTCGGCGACCTTGCCCGTCCGCTTGAAGACGCGCAGGTCGTCCGCCGACTCCAGGGCGACGCCCGCCGAATCGTAGCCCCGGTATTCGAGCCGGCGCAGGCCGTTGACGAGCGGACGGCACGCGCTCTGCGTGTGACTGGAAAATCCGACGATGCCGCACATGGGATGTCCTCCTTTACTTCTTCTGGTCTTTCTTCAGCTTCAGCGCCGCCGTGACGAGTCCGTCGAAGAGCGGATGCGGCGCGGTCGGGCGCGACTTGAACTCCGGGTGGAACTGGCCCGCGATGAAATACGGATGGTCCGGCAGCTCGACGATCTCGACGAGCTTGCCGTCCGGCGACGTGCCGGACACCTTCAGCCCCGCCGCCTCCAGCGCCTTGCGCCCCTCCGTGTCGTAGCCGAGCTCGTAGCGGTGGCGGTGGCGTTCGGAGATCGTGAAGTCCGCCTTGCCCTTCTCGCCGTAGGCGGGCGCGTAAAGCTTCGCCGCGAGCGTCCCCTTTCGGACGACGCACGGATACGCGCCGAGGCGCATCGTGCCGCCCTTCTGCGTGACGCCCTTCTGCGCCTCCATGAGGTCGATCACCGGGTGCGCCGTCTTCGGGTCGAACTCCGTCGAGTTCGCGTCCGCCCAGCCCACGACGTCGCGCGCGTACTCGATCGCCGTGCACTGCATGCCGAGGCAGATGCCGAGGAACGGGATCTTGTGTTCGCGCGCGTACCTGATCGCGAGGCACTTGCCCGGCACGCCGCGGCTGCCGAAGCCGCCCGGCACGAGAATGCCGTCCACGCCCGCAAGCAGCTTGCAGTCCGCACTTCTTCCCTCTTCCTTGTTCCTTCTGACTTCCGCTTCCAGCTCCTCCGCCTCGATGCACTTCACGTTCACCTTGCAGTCGTGCGCCATGCCCGCGTGGTGCAGCGCCTCGTGGACGGACTTGTAGGCGTCGCGGATCGCGATGTACTTGCCGACGAGCGCGATCGTGCAGCTCTTCTTCGGCTGCGTCGCCTTCTTGACGAGCGTGTCCCACACCGTGTGCTTGATCGGCCAGATGTCGAGGTGCAGCTGCTTCAGCACCTCCTCGTCCAGCCCCTGCTTGCGCAGCTCGCGCGGAATCGCGTAGACGGAGTCCGTCACGTCCTTCTCCTCGATGACGCGCTCCGGGCGCACGTTGCAGAAGAGCGCGAGCTTCTCGAGATGCTCCTTCGGAATCGTCATCTCCGTGCGGCAGACGAGGATGTCGGGGATGATGCCGATCGCGCGGAGCTGGCCGACGGAGTGCTGCGAGGGCTTCGTCTTCAGCTCGCCCGCCGCCTTCAGGTAAGGGACGAGCGTGAGGTGCACGAAGCACGTGTTGTCCATGCCGTGCTCAAACCGGAACTGGCGCGCCGCCTCCAGGAACGGCAGCGACTCGATGTCGCCCGACACGCCGCCGATCTCGCAGAGGACGATGTCGCAGTCATGCTCGCCGGCGGACTTGATCGCGTCCTTGATCTCGTTCGTGACGTGCGGCACGACCTGCACCGTGCCGCCGAGGTAGCCGCCCGCGCGCTCCCGCGCGAGAACCGCCGAGTAGATGCGGCCCGACGTGTAGTTCGACGCCTTCGAGCAGGTCACGCCCGCGAAGCGCTCGTAGTGGCCGAGGTCGAGGTCCGTCTCCGCCCCGTCGTCCGTCACGAACACCTCGCCGTGCTGGTAGGGGCTCATCGTGCCCGGATCGACGTTCAGGTACGGGTCGAGCTTCTGCATGAAGACCTTGTAGCCCCGGCTCTTCAGGAGGAGCGCGAGGGAGGCGGACGTGATGCCCTTGCCGAGGGAACTCACGACGCCGCCGGTGATGAAGACGTATTTGACTGGCTTTTTCATGGATGAGAAGGTTTGGAAAGTTTGGGAAGTTTGGGAGGTTTGGGAGGTTTGGAAACGCTCATGTCCCTCATGACGCTCGCGTCCCTCGTGTCGTTTGCATCATCGCCCGAAACGTCTCGAAAAGATACTTCGAGTCGTGCGGACCGGGACAGGACTCGGGATGGTACTGCACGGAGAACGCCGGCAGCGTCTTGTGCCGCACGCCCTCGATGGAGCCGTCGTTGAGGTTCACGTGCGTGACCTCCAGGCAGTCCGGCACCGAGTCGGGCAGCACCGCGAAGTTGTGGTTCTGGCTCGTGATCTCGACCCTGCCCGTCGCGAGGTTCTTCACGGGGTGGTTGCACCCGTGGTGGCCGAACTTCAGCCGCCCCGTCTTCGCCCCGCACGCGAGCGACAGGAGCTGATGCCCAAGGCAGATGCCCATGAGGGGGATGAGGGGTGAGGGGTGAGGGGGGAGGGGTGAGAGGTGAGAGGTGAGGCCAAGAAGTTCGCGAATGTTCTCGATCGCGTAGCCGACCGCCGCCGGGTCGGCTGGGCCGTTCGAGAGGAAGATGCCGTCCGGCTTCATCGCCAAGACCTCCGCCGCCGGCGTCTGCGCCGGCACGACCGTCACGCGCGCGAACGCGGCCAGCTCCCGCAGGATGTTCGTCTTCACGCCGAAGTCGTAGCAGACGACGTGGGGAGAAGGAAGAGGGATGAAGGAAGAAGGATGAAGTGCGGAACCGCCATCTTCTTCTCTGTCTTGGCAACACGACAAAGACGCCTCAGCAACCGAACTTCTTCCCTCTTCCTTTTTCCTTGTTCCTTCAGCCGCAAACTCATACGCCTCCTTGCAGCTCACGCGGCTGGCGTAGTCCTGTCCGTCCAGCCCTTCCCACGCCCGCGCCTTCTCGACCGCAACCCGCTCCAAACCTCCCGAACCTCCCGAACCTCCCAAACCTCCCAAACCTCCCGAACCTTCCAAACCTTCTCCCCCACACAGCCACGCCTTCTGGTTGCCGTGTTCCCGCAGGTGGATCGTCAGCGCGCGCGTGTCGACGCCGTAGATGCCCGGCACGCCGTTCGCCTTGAGGTAGGCGTCCAGCGACTGCGTCGCGCGGTAGTTCGACGGCTCGGTCAGGTCGCCGATCACGAGCCCCGAAAGGAAAAGGCCCCGGGACTCGACGTCCTCGGGGTTGACTCCGTAATTGCCGACTTCGGCGGCGGTGAGGGTGACGAACTGCCCCGCGTAGGAGGGATCCGTCAGGATTTCCTGATACCCGCACATGCCGGTGTTGAAGACGACTTCCCCGCACCGATCCACGCGCGCGCCGAACGCCACGCCGTGAAAGACCGTCCCGTCCGCCAACGCCAGGAACGCCTTCCGCTCCCGCTCGGCCCGCCACTTCGCTTCAAGTTCGCTCTTCATAGTCATCTCCGCTCCAAAGGTCGCTTGCAAAGTTCATGCCACCCCACGCCCGCCCGCCACGTCTTCCCGGCCTGTCCTGAAAGGCAGAAAGCCCCGGCGGAAGCCTCGACGGACGGACAGCATATGTAAAGTCGCATTCATTGGGATTACAAGCCATGGAATAGGCCGTCCACGCAAACGGGCGTGTGCGGAAGAACCGCCAGGTCAAGGCGCGGCAGAAGGTCGCGCAAGGAAACTCTTTCGCCCGGCGTCGCCCAGCCGCACGTCGCCGCCAATGCCCCCAGTATCTCTTCCGGACTTCGCCCCGCCGCACGGAACGTCGCGACGCGCGTGTCGCCGTGCCGCTTCGCGAGCCGCTTGCCGTCCGCCCCCACGACGAGGGGGAGGTGGAGATAGGAGGGATGAGGGATGAGGGATGAGAGGTGAGGGATGGGAGTTGGGGGATTGTTCGACTGAACCCACGGCACGAGGGCCTGGGCGAGAAGGATCTGCGCGGGCGTCGCGGGCAGGAGGTCGTCGCCGCGCACGACTTCCGTCACACCCATGAGGAGGTCGTCCACCACGCACGCAAGCGTGTAGCCCGCGCCGCCCTCGTCCCGCGCGAGCGGAAAGTCGCCCAGCGTCGCCGCGACGTCCTGCTCATACGGTCCGGCAAAGGCATCGACGAACCGCACGACCGTGCCCTCGGACACGCGGAAGCGCCAGCAGGGGGAGGTTCGGAAAGTTTGGGAGGTTTGG
>DCMF01000079.1:0-4939 GCA_002321305.1 Verrucomicrobia bacterium UBA1629 | reverse complement strand
AGGTCCGGAAAGTTTGGGAGGTCTTGGCGGCGCAGGCGTCGGCCCACGTCGCGAACCGTCCGCGACAGGTTCCGGGATAGTGCAGCTGCTCGCCGGCGTGCGGCGCCGACTGCGCGGCCTCGACGTCACGGCGCGAGCAGACGCAGGGATAGACCAAGGGGGAAATCATCGAATGGTCGAAGGATCGAAGGATCGAATCGTGCGCAGACGCGACCGACTGACTGCGCAGGAACGCGAGCGCGGCTCGGTAGAGGGGCTTGCGTTCGGACTGCACGTATTCCTCGTCCCAGTCGAAGCCCAGCCACTTCAGGTCCTCGACCGCCTGCGCCGCCGCGCCGGGCTTGTCCTTCGGATGGTCGAGGTCTTCCATGCGGAAGACGACCTTTCCGCCCTGCGAACGCGCGCGCAGCCATGCGACCATGAACGTGCGCACATTCCCCAGATGAAGCGCCCCCGTCGGACTCGGGGCCAACCGTCCCACATAGCGCATGACCGTCATTCCAGCATTGCCGCCACAGCGCGGTCAATCCGCTCCGGGACTGTCACGGGCAGGACGTGTTCATGTCCCGGAACGCGCGTCACCGTCGCCTGCGGGAAGACGGACTGCAGAAAGTCCGCGTTCGCCGCGCGCACGATGCCGTCGCGCTCGGACTGGAAAACCGCGACGGGCGTCCGTGCAAAACGTGCGCCGCGCGGCGACCGCGCAAACGCGCACAGGGGCTCGCGCAGGTCGCTCGTCTGAAGGTAGTCGAGGCCGCGGTTCAGGTTGGCGTCCGCATAGAGTGGCGACGGATCATTCCCGAAGACGAGCTGCGTGCCGAGGCGCAATGCGGCCAGTCGGCGTTCGCTCAGCCCCTTCCAGCCGGCGGACTTGTCTTCCATCAGGAACGGCGACGTCGAGACGAGAACGAGACCTCGCACCTTTTCCGGCGCGGCGAGCATCAGGCGCAGCGCCGAGTTGCCACCCATCGAGAACCCGACGAGCAGAACGTCATCCGCGTCCGCCAGCACCCGTTCGGGCAGCCCGTCGAGCTGTTCGAGATAGCTGAAGACCCAGTCATGCGGAAACGCGCAGAGCGCCCACGTCTCAGGCCCCGCCGCCCACCCGTTGAGGACAAGAACCTTCACGGACAAGCCCCCCCGCCGTCTGCGGCGTTCTCGCAGATCTGGATCGACAGCCTGCAGTCGCGCGGCAGGCCGATGAGTCCGGCGGAAATCGCGAGTCCCCCGCCGAAGCCGGCGACCAGGACGCGAAGCGGCTCGCGGGCGGCGACCAGCTTTTCAGCATGCGCCGCAAGCGTCGTCGGCACGGACGCGCTCGACAGGTTGCCGAAGCGATCCGCCGAGACCAGCACACGATCCGCCAGACCCACGGCCTTCGCCAATTGCCGCACCAAATAGACGTTCGGCTGATGGGGAACGAAGAAATCGGCCGCACGTTCCTCTTGTCTCTCGTGCCCCTCATGTCCCCCCGACGGCAAGCCCGTCTCCGCAGCCGCACATTCGCCGATGAACTCCTTCAGGAACCTCACGACATCCGTCGCGACGAAGCGGAAGACGCCGAAGCCGTCCATCTGAATCGTGCCGCCCTTCTCCAGTCTCAGCGCGTCGCCCTTCGCGCCGTCCGTCAGAAACGCGAACTTCCAGTCCGCCCATTCCCCATTTCTCATCCCCCATCCCTCATCCCTCATTCCTCTCTCAACCACCGTCGCCGTGCCGCCGTCGGACAGGAGCGGCGATGTCGCCGGATCACTCGCGTCCAAGAACGCGCTCTGCTTGTCGCCGTCCAGCAGCAGGACCTTCTTGCCCGTCTCGCGCACGAGCAGCGCCGCGAGGTAGAGCCCGTAGCCCCAGCCGGCGCACGCCTGCAGGACGTCGAACGCGAGGATGTCCTTCGGGAAGCCGAGCCGCGCCTGCGCCTGCGCGGCGAGGGACGGCATGCGCTGAAGCTGGGTGAAGGACACGGCGAGAATCGCGCCGAACTCCTCGGGACGCGCCCCCGTGTCCGCCAGGACGCGCCGCGCGGCCGCAAGGCAGAGGTCGAACCCCGACACGCCGTCCGCCGCGACGCGACGGGCGGGAATGCCCGTCGCCGCCGCGACTTTCGGGTCGTTCGGGACTTGTCCCGACGGTACGCACGCGGCGATGCCGGCGAGGCGGACGCCGCCTACTGAACGGATTTCCACAGGTCGTCCACCGTGTGACAGGTGAGGAACTCGTCCACCGACATCCGGCGGCCGAAGTCGTTCTCCAGCGTGACGAGGATGCCGAAGCCCATGAGCGATGACCAGTTCGCCACGTCGCGGAAGCGCGTCGCCCGCGTCACGGGCGTCTCCAGGACGTCCGAAAGGCGGTCCAGGAACTCGGCCTCGGTCGCCATCAGAGGACTTCGCAGTGCGGCAGGTCGCCGACGAGGGGCTTCGCGTAGGCGAGGAACGCGGGCGTCACGTCATGCCCGTTTTTCGCGATGAACGCCGCCGGGACTGACCGCGTGTACTTCGCGGCGGCCGCCGCCGGCAGCACCTCGTAATAGACCGTGTACTTCTTCTCCTTGCCGCGCACGAGGCCGATCGTGCCCTTGTTCGGGTAGCCGTCCTCGCCGTCCGCCGCGCGCAGGGCCGCGATGACCGCTGCCGCGCCCGCGCGCATCGCCTCGTCGAGGTCGGTCTTGCTCTGCACGCCGGGGAACGAGCGCTGCAGGTAGCCGAACGTGTCGGCGCGGACGCGCTTCACGCCCGCGCGCGCCTTGAGCTCGCGCGCCAGGTAGTCGCCGAGCGCGCCCGTGCCGGACATCTGGACGTTGCCGTGCGAGTCCTTCTCGCCCGAGCCGAGCGTCGCGCCGATCGGCACCCCGTCCTTGCCGCGAATGCCTTCCGAGACGGCGACGACGCAGCGGCCGAGCCGCTTCAGGACGGCCTGGACGTCCTTCGCGAACTTCTCCAGCGCGAACGGGACTTCCGGCAGGTAGATGAGGTGCGGGCCGTCGTCCGGCCGCTCGCGCGCAAGGGCCGACGCCGCCGTGAGGAAGCCCGCGTCGCGCCCCATGATGACGTCGATCTTGACGCCGCCGAGCGCGCGGTTGTCGAGGTCGTCGCCCCGGACGGCCGTCGCGACGAAGCGCGCGGCGGAGCCGAAGCCGGGCGTGTGGTCGCAGCTGCGCAGGTCGTTGTCGATCGTCTTCGGGATGTGGTAGACGACGAGCGGATAGCCCTCCTTCTCGGCCTCCTCGCCGACGATGCGCGCGGCGTCCGCCGAGTCGTTGCCGCCGATGTAGAAGAAGTAGCCGACGTTGAGCCGCTTGAACTCCTCGAAGATCTTGCGGCAGTCGTCCGCCGTGGGCTTCAGGCGGCAGCTGCCGAGCGCCGAGGACGGCGTCAAGAGGAGGCCGCGCAGCTTCGGGAACGGCACCTTGCGGAGGTCGATGTAGTCGCGCGACAGGATGCCCTGGATGCCGTGGCGCGCACCGTAGATCTTGCCGATCCTGTCCTTGCCGTCCGCCTTCGCGAACACGAGCGCGCCGACGAGCGAGCCGTTGATCACCATCGAGGGGCCGCCCGACTGGGCGATGACCATGTTCATCTTCTTCATCTGCTTCTTGTCTCCTTCGTTTTGACGCCTTGCGGCAGACGCCGCTTCGGCCTGACTGCCGCGCAGCGCATACTCAAGCCTAATCAGCGAAAGCGGCAGACATTATACCATATTTTCTCATCGTTCCTTACGGGCCTTTCCGGGATCATCTACCGCCCGCGCGGCTCGGCAGTTCGGCGCCTCGCTTCAGGGAACGAGGTCAGTCCCTGTACTCGATCGTCGCCTTGTCGCGCAGCTCGGCGACGTAGGCGTCCATTGCGCGGCCGCGCGCCTCGTGGCGGAGAAGATCCCTGATCTGGTCGTGGACGTCCACGAGCGTCTGCTGCCCGCCGCCCTTCTGGTCGGCCTTGTAGATGATGTGGTAGCCGAACTGCGTCGTCACGACGTTCGAGACCTCGCCCTTCGCCATCTCGAAGGCGACCTTGTCGAACTCGGGCACCATCATGCCGCGCCCGAACCAGCCGAGCGAGCCGCCCTGCTGGCCGGACGGACAGTCGCTGTGCTTCTTCGCCTCCTCGGCGAAGTCGGCCTTGCCGTCCACGATGCGCGCGCGGATGTCCTTGATCTTGTCGAGCGCCGCGTCGTCCGAGCCCTTGACGAGGATGTGCTGGCACAGCACCTGCTCCGGCGCGACGTACTCGGCCTTGTGCGCGGCGTAGAACGCGGCGACCTCGTCGTCCGTCGGATCGGCCACGGACGAGCAGGCCTGCTCGACGAGCTTGTTGACCTTCGCGCCCTTCTCCAGCTCCTTGCGGAACTGCTCCTCCGTGATGCCCTGCGCCGCGAGGGCCTTCTGGTAGTTCTCGGTTCCGCCGACCTGCGCGACGACCTTCGCGACCTCGGCGTCGATGTCGGCGGCCGAGACGGGCAAGTCGAGCTTCGCCGCCTGGTCAAGCAGGAGCTTCGCGCCGATTGCCTGGTCAAGCGCCTTCTCCTCCAGCTTCGGGAGGTTCTTCTTCACCTCGTCCATCGTCATGCCGTGGCTCATGTAGAACCGCACGAGGCGGTCGAGCTCGAACTGCACGGCCTCGCCGCTGATCTCCTGGCCGTTGACAACTGCCTTCTTCATTTTCTTCTTCTCCTTGTCTTTTTCCTCAAGGCCCTTGTGGCGCACCAAGCCCCCACGAGACCCTTCTTGAGTGCGGGATTATCCTAAAAATCGCAGTCGAAGTCAAGGGGACGTCGCCCCGCCAGCAGGGCTTCAGCATGAAAGGCAATCCGCTCTCTGGGCGACAGTCGGTCTCGAACACGAGCGCTGTCGCGCGAACACGAAACAGCGCCGCCGCGAGACCGCGCGCTGCGCGGCCGAGGGTGCGCCCGCGCCGCCGAGGCCGAAAACTCCGTTTTCGCC
>DCMF01000130.1 GCA_002321305.1 Verrucomicrobia bacterium UBA1629 | reverse complement strand
CAGTACGCCGAGTGCTCGTAGGCCTTCCGTGCCGTGCCTGTCCGTGCCATGACTTTTCTCCTTTCGCTGGGCTGCGCGGTTGCGCGTACTCCGTCGCGCATTCCGTTTTGTCGCGCATCCCTGCTATCCGTGTGAGGTTCCGATTTCTTTAGGATTTTCGCGCTTTCAGCGCCGATGCCGCACATTATACCATAAATGAGAACTCTCTGCGGAAAATTCTTAAACTCTTGCATATCTGCTGTTTCTGTTTTGTAGGTGTGTTGCGAGTGAGTCTCGTCGCGTTGACAGACTCAATCGACACAAAAATTGACATGCCGTCACGGTGGTGCGGAATGAGCCGTTTCGTTCTCCTGAAATATGGTATAATCTTCGCTGTTTGCGCAGGAACGCCTGTGCGGACGCGAAAACTGACATTTTCAACAGACAAAAAGGAACAGACATGGACCTCAAGGAAGCCACAAATCGCATCGCCGCGCAGGGCGAACTCGTCACGAAGATCCGCGAAGAAGTCGCGAAGGTCATCGTCGGTCAGGAAAAGCTTGTCGATCGGCTCATCCTCGCGCTGACGACGGGCGGCCACATCCTGCTGGAGGGCGTCCCCGGCCTCGCGAAGACGCTCTCGGTGAACACGCTCGCGAAGACGCTCGGCCTCGACTTCAAGCGCATCTCCTTCACGCCGGACCTGCTGCCGGCCGACGTGGTTGGCACGCTCATCTACTCCCCGAAGACGGGCGTGTTCACGCCGAAGAAGGGACCGGTCTTCACAAACCTCCTCCTCGCGGACGAGATCAACCGCGCGCCGGCGAAGGTGCAGTCGGCGCTCCTCGAATCGATGCAGGAGAAACAGGTCACGATCGGCGACGAGACGTACAGGCTGCCGCAGCCGTTCCTCGTCCTCGCGACGCAGAACCCGATCGAGCAGGAGGGGACGTATCCGCTCCCGGAGGCGCAGGTCGACCGCTTCATGTTCAAGTGCCTCGTCGAGACGCCGTCGAAGGCGGACGAGCGCCGCATCATGCAGCGCTTCGCCGAGAACGCGCAGCCGCCGGAGGCGAAGACGGTGTGCGCGCCGGACGACATCGCGACCTTGCGCGCGACGCTGAAGGAGGTCTACTGCGACGAGAAGGTCGGCGATTACATCCTCGACATCGTCTTCAAGACGCGCGAGACGAATGAGATGATCCAGAACGGGGCCTCGCCGCGCGCGACGCTCGCGCTCAATCTCGCCGCGCGCGGCAACGCGCTCCTGCATGGGCGCGCCTACGCGACACCGCAGGACGTGAAGGAAGTCGTGCACGATGTCCTCCGCCACCGCATCCTCCTCACCTACGAGGCGGAAGCCGAGGGCGTGACATCCGACAAGGTCATCGACAAGATTCTCTCCGAAGTCCCGGTTCCGTAAAGGAGGCGCGCTGACATGGCAAGGTGGTTCAACATCGGCGGGCCGTGCAATCCGGCGAAGCACTACATGCTTCCGGCGACGGAACGGTTGCCGGAGGTCGCGTCGCTCATCCGGAAGGATCAGTATTTCGTCGTCCACGCCCAGCGGCAGTGCGGCAAGACGACCGCGTTCCAGGCGCTGGCGAGCGAGATCAACGCGAAGGGCGACGCGGTTGCGCTCTACTGCACACTGGAGTCCGTGCAGATGTTCACCGATCCGGCCATCGGCGTGCCGGAGCTCGCGGCGCAGATCCGTGATGCCGTTCAGTGCGACGCCTCCGGGGCCTTCGGCGGCCTGACGGACGCCGGCCTCAAGAAGATGGTCGGCGAAGTCGATCTCGCGAACGTCGTCAAGCGGACGCTGTGCGTCCTGTCGGAATGCGTGAAGAAGCCTTTGGTCGTCTTCTTCGACGAGGTGGACTGCCTGTCCGAGGCGACGCTCGTCTCGTTCCTGCGCCAGCTCCGCAACGGGCGGATCACCTGCACGGCCCCCGGGACGTTCCCGGTTTCCATTGCCCTCATCGGCATGCGGAACATCCGCGACTACAAGATGCGCGTCCGTCCCGACGGCGCGTCCGTCGGCGAGGCGAGTCCGTTCAACGTCATCACGGAGGCGATGACGCTCCGCCTCTTCACGGAGGCCGAGCTGCGTGCGCTCTACCGCCAGCACACGGACGAGACGGGGCAGACCTTCGAGGAGGAGGCGCTGCGGAAGGCCTTCGACTATTCGCGTGGGCAGCCGTGGCTCGTCAACGCGCTCGCGCGCTGGTGCGTGGAGAAGATCCACCACGAGGACTATTCCAAGCCGATCACGGGCGCAGACATGGACGAGGCGAAGGAGAAGCTCATCCGCGAGCGCGGAACCCATCTCGACTCGCTCATGGAGCGGGCGACCGATCCGCGCGTCCGGCCCATCGTCGAGCAGGTCATGCTCGGCGGGATGGTGCCGGAAGACGTGCCGGCGGACGACATTTCCTATACGCTCGACCTGGGGCTGCTCGTGGACGAGCGGGGCGTCCTGAAGCCGGCGAATCCGATCTACGCCGAGACGATCGGCCGCTACCTCTCGCGCCGCAAGCAGGACGAGATCCTCGTCCGCCTGCCGGAGAACCCGTGGGTGCGCGCGGACGGGCTTGACATGGCGGGGCTGATGGCGGCGTTCCAGCAGTTCTGGCGCGAGAACGCGAGCGAGGCGATGGTGCCGTTCCACTTCCGCGAAGCATATCCGCACCTCGTCCTGCAGGCGTTCCTCCAGCGCGTCGTCAACGGCGGGGGGCAGATCGTGCGCGAGATGGCGCTCGGCAGCGAGCGGCTGGACCTCGGCGTCCATTTCCACGGCGCGGTCTATGCGGTGGAGGTGAAGACGCTTGCGTTCTACGAGAAGTCGCACGAAAAGGCCTATTCGCAGATCCTCTCCTACATGGACCGGCTGGGCGTGGGCGAGGGCTGGCTTGTCGTCGCCGACCGCGACCTCGCGAAGCCGTGGGACGAGAAGATCAAGACCGAGCGTATTGAACGCAACGGCAAGGCGATCCATGTCATCTGGTGCTGATGGGCCATCATGAAGAAGTATGAGGCAGATCAGATCGTCCGTGAGGGACTTCCCCTTGCGCGACCG
>DCMF01000050.1 GCA_002321305.1 Verrucomicrobia bacterium UBA1629 | reverse complement strand
CAAACTTCATCGAGCGGGCGCATCCGTATTCCGTGAACTTCAGGCTGATCGAACACTTGTTGTCCTTCCGCGTTCCAACTATCAGCTTGTAGAGGTACGAGCCGAGCTGTGGGTTGTGTCGAACCCCCACCGCGTAAAACCTTGCCGTTGTCTTCATTGCCATTGCCTTTCGTTTTTGTCGGTTTTGCCATTGCCTCTCGGAACTGCCCATTGTCCCTCAAGACGGGGACATTATACCATATTCGCGTTATAACGCGCAACCCCCAAAAGTGAATTTTTTTATTTTTTTCTTACACTCTTCGGTTAGCCCTTATTTTAGGGGACGTTGGGACGCATCGCATCCGTTTGACCCCAATAAATAGGGAACGGAACACGCAGGATGTCGTTTTACTCCCTTATTTATGGGCACAAAGCAAACAACATCAGGCACGAAAGTTGCCGAACTCGCGAAGCTTCCAGCCACGACCCGCTTTCGAGGCGCCGTATAACACTCCGTATAGCAACGCCGAACGCAGGCGAATCTCCACATATCCCGACCAAGCAGAACCCCTTTAAAAAACGCACTCCCATACATACCCATACATCACCATACGGGTAGCCCTTTGCCTCAAAGGAAACAGAGTCTCCATATTTCATCGCCGAATCAATAAGAGTGCGACGAAGCACACAGGCAAGTGTGCGGCAAAACTTCCTGTCGCCTCTCATCGCCCGGCCGAAGGCCGCTCTGTGTTACAGCCTCATACGGCCTGAAGGCTACCGCGTCACGTCGAGAACGCCCGCGCGGGGCTGCGGCGTGCGCGCGGACGGGAGCGTCCAGTCGGCCGCCTGTCCGCGCCGCTGGCGCGCGAGCCACCAGACGCCCGCCGCGTAGTTGCCGGCATGGCCGGCATTGAAGACCGTCAGCTGCGCGTTCCCCGACTGCCGCCGCAGGTAGATTGCGCGCGCGGGCGCCGGATAGAAGGGGTCTGTCCCCACAAAACGCTCGAACTCCGGCACAGCCTCCGTCCGCTCCATGAACGCGATCGTCGCGTCCGAAACGCGGTCTGCGTCGTCCGCGAGGCAGTTGAACGCGCGGATGGCGTGGCCGACGGGCACGGAGTTGCCGTGGTGGCCGTCGTGGATGCCCGTCTGGACCTGGATCGGCACGCCCTTCGCCGCCGCGAGCCACGTGATGGGCGAACGGTGGCGGTACTCGTCCGGCTTGGCATCCGGCGCGCCGCCGCAGACCGTCTCCAGCATCCGCGCGTAGCGCGCGTTGCCGTTCGTCATCGCGGACGTCTCCGCGTGCCAGCGGCCGACGTCGCTGATCGGACACGCCGCAACGACACCCGCCCAGATCTCCGGGTGGCGACCCGCCATCAGCAGGGCCATGTGTCCGCCGCCGCTGCCGCCCAGGAGGTAGATGCGGTCGGGGTCGATGTTCGCGTGCGCCTTCGCGTAGGCGATGCCGTCCACGATGTCCTGCACGGCAAGGTCGCTGCCGCAGGCCTCCGGCTTCGAGTTCGGACCCCGGAAATGCGGATAGTAGAACGCCCAGCCGCGCTTCACGCTCTCCGACAGGCCGAATTCGCCGGGATTGCGCGTGAAGTCATAGCCGAGGCTCCACGAATGCAGCACGACGAACAGCGGCACCTTCCGCTCCTTCGCCGCCGGCGGCACGTACAGGTAGCCGGGCTGTGGCGAGCCGTCCAGCGTGCTCGTGACGCGGATCTCCAGATTCGACCACGCGGGCTTCGACGGCGGCGCGGCAACGGGCTTCGCGGACGGCTCCTCCGCGCGCATCGCCGGCGTGAAATTGCAGCCCGTCGCGACAAGCCCCGTGACGTCCGAGGCGATGACGGCATCGGGACGCGCATCGGCCGCCGCGAGGCGCAGGTTCACGTTCTCCAGCCGCACGTCGTCCGCATGACGCAGGTAGATGCCCCACGCCGGCAGGATGTGCCCGAACATGCGGTTCTCCGGGTAGCACCGCGCCACCTGCCGCACGGGCCGCCGGAAGGCCATCGCCTCCGTCGCGCCGCCGGGCATCGTGAGATCGACGTTCCGCAACGTGAGGCCGCGCGGACGCTTCCCGCCCGGAACGCCCGTGATCGACGAGGCGATGCGGCTCAGGCACGTGCCCGTCACGTTCTCGATGAGGACGTTCTCCAGCCGCGTCGCGCGGCCGGCCGGCGGCTCGTGCCGTTCCGCAAGGCGGACGACGATCGGCGTCTGCACGCCCGCGATCGTGATGCCGCGCACCGTCACGTCTTCCAGCACGCCGCCGTCCACGACCTCGAGGACGATGCCGCCCAGGCCCTGCGGCACGTCGGGCACGCCGCCGGGAATCTTCTTCGCGTGCCATGACCGCCAGCGGGAGACCGCGCAGGGACGGACGTCGCAGTCCTCGATCACCACGTCGCGCCACGTGCCGTAGGAGGCCGTGCCGAACTTGATCGCGTTGCAGTTGGAGGCGAGGCGGCAGTTGCGGACGCGGATGTTGCGCCCGACGAACTGCGGACTGTTGCTCTTGAAGCAGAGCGCGTCGTCGTCCGCGTCGATTTCGCAGTCCTCGACGAGCAGGTCGCTCGCCTCGATGTCGAGCCCGTCGTTGTTGAGGTTGGCGTGGCTGAAGATCTTCACGCCGCGCACGACGCCGCGCACGCAGTCCCGGAGACTGCACGTCCACGCCGCCGAATCCGTGAGCCTCACGCCCTCGATGCGGAAGTCGCGGCACTTCCGGAACAGGACGTCGAACGGACGGTCCGGCGCGTTGTCGCGCGCGGGGAACTTCTCGCCGGATCCGCAGACCTCGCCCTTGCCGACGAGCGCGACGCCCTCGGCGTCTTCGGCGTAGACCAGCGCGCGGCGGTTGGCATAGGTCGCAAGGTCACCGTTCGAGACGAGGCGCGCGCCGGCGGCCAGCTCCAACGTGACATGGCTCCTGAGCCACACGCCGCCCGTCACGTAGTCGCCCGGCGGGACGCGCACCGTGCCGCCGCCCGCCGCCGCAACCGCGTCAATCGCCTTTTGGAAATCGTTCGTCGCCACGACCGTCATGCGTTCAAGCGCGGACGACGGTCGATTCCACTCGCGCCGGTAGAACTCGTAGGCGGGCTTCCGCGACTTGTGGTCGAAGGCGACAAGCCCCTTGTCGTTGATGCCGTCGCGCGCGCCCTCGCGGCGGTTGTCGCTGCCGCAGTCGAACATCTGCCAGACGAACGCCCCCCAAATGCGCGGATTCGCCTTGATCGCCGACCAGCTCGCGACGTGGTGCTTGAGCTGGTAGTCGACCGGATGGAACTTGCCGCCCGCCTCGGGACGGAAATCGGGCGTAGGCATCAGCTGTCCGAGAGACCCGCCGCCGCCGTATTCAGACACCGCGACCGTCGTGCGTCCGTTGAGCGTGCGGCAGGCCTCGATCCGTTCGTTCAGCTCGGACGATTCGCCGTTGTACCAGCCGGGATAGAGGTTGAAGCCGAGCGCATCGGGAATCGCGTTCAGCGCCAGCCGCTTCTGCCGGAAGTTCGCCGCGACCGTCGGACGCGGATCGAGCGCGCGGATCAGCTCCTTCACCTCGCGCACGAGCGGCTCGGCCTGTCCGTCGGGCATCTTCTTGAGATACAGCTCGTTGAAGAGCCCCCACATCGCGATGCACTTGTGCCGGCGGTGCTGAAGCACCATTTCGCGCGCCACGTGCAGCGTGTTCGAGCGGAATGCGGCGGAGTCCGTCGTCGCGTCCACGAGCGGCACTTCCGTCCAGACGTAGAGGCCGTACCTGTCGCAGAGGTCGTAGAAGCGCTCGCTGCGCGGATAGTGGCTCGTGCGGATCGCGTTCGCGCCCATCGCCTTGATGAGCCGGATGTCCGCCTCCTCGTCTTCGGCCGAGATCGCCCAGCCCTTGCCTTCGCGGTCCTGGTGGTAGTTGACGCCGCGCAGGAACGTCTTCCTGCCGTCCACGTAGAAGCCGTCGTCGCGGAACTCGTAGCGCGGCAGATCCGTCGGCGCGGCCAGCTCGTCGGCAAAGAGGCCGTCCGCCGCGACGAACGTGCGGGACGGCGGGGCCTCGATCAGCTCGACGCCCCGGTAGAGGCCGCCGTGCATCGTGAAGTCGCCGCCGATCGGCGGCACGTCGGGGTCGAAGAAATTGTCGACTTCGATTTCCAGCGCCTTGCCGTCCGACGGCAACGCGAAGGTGAAGGCCGTGAACGCGCCGACGTGGCGGCCGATTTCGCGTCCGTCGACCTTGACGACGGCGCGGATCGACGCGGCGTGGACGCGCAGGTAACGCTTCAGGTCGGCATTTGTCGCCGGCGGCAGGTCACGGCGGTAGACGACCTTCCGGCGCACGTAGCCCGTGCCCGCGACCGAGTCGTGGTTGTCGGCCTTCGGGTCTGTCTGGCCGTCCGTGCCGTCTTCGACGTTCCAGCAATGCGGCAGCGTGACGGGCACGCCATCCGCCGTCCAGCCGTCGTTCAGCGGTTGAGCAATCGAAGAAACGCCCCACGCGAGGGCGAACGCAAGAGGAATCAATCTGAAAATCATGATGGCGGAGATTATACCCCACCCGCGCCCCACCGACAACCCCCCAGAAATTGGGGGGTAGAGAGGATTGCCTCACGGCTGCTGACAGCTGACCGGACCGAGGAGGCCGGCGTCCTCCAGCGGCCACGTCGCCGCGTCGAGAATCCCCACGCCGCCGCACGTGCCCTCCACAGAGCGCATGTTCGCGTCCTCGAAATACTTCCACTTCACGCCCGTCCGGTCGTTCCAGCGCAGACGGTTCGCGCCCGTGTTCGTGACGTCGACGACCAGTTCGTTCGTGTCCTTCAGTACGCCGGCGGGCACGTCGAAGCGGTACGGCGGCATGAACCGGCAGCCGAGGTCACGTCCGTTCAGCCAGACGCGCGCCGAATGCCGCACGTCGCCGAGGTCGAGTACCGCCGCCGAACCAGCCGCACGCGCGGCGAAGCGCGTCTCGTAGCGCATCGTGCCGCAGAACGGCTCTTCCGCACCCGTTTCCGTGCGCGACCAGCTCGTGAGCGCGCGCATCGTCCGGGGCTTCGGCAGCTGCGGCCCGCCGCAGACGGGTGTCAGCGTCCAGTCGCCCGCGAGGTCGATGCGCGTGCCAAGCGGACGTTCCGGCGCGACGGACGAGGCCGGGTCAGACGTCGCCGAGACGACGTAGACGGACGAACCCCACGGACCCAGTCGCACGCGCACCCGCCCATCGGCCGTCCGCGCGCCGCGCACGGCGCCCGTCAGCGGATCCATCTCCCACGCCGCGCCGCAAGGGACAGACACCCGCAGGTCTTCCTCGACAGGTTCCGCGCCGCCGTTGACGACGAAGTACCAGGTGCGCCCGTTCGCGTCCGCCCGTCGCCACGCGGCGAGCGTGCGCACGGCGGCGAACGGCTCGACGCGCAGGCCCCGCGCGAGGTCGAGCGTCCCCCGTCGCGAGACACGCGGATGCCCTTTCGCGAACAGCTCCCGCAATTCGCGCGTCTCCGCGTCATGATTCAAGAAGCCCGGCGTCTCGTCCGGATATGACTCCGCGAAGACGATCTCGAAGCCCGCGTCGGCCAGCGCGAAGAGCCGCCGCGCCGTCGCGAGCGGCAGGGACTTCGCCGCCGGCACGAGAATCCGCCGATGCGCCCCGCGTCCGAACGTCAGCCGCGCCAGCTGGCGGTCGGACACGTAGTCGAACTGGACGCCCGCGTCGAAGAGCGTCCGCGCAATCCGCCCGAAGGGAAGCGCATCGAACCAGGCCGCCCGCCTGTGGACGTCCATCGGCAGCGCGAAGCCTTCGGGGTTGCGCCAGAAGTCGTGGATCGGCCAGTAGACGAGCAGGTCGTCGTCGCACGTCGTCGCGCGCGAGATCGACTGGACGCGCGTCACGTAGGCGTTCAGGTAGCCGAAGTCGCGCCAGAGGGGGTTGCGGGGATTCGTCTCGGACGAGGCGTAGAAGCACCAGCCGGGCCACACGGCGTCGGTCGGCGAGTAGCAGAGGCCATGGTAGTAGACCTTGTTTACGCCCGCGAGGAGCAGCCGGTCGAGAAACCGCTTGTAGTCGAGGGGCGTCTCGCGGAAGTGGTCGTTCAGCCAGGTGCAGGACTCGGCGGACGTCCATGCCTTGCCGCCGAGGTGGGCGGACGACGAGGCGAACTTCGAGACGAGGACGTCGCGGTCGAAGAAGCCGTACATCTCCGTCTCGGGATAGTCGGCGAGGTCGTAGAAGTCGAGCCAGTTCGCGACGGAACCGTGCGCCTCGTTGCGCGTCTCGATGCCGTGCGCATGGCACCAGTCCACCCACTTCGGGAAGACGTCCTCCACAACGAGGTCGGACAGCGTCTCGCGGTAGTCGTGCTTGAGGCGCCGCCGCGTCTCGACATCGCCCGGCCCCCCGGCGAAGGCCGCCCAGTGTTCCATCAGGTCATAGCCGCGCTTCTCCCTGAAGAGACGAGGGAAGTCGGGCGTCCAGCCCGCGCCGAAGTACTCCCACGAGTCGTGGTAGAGGCGCAGGGGCTTCGCCGCGCTCGGACGGTCGAAGGCTTCCGTAAACGGCTTCAGGAACGCCGCCATCGCCTCGACGGAGTAGGGATCCATCATCGGGCCGCGTCCGCCGGGGCCCGCCCGCTTGACCTGCTGGCCCGTCAGGACGGGCTCGACCCACGGCGCCCGGCCGTCCTTCGTCTTCGCAAGCGTCCAGCAGCCCTGCTCGCGCGCGAGCTGCGGCCCGCCGAAGCACCAGCCGCTCCCC
Source organism: Verrucomicrobia bacterium UBA1629 (assembly GCA_002321305.1). Lineage (GTDB taxonomy): Bacteria > Verrucomicrobiota > Kiritimatiellia > RFP12 > UBA1067 > UBA1067. Next base: position 1,004 of record DCMF01000050.1, on the reverse strand, counting down.
GTCGTCAGATCGACGCCGAGGCCATGCGCCGTGCCGATTCGGACGGCCGCCGCGAACGCCTTCATCCACGACTCGTCCAGAAAGGTCCTGAACGCGGCCTCATGGCCCTTCGCGCCGTAGATCGGGATGACATGGAAGCCGCCAAACCCCTGTTCGGCGAGCGCGCGGCACTGCGCCTCCAGCCCGGCCTCGTCAACCGCGCTGCCCATCCACCAGTTGTAGACCCACGGCTGTGTCTCGTTCGTGACCGCCGGCCACGCCGGCGCCCCCGCCGACGCGACAGCGGCCGAGGCCCCTGCGGCCCATGCGCCCACGGCGGCGCGAATCGTCCGCCGCCCCCACCTGTTCAACTTGCAACCAAACATGCGCGCGATTATAGACTATTCCCCCGTCCCTTGCAACCCCCCGGAAACGGGGGCTGGGCGGATGCCATGGCGATCGAAGGCCGCAGTGCGATTGGAGGCAACAGCACTTTCCACCATGGCAAATTCGCGCAGACGAGCCAATTGCTCCGGCGACTGCAGACATCCAACCCTGTCACGTGAATCCAGCCACCGAACCCTGACGCTTTTCCCCAAGAGTCTCTCGCCTGAGAATTTTCCGCATCATGTTCTCATTTCCCGTGTCCGCACGGATGCCAGACCTCCCAAACCTCCCAAACTTTCCGAACCTCCCGAACTCATCATTCCCCGACCAGCTCCTGCGCGCAGAGCATGACGTACAGCACCATGTACTGGTCGTTGTCCCACGGGTCCGGCCCCTCGGCGGGCATCGCATAGGAAAGGTCGTTGCCCTCCCCGTCGGTCAGCGTCACCGTCACCGGCAGGTACCACGCCGCCGTGCCGAAGCCGTCCGCGCGGAAGAGCCCCAGGCAGTTGCGGAAGCACCGCCGCGCCCGCTCCAGCCACCGGCCGTCGCCGAAGACGCGGTAGGCGAGCGCGTAGCCGTTCGCCGAGTCATACGTCACGAGCAGGCGGCCCCCGTCGGCTGCCGCACCTCCGCCG
>DCMF01000003.1 GCA_002321305.1 Verrucomicrobia bacterium UBA1629 | reverse complement strand
GCCTCCTGCATGAACTTCGTGGACTTCACCGCACCCGGCTCGTAGACTTCCGTCGCGAGGACGCTGCCGGCGATTCGCGCGCCGTCAAAGCAGTCCATGTAGCCCTGGATCGCCGCGAGGACGTTGTCGAACGGGGCATTCTCCGCCATCGTCGCGACGACGTAGTACGGCTTGCCCTTCGGCTCGGGCCAGAACTGCACGGAGCGGTCGAGAACCGTCTTCAGCTGCGCGCAGATCGTGAAGTAGTAGACGGGTGTGCCGAACACGACCGCGTCCGCCTCGCAGATGGCGCGGCAGATGTCGTTCGCGTCGTCCTTCTGGACGCAGTGGTGCAGCTTCTGGCAGGCGTAGCAGCCCATGCAGTAGCCGAGCTTCTTGCCGAGAAGCCGCACGAGCTGCGCCTCGCCCCCGGCGGCCTCCACGCCCTTCGCGACCTGCTCGCACAGCGCATGCGAATTCGAGTTCGGACGCAGTGAGGATGAGATGATCAGCACTTTCTTCTTGTTGTTCATGTTCGTTTCTCCTTTGGAATCTGAACCAGATTACTTCATGTTCCGCCTGTAGAACGCCTCGATGCGGTCAAAGGGGATGGCGTTCTTGCCGCCGCCGTCATAGAGGTCGCAGTGGCTTGCGTCAGGCACGATGACGAGTTCCTTGTTGTCGCCCTTCAGCTTCTTGAACGCCGCTTCGCCGAAATAGCGGCTGTGCGCCTTTTCACCGTGAACGACCATGACGGCTCTTTCAATCTCATCCGCATACGCAAGAATCGGCGAGTTGGCAATCGCCAGCCGGGAGACGTCCCCATAGCCGTCCGTGGAATTGGGCGAACGCGGATGGAATCCCCTCGGCGTCTTGTAGTACGCCTGATAGTCCTTTGCGAACTGCGGCGCGTCTTCCGGCAGCTTTTCGGGAACGCCGCCGGCCGGCTTCGCAACTCCGGACTTTGCATCGGCCGTCCGCTGTTCGCCGAACCGCCGGCGCAGAAGATTCCGGGCAGACGCGGAATCCGCCGCGTCAAAATACCCGTTCGCCATGACGCGATTCATGTCGTACATCGTCACCGCCACAGTCGCCCTGATCCGCGCATCGATGGCGGCGGCGTTGATGGCGAATCCGCCCCATCCGCAGATACCGCAAATGCCGATTCGGTCGGGATCAACATCGTCGCGGCAGACCAGATAGTCCACGGCCGCCGAAAAGTCCTCCGTGCAGAGGTCTACGGATGTCGTGCTGCGCGGCGTACCGCCCGATTCGCCGGTAAACGACGGATCGAATGCGATCGTCAGGAATCCGCGTTCGGCCAGCGTCTGGGCGTAAAGACCGCTCGCCTGCTCCTTCACCGCGCCAAACGGACCCGAAACGGCAATGGCCGGAAACCGTCCCGCCTTGTCTTTCGGCTTGTACACATCCGCCGCGAGCGTGATGCCGAAACGGTTGCGGAATGTCGCCTTGGCATGCTCGACGCGATCCGATTCCGGAAAGGTCTTGTCCCACGTCTCGCAGAGCTTGAGCTCTGCCGCCTGCGCGGCAACTGCCAGAGTCGAGGCGATGACTCCAATTAGAGCTTTATTCATATCATCTCCTTTCATAGGTTATGTGCGACCAGCCACTTTTCGAGATGGTCGGCAATGATGGTGTTGTTCGTTTCCTGAAACATGAAGTGGCTGTTGCCCGTGATGCCCAGACGAGGCAGATCGACGACTGTCGCATCGCCGCCATATAACGGCCCGTATTCACCGTCGTCTGACGAAGGAACTGGTTGAGCGCGTCCGTGCCGGCGGGGAAGGCCGATCCTTCATACCGCTCGGGCAGGACGCGCCCGATTCGGAAGTGCGTGTACCAAGCCTGATCACCGGGCTTGTAATTCTGACCTTCTGCATCAAGGGCATCCGTTGTCATCGTCGCCGTTGCCCCCGCCGCACCCCGACGCGGCTGGTCGACGAGAAACGCCGCATGTCCTCGCCGCAGAAAGTAGTCGGACCATCCTTCCCGTCCGTCCGGCGTGGTTTGCCAGCAGATGCGGGACTGTCCGTATCCATGCAGGTACACGATGGGCGTACGGTTCGACCCCGCCGGAATCTGGAAGAAGATGCTGGCATGGTCGATGTGCGCGGTATTGCCGCGCCGCGTCAAGTCCGTCCAGCTCTTTGCCGGATCATAAGCGCCGGACACGGGTGCCGTGACCGTTCCGCCCGACGAGAAAACGCCTTGTCGTGCAATCAGAAGCGGTACGTCATCGCCCCAGCCGACAAGGCCTGCGCATCCGAGAAGAGCCAGCAGGACATTCCGTATCCGTGTCATTGCCCTACTCCTTTGTCGCCTCCGCGTAGTCCGCGTCGGACACGGGTTCGAGCCACGTGTTCTTGTTCGTGTCGGGATGGCATTCGATGGCGAGATGGCTGAACCACGTCTTCGGTCCCGCGCCGTGCCAGTGCTCGACGGTCGCCGGAATCTCGACGACCGAACCCGGCACCATCTTCACGGCCTTTTCGCCACGCGCCTGGTACCAGCCCTCGCCGCCGACGCAGACGAGGATCTGTCCGCCCGTATGGGAATGCCAGTTGTTGCGGCAGCCTGGCTCGAAGGTGACGTTGTGGATCGGCACGCCCGTCTCCTTCTCGCGCTTCGTGAGCGCGGCAAGCCAGGAGCGTCCGCTGAAGTACTGCCGGAAGCGCGTGTTGGGCGTCCCTGCTCGGAAGGGGCTGACCGTGTCCTCCGTGCAGGCGACCGCGAGGATGTCCGCGATCTCCGCATCCGTCACGCCGTTGTGCTTCGCAACGCCGATGTGCGCGTCAAGCTGCGGCTTCACGTTGCCGAGCGCCGCGAGCGCGGACACGGTCGCGATCTCGCGCGTGCGCCAGTCAAGGACGTCACGTCCGAAGATGTCGCCGAAGAGGTGCGCACGCAGGTAGTCGCCGATCGCGGGACACCAGTCGAAGAACGGGCCCGCCACCTCGTGCCCGCAAAGCCTCGTCTGGTTCGCCGTGCCGCGCGCGAGCGAGTCGCCGTCGGGGCGCGACGGGTTGTCTGCCGCCGGGCCGCGCTCCGCTTCGGGCGCGAGCCTATAGAGAACGCCGAGCGCGTTCAATGCCTTGGGAAAGCCGCAGTAGGCGTAGAGCTGCGTTGCGGCGTCCTTCAGTTCGCGCGTCGTCCAGCCGGACACGTAGGCCGTCTCGAACGCGCCCTCCAGCCGCTTCAGGTCGCCGCGCGCCGTGCAGGCGGCAACGTCACAGAGCGTCCTTTCCTTTTCCGTCAGTGCCATGACCGTTCCTCCAATGAGCAGTGTGATTGCAAACAGAAGTTTCTTCATTTTGCTTACTATACTCTTTATTGATTCAAACACAGAGCGGCCTGCGGCCGGGCGAGCAGAGAAGACCGAGAGATTCGCTTCGCTCGTTCCGGTCGTCCCCCTCGCATTTCATCTTCATGGGGTCTGGGGCGAAGCCCCAGTTCTCAAAACCTCCACGTATGGAATTGCAAGAAGTGTTCGCGAAACGCGCGGAGCGAGCCTCCTGCGACCCTCACATTGCCCCGCGAAGCGGCTCTGTGTTTGAAAACAGGCCGCTCTGTGTTTATAAACCCGTGCCGACACAGGGACTCATCCCTCCACCGCGAGGCGGTCGGTGACGAAAGACTTGAGGCCGGGGCGGATCTTGACCGTCGTGCCGTAGTACGCCTGGGCGGGCAGGACGTTCGCGCCCTCGACGAGCGCGGCGAAGTCGCGCGCGCAGTTCTGCATCCCGCCGCCGCCGTGCGTCTGGAAGAGGCAGACCGTCTTCGTCTTCAGCGCCGCCGCGTTCTCGCTCACCCACGTGCGCACCGGCGGAGCCATCGTGCCCCACCAGTTCGGCGTGCCGACAAGGACGACATCGTAGGCCGCGACGTCCAGCCCTTCAATCTTCTGGATGGGCCGCAGCGTCCCCGCCCGGCACTCCGGCTTCGCCTCGTCGCAGCAGTCGCCGTAGTCCGGCGCATACGGCTTCGCGGCCTTGATCTCGACGAGCTTCGCGCCGCCGCACGTCTTCGCGAACGTCTCCGCCGCGTAGCGCGTGTTGCCGCTGCGCGAGAAGTAGACGACGAGAACCTTGTCCTTCTTTACTTTCATGGGCATTTTCGCCCCTCCTTCCTGTTTCGTTTTCGCATCCGCACAGGCCGGCAAGAACACGCTGGCCGCCGCGAACGCGGTTGACTTGACGATGAATTCCTTACGGTTCATGTTTGTTCTCCTTTTTTGGTTCAGCATTGTCCACGAATGAACACGGATTTTCATGGATTGGCAGGAATCCGTGCGAATCCGTGTCAATCCGTGGTTAAAGACGCTCGCTTTCGATCCTTTTCCTTTTCAATGAAGTCGTCGATGTCGGCGCATTCCTTCACCCGCCCGCGCAAGAGGCGGACGAGTTCGGCGGCGGCCGGCGCGAGTTCGGCGTTCTCCTTCCACGCAAGATACGTCTCGCTGTAGATCTCCGGCTCGAACGGACGGAACACAAGCCGCTTCGCCAGCATCTCCGGGATGAGCCCGTCGATCGAGACGGCCGCCCCGACGCCCTCCGCGACGGCGTGCGCGGCGTTGTAGAGCAGGTTGAACGTGCCGACGACGTTCAGCCGCGCATAGTCGTAGCCCGCCCAGCCCGCGATCTCGGACGACATCCGGAGGCGGCGCGGTAAGAGGAGCGGACGCCCCAAGAGGTCGGCGGGCGCGATGCCCTTCTTCCGGGCGAGCGGATCGTCCTTCGGCAGGACGAGGCCGAGCGAATGGTAGACGCCGAGCGCGAGCGTGTCGCAGCCGTCAAGCCGCCCCGGCCCGATCAGCACGGCGAGATTCAGCGTCCCCTTCTGCACGCGCGCGGCAAGGTCCTCGCCGTTGCCGGAGACGAGCTGGAACGAGACGGCGGGGTTTTCCCGCTGCAGGTCGCGCAAGGCGGAAGCGACAAGCGCGAAGCCGAACGTCTCGGCCGCGCCGATCGTGATGCGCCCCGACAGCTTCGAGGCCGCGCACGACACCTCGCGCACCGTGCAGTCGATGAGCGAGAGGATCTCGTCCGCCCGCTTGCGGAAGACCTCGCCCTTCGCCGTGAGCCTCACGGCGCGCGCGCCGCGCGCGAACAGCGTCTGCCGGAGGTCGGCCTCCAATTCGCCCAGCTGCTTCGAGAGCGCGGGCTGGCTGATGCCGAGCTTCTTCGCCGCGCGCGAGATGTTCCCCTCGCGGGCGATCATGGCGAAAGACCTGATATGCCGAAGTTCCATGCCGCGTAGTATACCACGCGGAACGTAGAACTGTCAATTATGCCAGTTCATTTTCGATAACAATTGGCTATGGCTCTAACGGCCCCTGTCAGCGCCGCGCCTCCAGTGTACGGCGGTAGTCCGCGAGATCGACGTCGAGCCGCGCGACGCCCGACTTCACGGCCGCCTCGGCGACAGCGTAGGAGACCTCGACGAAGAGGCGGCGGTCGAACGGCTTCGGGATGAGGTAGTCCGTGCCGAAGACGAGCGTCTCGCCCGGATAGAGGGCCTTCACGTCGTCCGTCACCGGCTCGCGCGCCAATGCCGCGAGCGCATGCGCCGCCGCGACCTTCATCGCCGTGTTGATCGTCGTCGCCCGCACGTCGAGCGCGCCCCGGAAGAGGTACGGGAAGCCGAGGACGTTGTTGATCTGGTTTGGGTAGTCGCTGCGGCCCGTGACCATCACGTACTTCCGGCCCGCAAGCGCCTTCGCGACTTCCTCCGGCGTGATCTCCGGATCGGGGTTCGCCATCGCGAAGATCGCCGGGAAGTCGCCCATCGCCCGCACGTCGTCGCCCGAGAGGACGTTCGCCGCCGAGACGCCGATGAAGACGTCCGCCCCCGTCAGCGCCGCACGGCGCGTCAGGTCTTCCGGCACGTCGCGCGCGTGGACGGCGTTCTGCCGCGAGAGGTCGGTGCGCGACGTCGCGAGGACGCCCCGGATGTCGAACATCGTGAGATCGACGACGCCGGCGGCCTTGAGCATGTCGGCGATGCGCGTCCCGGCCGCGCCCGCGCCGTTGACGACGACCTTCAGGCCCTTCAGCTCCTTGCCGGCGAGCTGCGCGAAGTTCATGACGCCCGCGAGCGCAATGACCGCCGTGCCCCACTGGTCGTCGTGGAAGACGGGGATGTCGAGCTCGGCGTCGAGCCGATCCTCGATCTCGAAGCAGGCGGGCGCGGCGATGTCCTCCAGGTTGATGCCGCCGTACTGCGGCGCGATCGCCTTCACGGCGGCGATGACGCGCTCCGGGTCGGTCTTGCCCGCGTTCGCGCCGCCGACGCGGCAGGCGTCAAGCGGCACGGGCCAGGCGTCGACGTCCGCGAAGCTCTTGAAGAGGACGGCCTTGCCCTCCATCACGGGGATGGACGCCGTCGCGCCGAGGTCGCCGAGGCCGAGGATCGCCGTGCCGTCCGACACGACGGCGACGAGGTTCGGCTTCGCCGTCACGTCGTAGACGGACGCCGGGCGCGCGGCGATCTCCTTCACCGCCTGCGCGACGCCCGGCGTGTAGGCGAGGCACAGGTCGTCCTTCGTCTTGAGGGGCTTCGGCAGCGTGACCGCGACCTTGCCGCCCTTGTGGAACTTCAAAACTTCTTCCCTGTCGTATTTGGCCATGAATTCGTCCTTTTGGGCTTTTTGCGTATTATATCAAAATTCCCCGTTGTCTCGTCGGACGAATTATGATATACTTCTCCCCGTTTTCGCTTGACCGTCATGCGGGCGTAGCTCAATGGCAGAGCTCCAGCCTTCCAAGCTGGCTACGAGGGTTCGATTCCCTTCGCCCGCTCCAAGGCGCGCCAGGGTGGCGTAATGGCAGCCGCGGCAGACTCAAAATCTGCTATACGAGAGTATGTGCGGGTTCGAGTCCCGCCCCTGGCACCAGGCTCAAGCGAGGCAAACCATGACTGGAGGGATGTCCGAGTGGTCGATGGTGCAACCTTGGAAAGGTTGTGTGGGCGCAAGTCCACCGGGGGTTCGAATCCCCCTCCCTCCGCCAACGAAAACTGGCGAAGCCGAAATCGAAGTCTCGTCTGGCGCGACAGGAAAGCTGCAGGAAAGGCCAAGGAGCGATGCGTGAGCGATTGTGCGTGGTGATGCCAGTCTACAACGAGGAGGCCGCGATTGGCGGCGTCCTCGCGAAATGGGCGGATGCGCTTCAGGCGCTTGTGATTGACTTCGTGATCCGCCCCTACAACGACGGCTCGAAGGACGAGAGCCTGCCCGTGATGCGGGCGTTCGCCAACCAGCATCCCGATGCGCACGTCGAGGTGCGCGACAAGCCGAACGGCGGTCACGGGCAGACGATCCTGACAGGCTACCGAGAGGCTGCCGACGACGGATTCGACTGGATCTTCCAGATCGATTCCGACGACGAGATGGGTCCCGAGGGGTTCGCCCAATTGTGGAACAGGAGATCCCATGACGGCGGACACGACTTTCTCGTCGGCATCCGCGACGGCCGCATCCAAGCGTTGCCGCGCAAGATCATAAGCCTCGTTTCGCGCTGCTGCGTCCGGCTTTTCTACGGACGGAAGACGGTGTGGGACGTGAACGTCCCCTACCGCCTGATGCGCGTCTCGGCGTTCAAGACTGCCTTCGAGCGGATTCCGCTTTCGACATTCGCCCCAAACGTGATTCTGTCGGGGATTGTCGCCCGCGAGAAACTGCGCTTCTTCGAGACGCGCGTGCCCCAGCACGACCGCACGACGGGCGAGGTCAGCATCAAGAAGTGGAAGCTCCTGAAGGCGGCGGTGCGGAGCTTCGTCCAGACGGTCGCGTTTTCGTTCAAGGGCGACGAGGGCCAGCTGGGCGTTGCGCTTTCCGTCATCCTGTCGGGAGGAATCGCATGCGCGTACATCTGTTTCGCGGATTACCTGAGCCTGCCCTGGTGTGACGAGGTGGGCACGGCCGACGCCGCCGTGAACCTGTCGCTCAATCGGGGGTGGGGCTCGCAGGTCTGGACGTATTCGTATAACGTCCTCCACGTTCACCTCTTGTGGGGATGGCTGAAGGGCTTCGGGATTTCCCATCGAACCGTCTGCGCGCTTGATGTCGTCTTGGCCTGGTGTTCGTTTGCGGCCTTGGCGTGTGCGGCTTATCGGACGCATCTCTGCCGAAAGGCCTTGTCTTTCCTCTTGCTGTCCGTCTGCTTTTGGCTTCTTCCCGTCATGTTCCGGACAATCAACGGGGGGAGAATCGACACCTTGGTGATGCTGTTCACCATCTTGTCGGTCTGGTCAATCGTCCGCCTTGACGGTTGTGACGACCGGAGAAAGGCGAACGTGTTCCTGTCGTCTTTCCTCCTGATGCTGTCCGGGGTCTATTCCGTCCCTCCGATTGCCGCGCTCTGCGCCCTTCAGGTTCTCTGCTCAATCCGCGACAGACGCGAACTGCGGCGCGAGATCTCCTTGACCCTTGCGGCGGCAACGGGCTTCCTGCTAGGGTATCTGCTGTGCTGCGCCTTTTATTTCCGCCACGGATACCTGCTGCAGTTCGTCAACACGTATCTCTGTCTTGGCGTGGGGTCTTTGATGGAGGGCCCTTCGCCCCTGTCCCGGATCGCTGACAGTCATCTCCGCGACGGACTGCCCTTTCTTTTCCTGGCCGGGGGTGTCGGTCTCGGGGTTTCCTTGCCGAAACTGCGCTTCAGCCGAAGAATCTGGTGCCTGCTGCTGTGGGTTGCGTGCATCCCGCTCGTCATGACTTTGGCCGGTCGATACGAGCGATATTATCGGTGGCTGTTTGTCCTTCCGGTCGTGCTGACCGGCATCGGCATCCTGGAGCGATTCAACCAAAAGGCCGTCTCCTGTCTTGCCCTGGCCGGCGTACTCGCCTGTTCGGCGGCCTCTCTTTCCGGACTCGTCCAGCAGCGGGCCTTGACGTTCCGTTCCCTTCGCCGGCTTTCGTGCGACATCAGGGACAGCAACGTGATCCTGTCTGACGAGCGGCTGTATTATCATCTCGTCAAGACCGGGAATGCGCTCTGGCGAATCCGCTATCGAGGCCAGGGCCCGTCCTTCAGGGGAAAAGTCGAACGGGCGATAGACTCACTTGCCCTTGAACAGAATACGAAGGACAGAATCATCAGGCTCGTCAATCGGATTGTGCGCGAGGACGAGACCCTTCCGGCCGAAGGGTATCTCGTGGGACTTGACGAGACGGACTTCAAGGCAGACGTTGACAAGTTGAAGGCTTTTGGCTATCAGGCGGAAGTGCAGGCGAGCCACGGGCCTGTCTTGCGGGCAAAATTCTTTCTTGGAAGTCAAGAGACAGTCGGAGACAACCCATGAGTCCTGATGCCATCGTCGCTGGGGCGGGGATCTGGGGCTGCACCGTCGCGCGGCGGCTCGCGGAGGCGGGGCGGAAGGTCCTCGTCCTCGAGAAGCGTTCCGCCGTCGGCGGCAACTGCCGCTGCGCGATCGACCCCGCCACAAACATCGAAGTGCACCTCTACGGCTCGCACATCTTCCACACGCGCCTCCCGACCGTCTATGCGTTCGTGAACCGCTTCGCCTCCTTCAACGGCTACCAGCACAAGGTCCTCGCGCGTCACGACGGCAAGTCCTACTTTCTGCCGCTCGGCCTCGCGCTCGTCAACAAGTTCTTCAAAGTCGAGCTCGCGCCGTCCGAAGTCGAGCCGTTCCTCTCCGACCCCGCGCGCAAGGCCGCGCTCTTCGACGCCTTCTTCCGCAACTACACCTCGAAGCAGTGGGGACAGCCCCCGGAGGCAATCGACCCCGAGATCATTCGGCGCGTGCCGGTCCGGCGAAGCTTCGACGTCAACTACTTCAACGACTTCTGGCAGGGGATTCCGACGGAAGGCTACAACCGCCTCTTCGAGCGGATGCTCGACCTCCCGAACATCGAGGTGCGCTGCGGCGCGGCGTTCCGACTGGAGCCAGGGCAGACGGCGCTCGGCTGCCCCGTCTACTATTCAGGGCCACTTGATGCGCTCTTCGGCTACAAGTTCGGCTCGCTGCCGTGGCGGTCGCTTCGCTTCGAGATTGAGCGTCTGCCAGTCGCCGACGCGCAGGGGACGAGCGTCGTCAACTACGTGGACGCAGACGTGCCGTTCACGCGGCAGCACGAGTTCAAGCACTACCACCCGGAGCCGGTCGGGCCGCTCTCGCAGGCGGAGAGCCTCAAGTCCGGCGCGGAGACAATCGTCATGCGCGAATACCCGGCGGCGTGGCGACCGGGAGACGAGCCGTATTACCCCGTGAACAACGAAGCCTCAGCGGCCTTGCTCGCGAAATACCGGAACGAGGCGGCGAAGGTGCGCGGCCTCGTCGTCGGCGGACGCCTCGGCGCATATCGGTATTACGACATGGACAAGGCCGTCGAGACCGCGCTCGCGCTGGACCTTGGCGGACACGCGGTTTGTCTCGACGCATGAGATCTCGTTCAAGAAAGAGGGCTCGAAGATCTTGAGAATCAACCGATCCATCCTTCCCCCCGGGCGCATCGGGCTGGCCGTTTCAGGCGGTTCCGATTCCGTGGCGCTGGCCTTTCTCCTCACCAAGGGCGGAAAAAAGAAAAACGCCGCCGAGCGCTTCGTCATCTTGCACATCGATCACGGCCTGCGCAAGGAGTCCAAGGAGGAGTACCGCTTTGTGCGCAATCTCGCGAAACGCCTCGGCATCCCCTTCAGGGGCACGCACGCGACGGTGACGCGGCGACGCGGCGAATCGCTGGAGATGGCCGCGCGGCGCGTCCGCCTCGCGTTCTTCGCGCGCTGCATGAAGACGCTGAAGCTGGACGCCATCGCGACCGGGCATCACATGGACGACGTCGCCGAGACCTTTCTCATGAAGCTCCGCCGCGCCTCGCTCTGCGGCCTGCGCGAGACGAGCGAAGTCGGCGCGATCCGCTTCGTCCGCCCCCTCTTGGGCTGCCGCGACGCCGAACTGAAGGCCTATCTCGAAAAGTACGGCGAGAGCTGGCGCGAGGACGCCTCGAACGGCGACACGTCGGTCGAGCGCAACCGCGTCCGCCACGAGGTCATCCCGTTTCTCGAAAAGACGCTCGACCCGCATCTCGTCGAGCATCTCCTTGCGATCAGCCTGCGCCTGGGGCGTCCGGCCGTCCTCCCCGCCGAAACGGATCATCCGACGCGATAGCCGATGCCGCGCACCGTCTCGATGTGGCCCGACCACGCGCCGAGCTTCTGTCGCAGCTTGGCGATCTGCACGTCGACCGTGCGTTCGGCGGCTGAACGCGCGAAGATGCGCCCGCGATGGGCGACGAGCCGCGCGAGCAGGTCGAACTCGCCGGGCGTCAGCTCCAGCGCCTGTCCGTGAAGTCGCGCACGGCGATTCGGCTCGTCAATCGTCAGCCCGTCGAAATCGACGCCTTCCGTGGCCGGCAGCCCACGCCGGAGAACGGCCTTGATGCGCGCCAAAAGCACCTGACGGTCGAACGGCTTGGTGACGTAATCGTCCGCGCCGGCCTCCAGCCCTCGGCAGATGTCCTCGGGTTCCGTGCGGGCGGTCAGCATGATGATGCGCGTCGCGGCCAGTTCGGGCGTCTCGCGGATCCGCCGCGCGACTGCAAGGCCGTCCAGCCCGGGCAGCATGACGTCCAGCAGCACGAGATCCGGGCGCTCGCGCTTCGCCGCCGAAAGCCCGTCGTCGCCGCGTCCCGCCATCGAGACGTCCGCATAGCCCGACGCCTGAAGCGCCAGGCCCAGCAGCGTACGGATCGTTGTGTCATCCTCGACGACGAGGATCTTTACGCCAGCCCCCATCCGTCAGTCCTCCTCGCCGCGCACCGCGCCCAGCAGCTCCATGAGCCGCGCCTCGTCGATGACTTCCGTCCCGAGCGCGCGCGCCTTCTCCGTCTTCGTCGCGCCCACGTTCGCGCCGGCGATGAGGTAGCGCGTCTTCGACGTGACCGCGCTCTGCACGATGCCGCCCGCCGCCTCGATGAGCGCCGCGAATTCGCCGCGCGGACGCGACAGCGAACCGGTCAGGACGCATCCCGCGCCCGCGAGCGGGCCGTCCGTCCGCACAGCCGTCGGACGCTCGGAGACGGGATCGATGCCGAGCGCGGCCATCCGCGCGGCGAACGCGCGGCCGTAGCCGCTCGCGAAGAAGCCGAGGACGGCCCGCGCCGCCTCGACCTTGATCTTCAGGATCTTCCGCTCCTTCCCCTTCTTCTCGTCGTTCGCCAGCACGTCCTTCAGCACGGGCGAGTCGGCGAGGTCGGAGAACTTCGCGTGCGCAGCGGCGATGTCCTTCGCGACCGTCACGCCGACGTTCGGGATGCCGATCGCGAAGAGCCAGCGGTGGAGCGGCTGCGTCTTCGCCGCGTCGATGGCCTTCAGCATGCTCTGCCCGTTCTTGCCGAACTTGCGGACGGGCTTGAGGTCGAAGAGCGTCCCCTGCGCGCCCTCGGCGGCAGACGGCGGCGCCTCGTCCGCCAGGTCGAGGTTGACGACCGCGTCTTCCGTGAGGTCGAAGAGGTCGAGGACGTCCTTCACAAGCCCCTTCGCCACCAGCGCGTCTGCGACCTTCTCGCCGAGCGCCTTGATGTCGAGCGCGTTCCGGCTTGCGAAATGCTCCAAACGGCGACAGAGCTGGGCGGGACACGCCGGGTTCACGCAGCGCACCGCCACTTCGCCCGGCTCGCGCACGACCGCGCCGCCGCAGACGGGACACGCCGTCGGCATCGCGAAGGCCCGCTCCGCGCCCGTGCGCTTCTCGACGATGACGGAATCGACCGCCGGAATGACGTCGCCCGCCTTCACGAGCCAGACGTGGTCGCCGATGCGAATGTCCTGCCGCGCGATCTGGTCGGCGTTGTGCAGCGTCGCACGCGCGATCGTCGAGCCCGCCAGCTCCGTCGGGCGCAGCTCCGCGACCGGCGTCAGGATGCCCGTCCGCCCCACCTGCACGGTGATTGACTCGACGACGGTCTCCGCCCGTTCGGGCGCATACTTGTAGGCGCGCGCCCAGCGCGGGCCGTGCGCCGTCGCGCCGAGCGTCTCGTAGAGCTTGCGCTCGTCGATCTTGACGACCGCGCCGTCGATCTCGAAGCGGAACGTGTGGCGCTTTTCCTGAAGCTCGTCAATCGCGGCAAAGACCTCGTCCAGCGTCCGGCAGCGCCTTGACCACGGCGCGACGGGGAAGCCCCACGCCCCGAACGCGGCGATCATGTCCGAATGGGTCGCGAAGCCGTCGCAGCCGACGCCGCCCGCGTTGTAGATGACGACATCGAGCGGACGCGAAGCCGTGACCTTCGGGTCGAGCTGCTTCAGCGAGCCCGCACAGGCGTTGCGGGGGTTCGCGAACTCCTCCAGCCCCGCCTCGGCCTGACGGCGGTTCAGCTCGACGAAGCCCTCGCGCGTCATGTACGCCTCGCCGCGCACCTCCAGCTCGCGCGGCGCGTCCGGCGGCAGCACCTGCGGAATCGTGCGGATCGTCCGCGCATTCGCCGTGATGTCGTCCCCGACCGAGCCGTTGCCGCGCGTCGCCGCGCAGACGAGCCGCCCGTCCGCATAGCGCAGCGCGAGCGACACGCCGTCAATCTTCGGCTCGACGACGTAGGTGAAGGGGAGGGATGAGGGAAGGGGGATGAGAGATGTGGAGGGTTGGGGGATGGGGGGTGAGGGGGAAAGATGCGTGCGGATGAAGGAATCGAACTCGACCAGTTCCGACTTCGCGTGCGTCTTGTCCAGCGACTGCATCGGCGGATGGTGCGTGACCTTCGCGAACCCCTCGGACACGCCGCCGGCGACGGTGCGCACGGGCGAGGCCGCATCCCGGAATTCGGGGTTCTCGTCCTCGAGCCGCAGAAGCTCCGCCTCCCACAGGTCGTAGTCGCGGTCGCCGACCGTCGGCTGGTGGAGGTCGTAGTAGTCGTGGTTCGCCTTCTCGATGAGGCGGCGCAGCTCGTCGATCCGCGCCTTGATTTCTGTCTTCGTCATTCGTTCACCCGCAACAGAACTCAATCCCGCTCACGCGACAGCGAACCAAGAAGACTGGCGGTCCTGGCGGGACTCGAACCCACTACCCGCTGCTTAGAAGGCAGCTGCTCTGTCCAGATGAGCTACAGGACCTCGTATTTTCTCGTGTTTCTGAAGCGTTTGTGAAATTGTTGTGAAATTTGTGGAAATTCACTAGAGACTTTCAATCACTTCGCTGATAGTATATCATGTTGATAAGCGTGAAGTCAATCAGGCCACGCTACGGACGTCCAAGCGCTCCAGCAACCGCCTCGAAGGGAAAATTCGGCCAACCCACAGCCATGACGATTTCATGCGCCGAAGCTCGTGTGGTCGTCCTCTCGCCGATGACGTGTACGGTACGCAGTGTTATCGTGGCGTCGGCGGAATGGTTGTTCTCGTCTGCCGGAAAACTCGACCTTGACCACTCGCACCTGCCGAGGATAGAGAAGACAGACTGCTTCGTGTCGAAATTCCCGGTCAAGGCGACGACGAAGACCTTCGCCTCGAGGGACGCTCCAGTCGATCTTCAACGGCGCGCACATTCCGAAGCCGAGAAGATGATCCGCGCAAGCCCCGCGCCCTTCGCGCCCTGACCTCCAATGGCGGCACACTTGACGGAAACGAACCATAAATGATACAATTCCAACTGGTGGGAAAGAAGGACATCATCGAGACGCCCGAATGCAGGGAATTCGCCGACACGATGAACGCGGCGGAAGCAAATGAGTATGCCCACTTGCTTTACGACCTTCGCATGAACGGACGACTTGAATACCCCGATGCGGAGAAGGTCGAAAAGGGGCTTTTCGCGATCCGCATTCGCGTCGGTGGCAACGCGCGGTTCTTCTGCTGCTATGACGATGGCTCTGCCGTGTGGATCCTGAACGGGTACGAGAAGAAAGCGACTCGGATACCCTTGCGCGAGATTCAACAGGCCAAGCGGCTCAAAAGGAAATACGGACTATGAAGACGAAGATGACGACCGAACAGATGGCGGTTAAAGAGCGACTTGCTGCTGAAACACGCAAGCGCATGGACGCGATTTGGAACGCACCTGGCTTTGCCGAAGAGCATGAGGCCTGGCTGATGGAACACAGGGCGGCCGCTGAAATGTGCAAGGCCCGGAAACGTGCGGGGATTACGCAAGAGGCCCTTGCGCGGCGCTTGCGCGTCCCGCGTACAAACGTCAGCCGCATGGAGAACGGGCAGAACGTGACGTTCGCCACCTTCGCGCGCTACCTTCTCGGCTGCGGCTATGACTTCCGCATCACGGTCTTCCCCGTCAAGGGCGCGAAGCAGACGGGCGAAGCCCGTGCGTCAGGCGCGCGTCCGCGCCGCCGCGAACGTGCGCTCGCCTGATCGCGTCCGCAGTTCCGGGCAAGCCCCTGGTAGAAGTTCTCGTTCGACTCCTCGCGCGGGTATGCGCTCGCAAGAAATTCATGCCGTCCGTTGCGGTCGACGTTCTCGCGAAGAACGACCATGACAGGCTTCTTGGTTCCTTTCCGCGTGGCGATCCGCATCTCCGTCAGGACGACAAATGCCTTTCCGTCGGCGAACACGACAGCGGGCTGCCCATACGCCGTCGGAAGCGCGGCGATCTGCTGTTCGGTGAACTTGTGCTCGCGCTTCAGTTTCCGTACAATGCCGTGTCCGCCGCGCCCTGCAACAGAACTTCAGATGTCGACTTCGACATCGACGGTCTTGTCTGCGGACGTCGGCTTCGGCTCTTCCGCCACCGGCCTCTTCGCCGTGATGCCGCGCGCTTTTTTCGAAGACGTCGGCAGGTAGCGGTAGTAG
>DCMF01000104.1:2062-41389 GCA_002321305.1 Verrucomicrobia bacterium UBA1629 | reverse complement strand
GGCGAGCGTCGCCGTCCACGCGCCCCACACGCCCCAGGATTCCGCCGCCGCCTTCCCGCACGGCTCCAGCGCGACGGACGCGCCCTTCAGGTTCACCGTCCGACCGGGAAAAATCTCCGCCTCCGAAGCGCCGACGCGCTTCGCCTTGGCGAGCAGCAGCGGGCCGCGCCAGAGCGTCGCGGCGGACGTCTTGAGATAGCGGCGGCGCACGTCCCACCCCTTCTTGCCGTCCCAGCCGTCGGTGTAGCGCGTCTCGGCCCACCAGGCGAGGCGGTCCTCGCCCGTCGGCCGCTCCGGCGGCAGGTCGCGCTCGACCAGCCGCGCCGGCATCGCGAACGTGAGGCGGTACGCCTTCCCGTCGTCCGACAGCGGCACGACGTCCATCTCCCCGCACCAGCCCGGCTTGCGGAACGCGACCGGCGCCTTCTCCGACAGCCTCACCGTCACGACGTTCCCGACCGGATAGTCGCCGGAGATCTCGAAGCGGACGCCGTCCAGCGTCACGGTCGCGTCCTGGAAGAGGTTCACGTGGAACGTCCCCGCGCGGTCGCGCGTGACCGTGCCCTCGGCCACGTCCATCCACGTGCGCGCCATGTTGTTGACGCAGCAGTGGTTGTAGGCGAAGCCGCACTGGAACTGGTTCTCGTGGCGGCTCTGGCCGCGCACGAAGAACGCGCCGTAGTCGCCGCGCCGGAAGACGCCCGGCAGGAAGTTGTTGAGGTAGGCCGTCTCGATGCTGTCCATGTAGCGGCCGTCGCCGGTGATCTCGAAGAGGTCGAGGTTCAGCCGGATCCAGTGGATCGCGTCGCAGACCTCGGAGAGCGCGTTCAGGCGCTTCGCCGCATGGATGAACTTGTCGCCGTAGCCGACGCCGCCGAAGGGGTTCGCCTCGCTTGCCGCGAGGTTGTCGCGGATCGCGGCGACCGTCTCCAGCGCGCGCGCGTCCCCCGTCGCGCGGCGGTATTCGAGAAGCCCGTCCAGGCAGCTCATCAGTTCGTAGCACTTGGCCCAGTCCCACGGCTGCGGATACCAGTCGGCGAGCGCCTTGCCGTTCCCGGCGTTGCGGAAGAAGTTCGGGCACGCGCCGTCCGCGCGGTCCCAGTCCGGCAGCATCTCCGCCGCGTAGTCGAGGTACTTGCGGTCGCCCGTCTCCGCGCGGAGCAGGAGGAGCGGCTTCAGGACGGACATCGACGGCAGCCCGTTCATGCCGAGCGTGCCCGTGTCGCGCAGCTTCAGTCCGCGCCGGCGCAGCATGTCGATCCACTGGTCCATCTGGCGGACGGCCGAATCGAGGATCGACTTGTCGCCCGTCGCCTTGTAGGCCGCCAGCATGCCCCAGATCGCGTACTTGCGGTTCCAGAGGTTCCAGACGGGATGCCAGCCGTAGAGCTTCATCGTGCGCGCCGGGTCAACGATCGAGACAAGCTCCTTGTCGCGATACGAGCCGAGATAGCCGTCCGCATCCTGGAGCGCCATCAGGCGATGGCACTCCTCCCGCACGAACGCGAGGAGCGCGGGATCCTGCAGACAGTCCGCGACGCGCGCGGTGCCCAGCATCAGCTTGCCCCAGAACTCGCCGCGCCAGAGGCCGCCGTGCCCAAGGATGTCGTCGTCGCGCGTCTCGAACGCGCGGCGCGCCTCGCCGAAGATCTCCCTCTGGGCGAACGGGCTCTGCATGCGCTCGCGCGCGAACGCCGCCAGCTTCGCGCCGGGGACGGAGCCGAGCCGCACGTCGCGCAGGCGCGGCGTGCGCATCGCGTCAGGGACGCCCGCGCCCGGCACGGGCGTGGCGACGGGCGAAGTCACGGTCAGAATCAGGCAAAGTCGAATCGCGTTCATGGCAGGACATTCCTTCGGGGTCTTGTCAGATGGTGGTAGTATAGCATACCGACAGAAGGAATAGTATGCCGAACGCGCAACTTTGTTTATGCGCTTTGCGACAAGTTTTGCGTCTTGCGACAGCTGAACGAGACCATCCGGGCGGTTCGCGCGGAACTTTGGCAGAGAAAGTTTCTGCTGGAGCTTTCGGAACGGTTCGTCAAGCTGCCGCCGTCCACCAAGGCCGTCCTCGTGACGGCGGTCGCCGTCGCAACGGTCTTCGCGCAGAAGGATGTGAACGTATCCACGGATTACACGGATTCACACGGATCGGGGGCGTCCTCGAATCTGCACGAATCTGCACGAATCTCAATTCGTGATAATCCGTGTCAATCCGTGGACAAGACCTTGACAGGCGAAAAGCCTACGGCGTTAAACGCGGAGGAGACGGAGAAAGGGAGACACGGAGAAGCATCCACGGATTACACGGATTCGCACGGATTGGGGGTGGCCGCGAATCTGCACGAATCGGCACGGAACTCAATTCGTGATAATCCGTGTCAATCCGTGGACAAGACCTTGACAGGCGAAAAGCCTACGGCGTTAAACGCGGAGGGAACGGAGAAAGGGAGGCACGGAGAGACGTCCACGGATTACACGGATTCACACGGATCGGGGGCGGCCACGAATCTGCACGAATCGGCACGGAACTCAATTCGTGATAATCCGTGTCAATCCGTGGACAAAAACTCGACATCGCGCCGAGGCGCCCGCCTCTCACGAATGGCGCTTGCGCCATTCGCCCGGGGGAAGCCCCGTGCGCGCAAAGAAGAAGCGGCGGAAGGCCGTGTTGTCGCGATAGCCGCAGTCCTGGTAGATGCTCTCGAGCGAGCGGCCCGGTTCCTTGAGGAGCTCGCACGCCCGCGCATAGCGCACGTCCAGGATCTCCGCCATGATGGAGTGCCCGGTGAACGCGCGGAAGTCGCGCTCCGCCTTGCGGCGGGTGTAGCCGAGGTACTGGACGACCTCCCGCGCGCCGATGCCTTCGCAGGCGTGCTGGCGGATGAACCCGACGGCGCTCTTGAGCCGCGCCGTGCCCGCGTTGAAGCGGCGCGTCGACTGGCGCCGCAGGATGATCGCCTCGGAAAGGCACTTGACCGGCGGCGAGACCTTTTCCCCCTGCATCAGGCTGTCCAGCATCTCCGCCGCGCGATAGCCCGACTCGTCGAAATTCTGCGTCGCGCTCGTCAGCGTCGGCTCGGAGCCCTCGCAGAGCGTCTCGTCGTTGTCAATGCCGGCGATGGCGATCTCGCCCGGCACGGAATAGCCGAGCTGGCGGCAGAAGATCGCGAGGTCACGCCCGATCCGGTCGTTCACCGCGAAGATGCCGCACGGCTTCGGCAGCCTTTCCAGCCAGACCCGCATGCGCATCAGGTGGTCAACAACCTGCCCGTCGCCGTCTTCCAGAACGAACGTCGGGCTGCAGAAGCCCGCGAACTCCTTGAGAAACCGGCTGCGGCGCACCTCCGACCAGCCGACGCGCACGTAATAGCCGGCAAAGGCGTAATGCGCATACTCCAGCGACTTCAGCTCCTCGATCGCCTTCTCCGTCGCGCCGATCGAGTCATAGACCACGCCGTAATAGGGACCCCGCATCTTTCGCGGGTCGGCGTCGCAGTGGACGGCCAGTCCTTTCAGCCGGGGCGGGACGTAGACGTCATCGCCGTCGATGATGACGCCATCCGGCCGCCAGTAGTCGATCGCCGCCTCCCAAGGATAGCTGATGTCGTGCGCGATGTTCTCGACGAGATGCAGCGTCCAGCCGTGCTGGCGCGCGTAGCGGCAGATCCCCGCAAAGCGCTGCCGCGCGGCGGACCACCGCCCCAAGTGGACGAGGACGGTCTTGCGGGAGGATTTCCTCATGCGCGCCTTCCGTTCACGTCAGGCGGGTTTTCAACGCCACAGGGCATCTGCTCGGCTCTCATGCCGGATAGTATATCATATCGGCTCGCCTCAACGCCAATCTGCGGCGCGCGGCTTCACCCGTGGTAATACGGCGCGGCGTCCGGCGGACGCACGTTCGTGAGCGTGCCGACATAGTGGCGCAGCCAGTGGTCCTGCTTCGGATGCGCGGCGGCGGCGGCCTCGTTCAGCGCGATGCCGAGCCCCGGACGATTCGAGGGATACATCAGTCCGTCCACGAACTTCACGTCCTCGTCAACGACGTCCTTGCGCCACGGCACGTCGTCGAACAGCGTCTCGTGGATGCAGTAGCCCGGCGTCGAGACGCCGAGGGCGAGCGTGACGGCGTTCGCCACCGGCCCGCTCGGATTGTGCGCGCAGAACGGCACGTGGTGCGCGTCGCAGATCGCCGCGATGCCCTTCATCGCCGTGATGCCGCCCGCATGCGACGAGTCGGGCTGCAGGTAGTCGCAGCAGCTGAGCTCGATCGCGTCGAGGATCTGCTGCGTCGTGTAGAGGCGCTCGCCGCAGGCGATCGGCACGCGCACGCGCGACCGGACGTCCGCCAAGGCCCGCATCGTGTCGGGGATGACCGGCTCCTCGACCCAGTAGGGGTCGAACTCCTCCAGCGCGTGGCAGACGCGGAGCGCCGTCGGCACGTCGAAGCGGCCGTGGCACTCGATCAGGATCTCGGCCTTGCCCTCCGTCGCGCCCTTCACGGCGGCGACGCACTTCATCGCCTTCCTGAAGTCGGCAGGCGGCAACTGGCGGTAGTTCTTGCCGAACGGATCCCACTTCAGCCCCTTGAAGCCGCGCGCGACGGCGGCCGTCGCTTTCGCCGCGAACTCCTCCGGCTCCTTCGCGCCCGCGAACCAGCAGTTCGCGTAGCAGGGGACGGCCTCGCGGCACTTGCCGCCGAGGAGCTTCCAGCACGGGACGCCGAGGGCCTTGCCCTTGATGTCCCAGAGCGCCATGTCGATCGCCGACAGCGCGCTCATGAGGACGGCGCCGCCGCGCCAGTAGGCGTCGCGGTAGTTCTCGTGCTCGATCCACGCGGTGTCGAACGGATCCTTGCCGAGGAGCGCGTGCTCCAGGTCCTTGAGCGCCCCGACGAGCGCGTTCTCCTTGTATTCGAGCGTCCCTTCGCCGAGGCCCGAGATTCCCTCGTCCGTCTCGACCTTCACGAACACCCAGTTCGTGCGGAAGCAGTCAATGACAAACGGTTTGATGGCCGTTATCTTCATTTCTCACCCTCAACAATCCACATCCGCCGGCATGTGCTGGCACGAGCAGCCCGCGTCGCACGTCACGATCTCGCCGGCCATGTTGCCGGAATCCTCGCTCGCGAGGAACGCGACGACGTTCGCGATGTCCGCCCCCGTCGCCTCGCGGCCGAGCGGACAGTTCGCGCGGCGGCGCGCCTTGACCTTCTCGTCGAGCGCGTCCCAGCGCTCGGTGTAGATGTAGCCCGGCGCGCAGGCGTTGACGCGGATGCCGAGCGGCGAGAGGTCGAGCGCGAGCGCGCGCACCATCGAGTTGATCGCGCCCTTCGAGGCGCAGTAGGCCGTTCGGTTCCGGATCGCGCGCATCGCGGTGTTGGACGACAGGAAGACGACCGTGCCGCGATACGGGCCGCCGACTTCGTAGGGCCGCTTCATGAAGAAGTGCCTGCACGCCGCCTGCGTGACCTGGAAGCCGCCCTTCACGTTCGTGTTCATGACCTTCAGGATCGCCGCCGGATCCATCTCCAGCGGACCGCCAAGGCCCAGCCCCTGGTCGGCCGCGTTGTTGACGAGGATGTCGAGCGTCCCCGCCTCCCGCGCAATGCGATCCATGAGCGCGTCCACCTGCGCCCTGTCGCCGACGTCGCACGCCTGCGCCGTCACGCCCGCGACGCCCATCGCCCGCAGCGCCTCCGCGCCGCGCGCCGTCGAGGCCTCCGACGAGCCGCACATGAAGACGCGCGCGCCCTCGTCCGAAAACTTCTTCACGAGCCAGAGACCCGTGTTGCGGTTCCCGCCCGTCACCAAAACGACCTTGTCCTTGAATCTGTTCATCTGAAAAGCCCTTTCTCGGCTGTCGGCGCGTATTATACCATAACCGCCCGACTTGGTCGTCCGCGCTTGCGCAGAAAATTTCAGGCTCGTTTGCGCACGACCGTCCGCGCACCCGTTCGCGGACACGTCGAAAGGCCCTCGGCGGCCGACTGGTCTGACCGCTGCCTTAACGCACGACCGCGTGAATGGCGAGAAGCTTCTTCCAGAGCGCCGCCACGTCGGCGAAGCGAATCGCGTTCGCCGCATCGCTCTTCGCGACCTTTGGGTTCATGTGCGTCTCCATGAAGACGCCATCGACGCCCGTCGCGACCGCCGCGCGCGCCAAAGCCGGCGCGTACTTGCCGTCGCCGCCCGAACCCGTCCCAAGCCCGCCCGGACGCTGCACGGCATGCGTCGCGTCCATGATGACCGGGTAGCCCAGCTCGCGCATGATGAGCAGAGAACGCATGTCGGCGACGAGGTTATGGTAGCCGAAGGAGCTGCCGCGCTCGCAGAGCGTGATGCGGCGGTTGCCCGTCGACTCGATCTTGCGGACGACCTGCGCCATGTCCTCCGGCGCCATGAACTGGCCCTTCTTCACGTTCACGACCGCACCCGTCTCGCCCGCCGCGACGACGAGATCCGTCTGGCGCGCGAGGAACGCGGGAATCTGGAGAATGTCGCAGACCTCGGCGACCGGCTTGCACTGCCACGGCTCGTGCACGTCGGTCAGCACCGGGACGCCGAACGTCGAACGCACCTCCGCCAGGATCTCCAGCCCCTTGTCGATGCCGGGGCCCCGGAAGGAATCGACGCTCGTGCGGTTCGCCTTGTCGAAGCTCGCCTTGAAGACGAAGCCGACGCCCAGCTTCTTCGCGAGGGCCGTGAGCCGCTTCGCGAGATCGAGCGCCATCGCACGCGACTCGATGACGCACGGGCCCGCGATGAACGTGAGCCCGCCGTCGCCAAAAACAACACCCTTATCGAC
Organism: Verrucomicrobia bacterium UBA1629; assembly: GCA_002321305.1. Lineage (GTDB taxonomy): Bacteria > Verrucomicrobiota > Kiritimatiellia > RFP12 > UBA1067 > UBA1067. The sequence continues at coordinate 34,585 of DCMF01000104.1, read as the reverse complement.
AAGAACTTTCTTCATGGCGAAAATTATACCAAAACGACGTGGGGAATGCTATTCCGCGAATCCGAGGACATGACGCATCGTGTAGAGGCCAGGGACCTGTCCCCGCGCCCAGACAAGCGCCTTCAGGGCGCCGGCGGCGAATGCCGCACGATCCTGTGCCTTGTGCGTCAGCTCGACGCGCTCCAGCTCGCCCGCGAACATGACGGTGTGGTCGCCGACGACCGAGCCGCCGCGCAGCGCGTGAATCGCGATCTCGCCGACCGGTCGCTCCCCGATGTCGCCGTGACGTCCGTAGACGAAGTCAGCGTCCTGCCCTCGTCCCTTCGCCGCCGACCTGGCGAGCATGAGCGCCGTGCCCGACGGCGCGTCCTTCTTGTGGCGATGGTGCATTTCCGTCACCTCGACATCGTATTCGGGGCCGAGAATCGTCGCCGCCTTCTGAACGAGCTCGAGGAGGAGATTCACGCCGAGCGAGTAGTTGCCGCTCTGCACGACCGGAATCTTCTGCGCGGCAGCGTCCACGACCTTCTGCTCGTCGGGCGTGAGGCCCGTCGTGCCGATCACGTAGGGAATGCCCTGCTCGGCCGCCCGCGCGACGAAGCCGGGCACGCCCGCGTGATGCGAGAAGTCGATGACGCCCTCGGTTTCCTTCGGCCATTCCCGCGCGTATCCCTCGGACACGTCAACCTGCGCGACGACCTCCAGCCCGGCGTCCTTCGACAGCTCGACCAGTTTCCTGCCCATGCGCCCGGCGGCGCCGACGATTGCGATCTTCATGTGCCTTTTCCTGACCTTTCTTGCCTGCGGCTTTTCGACGCTTCACGGAAACGCGCGCTACGCCGGGAACGTGCCGTCGCGCACGTCGGCGACGTAGGTCGCGAACGCCGTGCGCACGACCGACGCGAGGTCGGCGTACTTCTTCACGAACGACGGCACCTGCTCGTTCAGGCCCAGCAAATCGTGCATCACGAGCCACTGTGCGTCGCAGACCGGCCCCGCGCCGATGCCGACCGTGACGATCTTCAGCGCCGCCGTGATCTCCGCCGCGAGTTCGGACGGGATGCACTCCAAGGTGACGGCGAACGCGCCCGCGTTCTCGACGTCCTTCGCATCCGCGAACACCTTCTCCGCGCCCTCGCGCGTCTTGCCCTGCTTCCTGAAGCCGCCGTAGGCGTTGACGCTCTGCGGCGTCATGCCGACGTGCGCGAGGACGGGAATGCCCGCCGTCGTGAGGCGGCGGATGAGGCCGCAGACGGACGCGCCGCCTTCCAGCTTCACGGCGTCCGCCCCGGCCTTGACGATCGCGACCGCGTTGCGCACCGCCTCGTCCTCGCCGCACTGGTACGAGCCGAACGGCATGTCGCCGATGACGAGCGCGTCCTTCACGGCGCGCGCGACCGCCGCCGTCGCCGCGAGCGTGTCGCTCATGTTGACGGGCAGCGTCGTCGCGTAGCCGAGCGTGTTCATGCCCATCGAGTCGCCGACGAGGATCATCGGCACGCCCGCCTCGTCCGCCAGCCGCGCAAACGGCGCGTCATACGCCGTGCAGCAGCCGAGTTTCGTCACGCCCTTCGCGGCGCGAACCGCCGCCACGTTCCACTTCTTCATTTCGTCTTGTCCTTTCCGTTTTCCGCCGGACGCGGCACGTCCCGGACGAGCACCGCCGACGTGTGGATCTTCTCGCGCTGGAGGAGGAAGAAGAACAGCGACTCGTCCGTCCGCAGCGTCGTCACGTCAACCGCCCGCGTCGCGCCGATGCGCGCGGACTCATCCGCCAGCATCTTCAGCTGGTTCTCGACCGTCGTCGTGTCCGCGAACCACGTGCTGTCGCCGCCGTTCGGACTCTGCGGATCGCCCGAGGCGATCGGCAGAAGCGACAGGAACAGGAGCGCGGCGTTCGAGACCTCGACCGTCGCGAGCGGCTGGACATTCGCCTCGCGCAGGCCCTTCGGCGCCGGCAGACGCGTCAGCGTCGTCGAACAGCCGCACAGGGCCGCCGCCGAAAGAGCGAGCAACACGCGCTTCATCGCAGGCCTCCCTTCGGGGCGAGCGTCGCCGAGACGTTCACTTCCTTGTACTGGACGATCCACGGGATCGGGATGTAGCTGATGCTGAACGGCACGAACAGGGCCTGCCGGTCGTCCAGCGCCACCACGTCGCGGATCTCGCGTCCGCCCGCCGCCGCGTGCCGGGCCAGCACGTCATGCGCAACCTCAAGCGTCACCTCGTCGGAGAAGAACGTCGAGCCACAGAAGGACTCGACATCCGCATTGCCGCAGACGAGCGGCACGCAGCCGAAGAGGAACCAGCCGTAGTTGCGCACGATGACGTGCTCGTCGGCGTCCGGCGCCAGCAGCGCGGACGTCCCCGAATCGACGGTGAAGCACCCCGACATCAGGCTGGCGGACGCAAGGGCAAGAGCCAGTCTTCTCATTGTCCGTCCCCCTCTACCATTCGTCCATTCGATCATTCGACAATTCGACAATTCGATTATTCGACGATTCGATTATTTCCCTAGATCTTCCAGCCGCCCCAGCCGAACGCGCGGCAGATCTCGGAGACGAGAATCGCGATCACGAGCGCCGGCGCGAACCACTTGACCATGACGACGTAGAGGTGCTTCGCCTTGAAGGCTTGGCCCTCGGCCTCCACCTCGTCGATGATCGCCTTCGGCTTCAGGATCCAGCCGACGAAGATGCACGTCGCCGCCGCCGTGATCGGCATCAGCACCGAGTTCGTGATGAAGTCGAAGAAGTCGAGGAACTGCATGGCGTGGTCGCCCCAGCCGATCTTGATCTCCGCCCACGGGCCGTAGCCGATCGCCGAGAACGTCGCGAGGAACATGATGAGCGCCGTCGTGAAGAACGTCGCGCTCTTGCGCTCGATGTGCAGGACGTCGCAGACGGACGCCACGCACGCCTCCATGAGCGAGATCGCCGACGTCGCCGCCGCGAACGTGACGAGGACGAAAAACGCGAGGCCGATCCAAGGGCCGACTGCGCCGAGCGTCGCGAACACCTTCGGCAGCGTGATGAACATGAGGCCAGGGCCCGCGTTCATGGCGGCCTTCACGGCCGCCTTCGTCGCGAGCGCCGTGTCGCCGCCGTGCTGGGCGACCAGCTCCGGCGTCACGCCCGTCTTCACCGCGAACATGTAGACGACCGGGATAATCATGAGGCCGGCGATGACCGCGATCAGCGTGTCGAAGATCTCGATGCGGCGGACGCTCCGCTCGATCGAGTCCTGCTTCTTCATGTAGGAGCCGTACGTCACCATGATGCCCATCGCGAGCGAGAGCGAGTAGAACATCTGGCCCATCGCGCCGAGAATCGTCTTGCCGAGGAGGGCGAACGAGAACGACCCGCTCTCCGTCGTCAGGCAGTCCATGTTCGGCACGAGGTAGTACTTGAGGCCTTCGCCCGAACCCGGCATGAAGATGACGTAGAGGGAGATCGCGATCGCCATCAGGAAGAGGATCGGCATCATGACGAGGTTCGACTTCTCGATGCCGTTCTTCACGCCGAGGAGAATGACGCCCGCACACGCGAGGACGAAGATCATGCCGTAGCCGAACGGCGCGAACGGCGCCGAGACGAAGCCCGTGAAGAACGCGCCGGACTCCGCCGCCGCCTCGCCCATCGGGGCCGCGCCCGTGAACGCCATGAGCGCGAACGCCTTGAGGTAGTAGAGCACCCAGCCGCCGATCACGCAGTAGTAGGGCGTAATCAGCACGGGAATGATCGTCGCGACCACGCCGAGGGCCTTGAGGAGACCGTGCCCCTTCAGGTGGTTGTAGGCGGTGAGCTGCGACTGCTGCGTCTTGCGGCCGATCGCGATCTCGGTCAGCATCAGCGTGAAGCCGAGCGTGACGACGAGACAGAGGTAGACGAGAATGAACGTGCCGCCGCCGTACTGCGCCGCGAGATACGGGAAGCGCCAGAGATTGCCCAAGCCGATTGCCGAAGCGGCCGCCGCCAGCACGAACGCGAGCTGCCCCGACCACGATGCCCTTTTCTTTTCCATTTTCCTTTTCCTGACCTGATTCTTTTGTTGTTGCTTTTCTTTCAAAAGTCGAAGGCCCCCGCAGACCGAGAGCCCTCGACTTTTAACTTATCCTTGCTGTCGAGATGCCGACATTAGAAGTCGTAGAACGCGCTGAACTGGATGCGATCGGCATCGAAGTCTCCGCCATGACCGGTCGATTCCGCATAGCTCGTCATGAGGCGGGCGTATTCAAAACCAAGCCTGAAGTTCGACGTGATCTGATAGAACGCATCCACATAGAAGCGATCGTTGTAGAGGATGCTGTCGACACCGGCCTTCGCGTCTTCGACATCGCTGTCAACCGGGTCGTCACAGCCCCAGCCCGCCGCGAACGACCACTTGTCGGTCAGCTTGTAGCCGAGGTCGATGAAACCGCCAATCGTGCGAACCTCGTTGCCGCGCCCGCCGAACGAGTTGTAGGCCACGCGCTGGCCGCAGCCGGCCTGGACGCCGCCGAGGTCCTGGCCCGCGTAGAACTGGCCCTTGAGGGTGAAGCGCCAGATCGGGAGCGAGGCCGCAATCATGCCCATCATGCTCTTGTACTCGTCCTCCTGGCCGTCGTACACGCCCTCGTCTTCCGCAGCATTCCAGCCCGTCAGGCGGTGCGAGCGGTCATTGCCGTACTGGCCACCGACGCCGAGCAGCCAACGCCCGTCCTGAAGACCGTCTTCCGTGTTCTGCCACGGCGCGACGCGGTCATAGACGAGCGCGCCCTCAAAGAGAACCCAGGCCGAAGCCGTGTTGTCCTGCACACCGTCGCCGTCGCGGTCGCCGCCCATGCCGGGGCCGCCCTTCACGATGCCGACGCGCGCCTCAAGCGAGCTGTCCTCCCAGTCCCACTTCTTCGTCACGCGAAGCTGCGGGCTGCGGCGATACGGATGACCGGCATTCTCCATCCACGCGCCGTCAATCTCGGACGGCGTGACCATCTTCCAGAGATGCCAGGTCTGACCGAAGAGAATCGACCAGCCGCTCTCGTGCGCGGCGTTCACGTAGAGGTGACGCCAGTGGAAGTCGTAGCTGTTCTGGTCGCCGCCCGCCAGGTCAAACTCGGCACGGCCCGAAAACGTCCAGCCGCCCACCGCCTCCGGCGTGTCGAACTGGACGCCGAGGATCGAGTCCTGCATCGAAAGCGTCGTGTTGTTCGTCTTGCCCTTGCGCGGCTTCACGAAGTCAGCCGACCAGTCGCAGTCAAGCGGACGCGTCGAGTAGACGCCCTCGAACACGAGGTAGCCATACGGCGTGATCTGGAGGCCCGACTCGGACAGCGGCTCGAAGATGTTGGCCGTCGCGTCCGCGAGATAGTACTTCCTGCCGCTCTCGGTCGTGTAGACCTTGCCCGACTCCGAAATCTCCGTCGTCTTGTCGGCCTTCGCCTTGCCGTCGCCCGCCTTGGCGACCGTCACCGTCGCGACCTTCTTCTCGGTCGCGGCCTGCTGGGCGACGAGGGCCTTGTTCTTGCCCTCAAGCTCGGCGATCTTCGCCGCCTGGGCCTTGTTCTCGGACTCGAGCTTGTTGAGCCGCTGGATGATCGCCTGCAGGTCGGCCTGCGTGACGGTATCGGTGGGCGCCGCTTCGATCCCGGCCACCAGGCCAGTCGCGAAAAGCGCAGAAAGTATGAGTTTTTTCATTGTTTTCCTTGTCTTGAACAGAACAATGCGTGATAGTTTACACTTTTTCGGTTCAACCGTCAATGGGGCGGCGAGCAAAAGAAGGCTTTTCGGCGAACAGAGCCCTCACACGACCGCGCCGAAGTCGCGGCGGTAGACGCCCTCGCGCGGCTCGAGCTCCGGCGGAACCGTCAGCGGCGCCAGCGGCGCGTCGTCCGCCGAGACCGCCTCCCACGCCGCCGCGTGGATCGGCAGCCCCTGCGCGCGGAACATCGTCTCGAACTCCGTCCACACCTCCTTCGGACGCGGCATCGGCTCGACGCGGCGGAAGCGCGCGTCTTCGGCGAAGCCCGCGCAGACTTCCGCGAAGTATTCCGCGTGATCCGTCGCGAACTCGATCTTGCCGCCGATCTCCAGCCGCTTCCAGAGCGCGGCGCGGAAGAGCGGCCCGAACAGGCGGTGCGAATGGTGCTTCTTCTTCGGCCACGGGTCGGGGAAGAAGACGTAGACGCGGCGCGCGTGGTGCGCCGGCAGCAGATAATGGAACGTGTAGAGCGCCTCCAGGCGGAGGACGCGCGCGTTCGCGATCTTCCCGCGACGGCACTTGCCGTCGAAGAGCCGAACACGCTCCAGCATGCGCTCGATGCCGAGGAAGTCGCAGTCGGGGTTCTCCTGCGCGCGCCGCGTCAGGAACTGCCCCTTGCCGCAGCCGACCTCGATCTCCAGCGGACGCGACAGGTCGAAGTCGAGCGGCCGGCAGGGATCGTCGATGGGAATTATGCCCAAAGCTTCTCCAGCGCGTAGTAGGCGCGCGCCTCCGGCGAGAAGACGTGGACGACGACGTCGATGTAGTCGGCGACGATCCAGCCGGATTCGGGGTCGCCCGAAATGCGGTAGGGTTTCGGGAGCGCCTTCACGAGGGCCTTCAGGTGCGGCGCGGCCGCGCCGGTCGCGACGACGAAGTAGTCGGTGAGGCCCGATGTGCCGCGCACGTCGTAGGTCTTCACGTCCTGCGCCTTCGTGTCGTCGAGCGCCTGGGTGAGGGTGGTCAGGAGTTCTTCTGCTGTCATGTTCTTTCCGTTTCAAGAGACCGCCGCGCATCAGACGAGCGGACGGTCGAGCATTTTCTCGTAGAGCTTGATGTATTCCTTCGCGCAGGCCTCGTGGTTGAAGCGGGCGAGCGATTCCGTCATGATGCGCGCGATCTCGCGCTCGCGGACGTCCGCCGGCTGATGGAAGAAGTCCATCGCCCGGTCCATCGCCCAGAAGAGCCCGTTCGAGTCGTAGGTGTCGAAGAGGAAGCCGTTGCCGCGCGAGGCCGTGACGTCGAGCGTCTCCACCGTGTCGTGCAGGCCGCCCGTGTTGTGCGCGACTGCGAGCGAGCCGTAGATCGGCGCCTGCATCTGCGGCAGGCCGCACGGCTCGAACAGCGACGGCATGAGCGTGAAGTCGCTCGCCGCGAAGCCGAGCTGCGAGAGGCGCCCGTCGAAATTGTGCACGGCGAGGCGTGACTCGATCTTGTGGAACGCGCGGATGTCCCAGAACGGCTGCTGGTAGGGGCCGTTCGCGATGACCGCGATCTGCGCGTCGGGATGCTTGTCGAGGAAGCGGAACGTGATGTCGGTGAGGAGCTGCGGCCCCTTCTGCACCGGGTCGAGGCGGCTCGGCCAGAAGAAGAGCGCGCGGTCGGCGTTCTCCTCCAGCCCCAGCGCGTGCTGGAGGGCGAGCTTGTTCTGGCGCTTCGCGCCGCGATGCTCCGCCGGGCCGTACTTGAACGGGATCTTGTCGTCGATCGCCGGGTTGTCCGAGGCGTCCGGCGCGTTCAGGATGCCCGCCGCGCAGCCCGCGTAGTACTTGCTGCGGATCTCGTTGCGGATCGAGTCGGGGATGAACGCGTGCCAGCCGTTGACGATCTCGGTGAGGAACGTCGGCGAGACGGTGTTGATGAAGTGCGCGGCGAAGCAGCCGGACGCCTGGAGGTCGATCGGGTTGTTGTTGCGCGACTCCTCGTAGTTGTACGGCGGGTAGGCGTAGTAGAGGTTCGTCCAGAACTCCGCCGCGTCGATGCCCGCGTCCTCCACGCGCGCGAGGCTCAGCTTCTGCGTGTGGATGTTGTGGACGGTGAAGAGGCAGGGGATCCCCATCCGGCGCGCGGCGGCGGGGATGAGCCCCGTCATCCAGTCGTTGCAGTGGATGAGGTCGGGCTGGACGTGCGGGATGATGTTGTTGATCACCTCGCGCTGGAACGCGAGCGCGAGCTTCACGTTCCCGTCGCCCCGGTCGTACACCGTGTCGCGGTAGTAGAAGCAGCGGTCCTCGGCGAGGTGGATGCGCTCGTCGGAGAGGTGGCTCTTGTACTTGCGCAGCTCCTCCGAGACGAGCTGGGCCGTCTCGACGTGGAACATGCGGCGGTAGTGCGGCAGGGCGACGTGGACGTCCGCCCCCAGGCCGTAGAGCGCCTGCACGAGCGAGGCGGACACGTCCGCCATGCCGCCGGCCTTGGCCGACATCTTGCCGGCGAGGTTCCCCATGCCCTCGGGGAGATACGTGATCTCCGGCGTGACAATCAGGATTCTCGGATTCTTCTTCGCGGTCGCCATGACGTCGCCCTCCCTTTCTGCCTTTCGCCGGTCAGCCGACCGTCGCGAGAACCTGTCCCTTCTGGACGGCCTTGCCGTGCTCGACGAGGAAGGTGACCTTCCCGCCCGCCGGCGCCTTGATCGGATTGAAGAGCTTCATCGCCTCGACGACGCAGACGGCCTCGCCGGGCTTCACGGCCGCGCCGTCCGCCGCGAGCGGCGGCTTGCCCGGCGCGTCGCTGCGGTAGAACGTGCCGTTCAGCGGCGCCAAGACCGGCGTGCCCTTCACGGCGGCGGACGCCGCCGACGCGGCGCCCGCGCCCTTCGCCTGCGGCGCGGCGGCGGCCGACTCGGCCGCGCGCGACTTCTCCTCCTCGTCCGCCGGGATCGGCCCGCCCTCCTTGCGCCACTTGAAGTAGCCGAGCGCGACCTCCGGGAAAAGCGCGTAGGAGAGGATGTCCTCTTCCGCCTGGATCGTGTTCGGCGGCAGTTCGCTTGCCGCCGCGACGAGGCCCGGCTTCAGCAGGTCGGCCGGACGGCACGTGATGGGCTTCAACTTGCCGATCAGCCTCTTCTGGAGCTTCGGGTCGATCGGCGCCGGCGTCGCGCCGTAGTAGCCCGCCGCGTAGCGCCGCGTCTCGTCCGTCACCATCGAATACCGCTTGCCGGAGAGGACGTTCAGCACCGACTGCACGCCGACGATCTGCGAGGTCGGCGTGACGAGCGGCGGATAGCCGAGGTCGGCGCGCGCCTTCGGCAGCTCCGCCAGCACCTCGTCCAGGCGGTCCAGCGCGTCCTGCTGGGCGAGCTGGGAGCGGAGGTTCGAGATCATGCCGCCAGGGATCGCGTGCACGAGCACGCCCGCGTCGACGGCCTCGACCTTCGACGAGCTCGCCGGCTGGCGCCTCTTCTTCAGCTCCTTGAAATAGGCGTTGATCTTCGTCAGGGCCGCGCGGTCGAGCCCGCAGTCGAAGCCCACCGACTCGAGGATCGAGACGACCGACTCCGTCGGCGGCTGGGACGAGAACGACGAGAGCGTGGAGATCGCGCAGTCGAAGCAGCCCGCGCCCGCCTCGGCGGCGGCGAGGTACATCGCGGCGGCCATGCCGCTCGTCATGTGCGAATGCACCTGGATCGGCATCTCCGGCAGCGCCTTCTTCAGCGCGCCGACGAGTTCGCGCGCGGCCCCCGGCGTGAGGATGCCGGCCATGTCCTTGATCGCGAGCGAGTCGATGCCCATCGCCTCCTGCGCCTTGGCGAGCTTCACGTAGGCCGCGACCGTGTGGACGGGCGACGTCGTGTAGCAGATCGTGCCCTGCGCGTGCCCGCCGTACTTCTTCACGCTGCGGATCGCCGTCTCCAGGTTGCGCGGGTCGTTCAGCGCGTCGAAGACGCGGAAGATGTCCATCCCGTTCTCGCAGGCGAGCGCGACGAAGCGCTCGACGACGTCGTCCGGGTAGTGCCTGTAGCCGAGGACGTTCTGCCCCCTGAGGAGCATCTGGAGCGGCGTCTTCCTGCAGACCTTCTTGATCTCGCGCAGCCGCTGCCACGGGTTCTCGCGCAGGAAGCGCATGCAGACGTCGAACGTCGCACCGCCCCAGCACTCGAGCGAGTAGAAGCCCGCGCCGTCCATCGTCTCGGCGATCTTCAGGATGTCGTCCGTCCGCATCCGCGTCGCCCAGAGGGACTGGTGCGCGTCGCGGAGCGTCGTGTCGGTGATGCGGATGAAATTCTTCGTCTTCGTTTTCATTGTCGCCTATTATATCACATTTCAGGGCGAAATTGGCACAGCAGCCGCGCCGCGAGCTTCACGAGTTCGACACACGGACGCTTCCGGTAGTAGTCTGGCGTGCGCGCCGCCGGCGCGCCGCCGGCCTTCGCCTCAGGCCCCGCCAGAAGCTCGCGGCAGACGATGGAGCCGGTCTCGGCCTTGAACCGGGCGCAGAAGTCCTGAATCGCCGGATAGGCCGCTGTCTTGTCCGGCCCGAAGCGCATGCCGAGGACCATCGCCGCCGCCGAGACGGCGCCGCAGACCTCGCGCATGCGACCGACGCCGCCGCCCAGGCCGCAGGCCACCCGCGTGGCGAGCGCCTCGTCCAACCCGAACTCGTCCGCAAACGCGGCAAAGACCGCCTGCGAACAGTTGCACCCGCTCCGAAAGAGCGCCTCCGCCTTTTCAGTTCTGTCCATGTTCGTCTCGATTGCGCAGAATGCCGTCCTCCAGCGTCAGCACCCGGTCGCAGATGGCGGCCGCCTCCGGCGAATGCGTGACCATGACAAGCGCGAACCTCGGAGAGTCGGACGTCAGCTCGGCCAGGATCTTCAGGATGCCCGCGCCCGTCCAGGCGTCGAGGTTGCCCGTCGGCTCGTCGGCCAGCACAAGCGCCGGATCCGTCACCAGCGCCCGCGCGAGCGCCACGCGCTGCATCTCGCCGCCCGAGAGCTCGGAAGGCAGATGGTCGAGCCGGCCGCCCAGGCCGACGCGCGACAAAAGCTCCGTCGCCCGCCGCCGGCCGACCGGCTCCGCCCGACGAGCCGCCGCCAGCGTCGGCAGGAGGACGTTCTCCAAGACCGTCAGCTCAGGCAACAGGTGGTACTGCTGGAAGACGAACCCGATGTTCTCCGGACGCGTCACCGTGCCGGACGTCTGCCGTTCAAGCCCCCCCAGAATGTTCAGGAGCGTCGACTTGCCCGCACCCGAACGCCCGACAATCGCAACCTTCTCACCCGGCCGCACCGAGAAGTTAACGCCCTTCAGCACCTCAATCGGCTTCTGCCCCGGAAGCCGGAAGCGCTTCCGCAGGTCAATTGTGCCCAACGTCACCATGGGAAACCACGCCTGTTCATGATCCGTGTCCTTTCAAGCCCTCGCAACAAAAAATCCCAAGTCGTTGCTTGGGATTCTTCATGCGTTGAACTGGTGCTCGGGGCGGGACTCGAACCCGCAAGGATCTCTCCACATGCACCTCAAGCATGCGTGTCTGCCAATTTCACCACCCGAGCGGCGAAAACAGTGCGTAGTATATCATAATCAGCCCGACGTGCGCAAGGGGGTATTTTCAGAAATCTCGCCGAGCGCGTGCGCTACCGGCTCAGGATCTCCTCGCGCACGTTCTTCGGCGCGAGCTCGAACTGGTCGGTCTCCATCGAGTACGAGGCGCGGCCCTTCGTGAGCGAGCGGATCGCCGTCGCGTAGCCGAACATCTGCGCGAGCGGGACGCGCGCGTGGATGACCTGCAGGTCGCCGCGCATGTCCATGTCCAGGACGGTGCCGCGCCGGCTGTTGAGGTCGCCGAGGATCTCGCCCACCGACTCCGGCGGCGTCGTGATCTCCAGCTTCATGATCGGCTCCAGGAACTCCGGCGCGGCGGCCTCGGCGGCCTCGCGGAAGCCCATCATCGCCGCCGAGCGGAACGCCACCTCGTCCGACACCTCCGGGTCGACGAGCGTCGCCGAGAGGCACGTCACCTCCAGGTCCGTCATCGGATAGCGCGCGAGGACGCCCGTCGAGACGCCGTCCGAAAGCCCCTGCGAGACGCACTCCTGCAGGTGCCTGTCGAGGACAAGGTTCACGAACTCGCGCGACAGGCCGACCTTGACGCCCGCGCCGCGCGCCAGCGGCTTCACCTCGATCGCGAGCGTGACGGCGTGGCGCTTGCCGCCGAGCTCGCGGTCGAACGTGAAGTCCACGCGGGACGCCTTCGTCACCGTCTCGCAGTAGCTGACCATCGGCTTGCCGACGTTCGCCGCGCACTTGAACTCGCGCTTGAGCCGGTCGACGAGGATCTCGAGGTGCAGTTCGCCCATGCCGGAGAGGATCGTCTGGCCCGTCTCCGCGTCCTCGCGGAACTGGCAGGTCGGGTCTTCCGCCGCGAGGGCCTGCATCGAGGCGACAAGCTTGTCCTTGTCGGCGCTCGACTTCGGCTCGATCGCGAGGAACATGACGGGCTGCGGCGCGGTGATGCGCTCCAGGTAGCACGGTTTCATCTCCGCGCAGAGCGTGTCGCCGGTCGTCACCTCCTTGAGGCCGACGACGGCGCCGATGTCGCCCGCGTGCAGCTCCTCGACCTCGATCTGGTCATCCGCGAAGAGGCGCACAATCTTCAGGATGCGCTCGCGCTTGCGCGTACGCGGGTTGTAGGCGTTCGCGCCCTTCTTGAGGACGCCGCCGTAGACGCGCACGAAGTAGAGCTTGCCGACGTAGGGGTCGGTCGCGATCTTGAAGACGAGCGACGTCAGCAGCTCCGAGTCGTCCTGCTTGCGCGTCACGGGCTCGCCGCTCTTGAGGTCGGTCGCCGGCACGGGCGGACGGTCCTTCGGCGAGGGCAGGTAGGCGCAGATCGCGTCGAGGAGCGGCTGGACGCCCTTGTCGCGAAGCGACGTGCCGCAGAGGACGGGCACGAGGCGGCCCGCGACGACGAGCCGGCGGATCGCGGGCACGAGCTCCTCTTCCGTGAGGTCGCCCCGGTCGAGGAACGCCTCCATGACGCCCTCGTCGAGGTCGGCGACCTTCTCGACGAGCTCGGCGCGCGCAAGCTCCGCGTCGTCCTTCAGCTCGGCGGGGATCTCGCCGACCGTGAACGTCTTGCCCTCCGTCGCCTCGTCGTAGACGATGCCCTTCATGCGGATGAGGTCGATGACGCCCTTGAAGCCGTCCTCGCGGCCGATCGGCAGCTCGACCGGGCACGCGACCGCCTTCAGCTTCGTGCGCATCTCCTCGACGACACGCGCGAAGTCCGCGCCCATGCGGTCCATCTTGTTCACGAACGCGAGGCGCGGCACGCCGTAGCGGTCGGCCTGGCGCCAGACCGTCTCGCTCTGCGGCTGGACGCCGCCGACGGCGCAGAAGACGCAGACCGCGCCGTCGAGGACGCGCAGGGAGCGCTCGACCTCCATCGTGAAGTCGACGTGGCCGGGCGTGTCGATGATGTTGATCGAATGGCCGTTCCACGTGCAGGAGATCGCGGCGGACTGGATCGTGATGCCGCGCTCCTTCTCCTGGATCATGAAGTCCGTCGTCGTGTTGCCGTCGTGGACGTCGCCGTGCTTGTGGATCTTGCCCGTGTAGAAGAGGATGCGCTCGGTCGTCGTCGTCTTGCCCGCGTCGATGTGGGCGACGATGCCGATGTTGCGTACGTTGGAGAGGTCTGTGCTCATGTTGTCAGGGAACTGGTGGTGTCTTGATGTCTGGGTTTGCCGGCATTTTGCCAAAGAAAGGGGACGGCGGCCATGGCCGCCCGATCGTGAAGCGGGCAAGGACGTCGCCCGTGTTCGCGTCGCAGCAGACGCACGAGTCGAGCTTCAGGCGCAGCGCCTCGCCGATCGGACGCGAGCCGATGACGCACGGCGAGAGGACGGTCAGCCATTCGTCCACGAGTCCCGCCTCGGCGAGCGACGTCGCGAGCTTCAGTCCGCCCTCGCAGAGGACGTGCAGCGCGCCGCGTCGCCCCAGGTCGCGGATCGCCTCCGCCGCGTCGCTGAAGACGAGCGTCGGGTTGCGCCCGTCGGCGAAGACCTGCGCGTCACCCGGCAGATTTCCCGACTTCGAGACGACGACGCGCAGAAGGTCGTCGTTGCGCTTCTGGTGGCAGAGAAGCGAGGGGTTGTCCCGCCGCACCGTCTCCGCGCCGACGAGGATCGCATCGACCTCCGCCCGCAGAAGACCCGTGCGGGCGCGCGCCTGCGCCGAGGAAATCCAGCGGGCCTGCCCTCCGTCGTCGCAAATGCGCCCGTCCAGCGACAGCGCAATCTTGACCGTCACGTAGGGCAGCCCCGTCGTCACGTGCTTCGCGAACGGCGCGATCAGCCGTCGCGCCGCCGCGTGGACATCGGCGTCGCCATGAAACCGCTCGCAGCGGACGCCCGCCCTCGCCAGCACACGCGCCGCGCGTCCGCGATTCGTCGGGTTCGGGTCGGGCACGGCGTAGACGACGCGCGGGATGCCCGCCGCCGCAATCGCGTCCGTGCACGCGCCGACGCGCCCCGGCCGCGAACACGGCTCCAGCGTCACGTAGAGCGTCGCGTCTCGAAGCGCCGCGTCCGCCGCGCCGCCGAAACGGCGGCGCGCGCTCCGAATCGCGGCGACTTCGGCGTGATCCGTCCCGGCCTTGCGGTGAAAGCCCTCGCCGACGACTTCCCCGCCCCGCACAATGACCGCGCCGACCGGCGGATTCGGCCGCGTATGGCCGCAGCCGCGCCGCGCGAGCGCCAGCGCCCGCACCATGAAGTCACTGTGCGGACTTCGCATACCGGTCGAGCACGCCGTTGACGATCGTGCGCGTCTTGGGACTCGCGAACCAGTTCGCGAGATCGACGGCCTCGTTGATGACGACGGCCTTCGGCACGTCCGTGTTCTTCATCTCCCAGACGCCGAGGCGCAGGACGGCGCGCTCGATCGTGCCGAGGCGGTAGAGATCCCATCCGACAAGCAACGAGGAGATGGTCGCGTCGATCTCCTTGAGAGAGCCAAGGACACCGGCGACACGCTCCTCGGCAAACGCCTTCAGCTTGCCGCGCGCCGCCTGCGGGCCGCCGTCCCCCTCGTCCAGGTCAAGGATCTGGTTCCAGTAGGAGGCCATGAACGCCCCTACGTCATCGGGCGGATTCAAGTCCGCCGCCGTCAGCATCTGAATCGCCCATTCGCGGGCCTGTCTGCGTGTCGCCGTCATGTCAAAGAACCTTTTGAACGCATATTATACCAAAAGTCGGACGTCTCGAGGACCGCCTTCAATGGTCAACCTGGCCTTCGCCGTGCCAGGGGACGAAGGAGGGGACCTGGTCGAGGCCGGCGGCGATGCGCTGGCGCACGGCCTCGTAGACGAGAATCGTCGCCGCCGCCGAGACGTTCAGCGAGTCGGCGAGCCCCAGCATCGGGATGCGCACGCGCAGCTCCGCGCCGTCCATCCACTTCGCCGTGAGCCCGTACTGCTCCGCGCCGAGGGCGATGGCGACATTGCCCGTCAGGTCGACCTCGAAGTGCAGCTTCTCCGCGTGCGGCGTCGCCGCGAGGATCCTGAACCCGCGCGCCTTCAGGTAGGCCAGCGCCTCGTCGCTCGTCGCCTCCACGATCGGCACGGAGAACATCGTGCCCGTCGAGGCCCGGACGACGTTCGGGTTGTGGATGTCGGTCGTGCGGTCGCAGACGATGACCGCCGCGACCTTCGCCGCGTCCGCCGACCGCAGGATCGTGCCGAGGTTGCCAGGCTTCTCGATCGCCTCCGTCACGATGACGAGCGCGCGTTCCGGCAGCTTCAGGTCCTTCAGCCGGATCGACACGTGCGGCCCGACCATGAGCAGCCCGTCGGGACGCTCCTTGTAGGCGATCTTCTCGAAGCACGTCTTCGAGCACGCGTAGACCTCCGCGCCCAGCCGCGCGCAGTCCGCCACGAGCGCCGGCTCGTTCTCGTTCTTGAGGTAGAGGTCGGGACAGTGGAAGAGCGCGCGCGGACGGTACCCGTTGTCGAGCGCGCGGCGGCACTCGCGGTAGCCCTCGACGATCATTTCGCCGGAGCTCTCGCGCGTGGCGCAGCTCCGCAGCTTCACCACGTACTTGAGCTTCGGATTGCTGGGCGACGTGATGTCCATCGCTTACTTCTTCTCGATCGCGAACGCGCCAAGCGGCAGGCAGACGTCGTTGTAGAGCGCGCCGAACCACGGGGCGGAATGCAGGTAGCGCAGCTTGACCGGCGCCGACACGCCATCTGCCGCGACGACGAGATCCTTCCCCTTCACGGGGCCGTCCCACCGGGGATTGCCCCTGCCGTCCTTGCCCTCCACGAGATTCCGGATCTTCGCGGGCTTCCACACGCCGTCCGCCCCGCAGACCTCGAAGCCGACAGCGACCGAGCGGTCGGGATTGTAGACGTACCAGCCCTCCGCGTCGTTGAACGAGAGGACGAAGGCATCGCCCTCGACCTTCCAGCTCCTGAGCGTCGGCGAGTTGTCGCGCACGGACGTCCAGCCGTAGTCGCGGCGGAGCGCGTGGAGCGCGAGCCGCTTGGCGACCGTGCGCTTGTCGTTCGGGTGGATGTCCTTCAGGTTGCCGACGTCGTTGATGACGGCCATGCCGGCGTTCGGCTCCTCCGCGTCGAACTGCGCCTGCGCCATCTGGATGTTGGCGATACCGGCGTAGCCCCACGGCGCGAGCTGCGCGAAGTAGAGCTTCAGGCCGGGGTTCGCGAACTCCTTCGCCCAGCCGTTGTAGAGCGCGTGCATCTTGTTCGCGTAGCGCGTGTACTCGCCCGCGTTGTGGCAGCCCTGATACCAAATGAAGCCCCGACAGGCCATCGGCACGTAGGCGGCGACCATGCCGTTCCAGAGGGCGGACGGCTGCTGGATCCAGCCGCCGATCGGTCCCTTGCGCATCTCCGGCTTCCAGTCCTTCTCCGGGACGTTCTGCCAGTCGCGCTCGGCGTCGAGCCCCGTAAGCCCCGCATAGCCGGAGCGCGGCGTCCAGGCGTCGATGTTCGTGCCGCCCCACGAGCTGTCCACGAGGCCGATCGGGATGTCGAGCGCGTTCGCAAGCTCCAGCGCGTAGTAGTAGCCCATCGCGGACGGCAGGCGCTTGCCCTTCTTCCAGGCTTCGAGCAGCGCCGGCGTCATCTTCAGCCATTCGGCCCTGTAGCCGTAGCGCGGCTCGGCGGACGCGACGAGCGGCGTCTTCACGAGGCGCACGAACGGCTTGTCGGTGCTCATGAGCGACAGTGCGCCCCAGCCGTCGCGGTAGCGCGGGTTGCCGCCCCAGATCGGGCAGTCGGTGTTCGACTGGCCGGAGCACATCCAGACCTCGCCGACCAGCACGTCCTGCAGATTGACGACATCCGTCTCAGCGCCCGCCGCGCATTCGGCAACGCGCAGGACGCGGCTTTCCTTCGACGCGGACATCTTCGGGAGCTTCACCGACCACGCGCCGTCGGACGCGGCGACCGTCTCGACCGTCGCGCCGGCGAACGAGACGACGACCTTCTTGCCGGGATCGGCCTTGCCCCAGACGGGCACGTCCCTCTCGCGCTGAAGCACCATGCGGTCCGCAAACGGCGTCGCGAGCTCGATCTTGGCAAACAGCGGCAGCGCGCACAGCGCGGCGGCCGACAACGTCAGTTCTTTCTTCAGGTTCGTTTTCATGGCGCCTATTATACCAAATTTAAGAAGCCTGAACTTGTCGCAGACGCCCCCGCCCGGACTCTACCTGTACTGCTGCGGATTCTTCGACAGCGCACAGGCCGTCTCGGCCGTGACCAGCCCCGCGTCGAGCAGCGCGTTCAGCGACTGGTCGATCGTGCACATGCCATACGGGCCGCCGACCTCCATCGCCGAATAGACCTGCTGGCTGCGTCCGGTGACGATGAAGTTGGAGATCGCGGGATTGTTGACCAAAAGCTCGCAGACGGGCACCCGTCCGTCGCCGTCCGCCCGGCGCACGAGGTGCTGGGTGAAGATGCCGCGCAGGACGAGCGCCAGCTGCTGGCGAACGCTCGCCTGCTCGTCGGCGGGGAAGACGCCGACGAGCCGCTCAATGGCGCCTGCGCAGTCGCCGGCGTGCAGCGTCGTCAGCACCAGGTGCCCGGTCTCCGCCGCCTGCAGCGCCGTCCGAATCGTCTCCAGGTCGCGGATCTCGCCGACGAGTATGACGTCGGGATCCTGCCGGAGCGCGGCGACCAGCGCGTTGTTGAAGCTCGGCGCGTCGCGTCCGATCTGCCGCTGGTTGACGATGCAGCGGTCGGAGCGGTGGACGAACTCGACGGGATCCTCGATCGTGACGATGTGCGCGTTGCGCGTACGGTTGATGCGGTCGATCATCGTCGCCAGCGTCGTCGACTTGCCGGAGCCGGTCGGGCCAGTCACGATGAACAGGCCGTCCGTCACGTCGCAGAACGTCTCCAGCATCGGCGGCAGCCCCAGCTCGTCGAACGAGCGGAACGTCGAGTCGAGCCGTCGCAGGGCGACGGCGTGGCGGCCGCCCTCGCGAAAGACGTTGAAGCGGTAGCGCACGCCGCCGGGGGACGTCAGGGCGCCGTCCAGCGACCCTTCGGCCAGCAGCGTCCGCCGGATGCGCTCGGTGCCGTCCGGGCTGCCGGGCGGCAGCGTCAGGAGGCCAAGCTCCATCGCCAGGCGATCGACGGTCTCCTGGTCGAACGGACGGTAGCCGCCCTTCTCGACCAGCGTGCCGCGCAGGCGGAAGCGCGGCGCCATCTCCGCCGCCAGGTGCACGTCGCTCGCGCCATAGTCTTCACATTGCTCAAGGAGACTTGTCAACAGGGCATCCATGATTCTGGCTCCTTCGGGCGGTGGCAGTCGGTTTCGTTCATGGGGCGTATTATAGCAAAACCGTCTTGTCTCATGTCCGCGATTCCGCATAGATCTGCGCGAGGGCAAGGTACGCCGCACGCACGGCAACTGTGGTATAATTCGCGCATGAGAAGCGATGATTCTATGACTGACCTCCTCGACGCGATTCGGAGCGCTCGGTGCGTCGGCTGCCTGACGGGCGCGGGCGTCTCGACCCTCTGCGGCATCCCCGACTTCCGCGGGCCGGAGGGACTTTACCGTCAGCCGGATGCCGAGCGCATCTTCGACATCGACTGGTTCGACCGCGATCCGTCCATCTACTATCGCGGCTGCGCCGATCTCGTCTACGGACTGGACCGTTTCCGTCCGGGACCCGTCCATCGCGCGCTCAAGCGCCTGGAGGACATCGGCCGCCTCAAGGGCATTGCGACGCAGAACATCGACATGCTCCACCAGAAGGCCGGCTCGTCCCATGTCTACGAAGTGCATGGCTCGCCCCTGCGTCATCACTGCCGCCGCTGCGGCGACGAAAAGAGTTTCGCCGAGATCCTGAAGATGCTCGCCGACCTGAAGGCGCGCTTCCCGGACGATGCCGCCGCGCAGGTGCCGCGCTGTGCTTGCGGTGGCGCCTACAAGCCGGACATCACCTTCTTCGGCGAGGCGCTGCCCGAAGCGGCGTTTGCGTCCGCACAGAAACTCGCGGCGCAATCGGACGTCTTCCTCGTCCTCGGCACGTCGCTCACGGTCTTCCCGGCCGCGAGCCTGCCGCGCTACACCCTGCAGGCCGGCGGACGCATCTTCATCGTGAACGCCCAGAAGACCGCGCTCGATGCCTACGCCGCCGGCGTCTTCCGCGACCTCGCATCCTTCGCCGAAGCCGTCCTTAAGCTCTGATCGAATTCAATGGTCGAAAAGCCATAAGAGTAGCCATTTGGCAGACCGCCCAATTCTCGCTTTTTTAAAAAAGTGAGAATTGGGCGGAGCGACATTCACCGCATGAGCAGGTTGCGCTACAGTGCAGTCCCCTTCTTCGGGACGAAGAGGCGGCTCATGTCAACGTGCTCCGTCTTCAGGAGCGCGATCTTCTTGTCCAGTCCACCCGCGTATCCCGTCAGGCTGCCGCTCGTTCCCACGACGCGATGGCACGGGATGATGATGGAGATCTCGTTGTGTCCCACGGCGCCGCCGACGGCCTGTGCGGACATCCGCGCGAGACCTTCCCGCGCCGCAAGTTCCCTGGCGATCCAACCGTAGGTGACGGTCTGCCCGTAGGGGATCTGCAAAAGGATGTCCCAGACCTTCAGTCGGAACGGCGAGCCGACGGGATGCAGCGGCGGCGTGAAGTCCGGCTCCTTGCCCGCGAAGTAGATGTCCAGCCAGCGCTTGGCCGCCGCCAGCGTCGGGGTTTCCCGCTCCGCGTGTTCCGCCGGAAGGTTGTCGGCGAAGAACTTCTCGCCGTCGAACCACACCCCCGTCAGCCCGATCCCGTCCGCCGCCAGCAACATGTCCCCCACCGGCGACGCATGCTTTTGTGTGTAGACCATTTGCCAGCCTCACGCCTCGAAGATCTGTCCCGGAAGTTTCAGCTTCTCCTTCGCGGGGAACTGCGCCTCATAGGCGGCGAAGCCTTTCGGATCCTGTTCGCAGACGAAATACTCCTGTGGCGTCGCATACTCGCCCCGCACGCCGTCGAGGTATCCGGGCGTCAGTTCCTTGCAGAGGAAAAAAGAGGCGTCCGCACCGTCGGGCAAGCCGTGGTAGCGGATGCCTTTCGTCGCGGCGACGGCAAAGCCGCTCTTTCCGTAAAAGGCGATGTCGCCCTCAAAGCAGACGGCCCCGAACCCCTGCGCGGCGGCCTGCGCGAGCGAATGGTCCAGCAGACGCTTCCCGTACCCCTTCCGCTGCAGGTCGGGACGGATGCAGATCGGCCCCATCGTCAGGATCGGCAGCGTGCCGCCGCCATCCAGCCGGAGGGCCGTCCGCACGAAGACGTTCTGTCCGACGACCTGCCCGTCCGCCTCCATGACGAAAGCAAGCGCGCGGACGAAGTTCGGACTCGTGCGAAGCCGGTGAAGGACATAATGCTCCTGGCAACCCGGACGATACACGTTCCAGAACGCCTCACGCACGAGACTCTCAACCGTCGCTTCATCTTCCGTCCGCTCTTGACGGACAACAACATTCTCTTTCATTTCAACGCTCCAAGCATTTCTTCTTCGGCATCGGCGTGATGCCTTCAAGCAGCGGAATCAGCCTGTCCAGGAGGTCACGGTTCTCGATGTCGAGAACGAAGTGTTCCTTCGCGCCCGCATAGGGAAAGCCGCATTCCGCGCCGAACGCCTTCATGACCGGCTCGACTTTCGGCAGCTTCCTGACGAAGACCGTGTTGTCGCAGACCAGAAGAATCGGCTTTTCGTTCAGGTACACCATGTACTCGCCGAACATCTTCCGGCTTCGCACAACGCCGTAGCGTTCGATTTGTTCACACGCGAACGCGATGTAGCCCTTTGTCGTGGCCATGCCCAATTCCTTTCGCCGTATTATACCACAAACCCCACGATCGCGGCGGACGCACGGGTAGAAGCTCCGCCCGCAGGACGTTTTCGTGGACTCCACGCGCCGGCCATCTCCGCTTGCAGGACTAACCGGGCAGGTTCCCCCGTCGCCCCTGGCCGCTTACTTTTCCAATCGACACAGACTCTTCAGCAACGCCGCGCACCCTTCGGCGACATCGTCGTAGGTCGCGTCGAAATTGCCGGTGTACCACGGATCCGCGATGTCGCGCGCCTTCCCGGCGAACTCCAGCAGCCGTCGGATCTTCGGACGATCCTCCGGGTAGACGAGGCGCTTCAAGTCCGCGATGTTGTAGGCGTCCATCCCGATGAGGAAATCGTATTCGCGCGCCTTCGCCGCCGTCAGGAGCCACGCCGCGCGCGGCGCAAAGGGAATGCCCTGCTCACGCAGCTTGGCGCGCGTGCCCGAATGGATGTCGTTGCCGATCTCGTCCGTATGCAGCGCGGCGGACGCGACTTCGATGTCCGTGCGCCCCGCGCGACGCACGAGGTCTTTCATGACGAACTCCGCCATCGGCGAGCGGCAGATGTTCCCGTGGCAGAGGAAGAGAATTTTCAAGGATGGCTTCATCGCCCGTATTATACCAAAATCGAACGCCTGCCCACCACGACAGGGAGGGCGTTCGCCAGGACTTCCGCATGAAAAGGGAAACCGATCACTGGGCGACAAAAGTCGTCCTCGAACACGAGCGCTGTCGCGCTTTCGTGTCCGCGCCACGCGCGACGACGGTTTCGTGGTCTGCGGCGAAGCCGCCGAACAAAGACGAGAGAGAGACTGTCCCCCCCAGTGATAGAATCATCTTTTCATGCAGAAGCCCTGGGGCTTCTGGCTATCGTCTTCTGACTTCCAGACCTCTTTCATCGCGGCGCAGTCGCCTAAATACGGGGGAGGATGTGCACGGACGCATTTTGGTATAATACGCGACAATGTTCGGAACGATTCTCCTTCTCTTCGCGGCGACCTTCACCGAGTCAAAGACGCTGGCCCTTCAGCTGCACCTGGACCGCGCGGGCTACTCCTGCAACACGGCGGACGGCGTCTGGGGCCGCAAGGGCGAGCGCGCGCTCCGCCGCTTTCTCCTCGACCGGGGCGAAAAGCCCGTCCCGCTCACGCCCGAAGTCGCCTACGACCGCTACTTCGCCCACGCGCCCGATCCGCTGCGCATCGAGACGGTGACGCAGGCTGACCTCGACGCGCTCGTGAAGATTCCCGACGCGCCGGACGCCAAGGCCCGGCTCACGCGCATGGGGTACGAGACGATCCGGGAGATGTTCGCCGAACGCGGCCACGTCTCGCAGAAGGCCCTCGCCCGGATGAACCCCGGCGTCGACTGGCAGAACGTCCGCCCTGGCCTCCGGCTCGTCATCCCAGACTTCCCGCCGATCCGGGAGGAGTTCGCCGCCGCCGAACGCGGGCGACCGCGCCGCCCCATGCGTCCCACGGCCGCGCTCGTGCGCGTCTCGGTCTCGAACCGCGAGATCACGGCCTTCGACGCGAACGGCAAGTGCCTCGGCCTCTTCCCCTGCTCGATTGCCGCGAACAAGGCGAAAGTCCCGCCGCACGGCGAACTGAAGATCACGAGCTACGTCGCCTGGCCGAACTACACCTACACGCCTGACATCACGCCGAAGGGACAGAGAGTCCGGCGCCACGTCTGGCCGTCCGGCGAGAACTGCCCCGTCGGCGTCGCGTGGATGGGGCTGAACCTGCCCGGCTACGGCATTCACGGCACGCCCGTGCCGGAGTCCATCGGCTTCACCGGTTCGCACGGCTGCTTCCGGCTCGCGAACTGGAACGCCGCGCGCCTCTACGCGATGTGCCGACCGGGGACGAAGGTCGTCATCGAACCCTGAAGCTCGGCCTCCCTCGGCCAGGCGTCGAACACAAGCCCCTGATACGGGCAGTTCCGCGAACGCGAGACGAACGTCGTGCAGTCGACCGCGCGCGGCACGCCGACGACGACGCGCGTCATGCGCCCATTCAGCTGCGCGGCGAGGGCGGGCGACAGGATCGAGCGCGGCAGCTTCCACCAGGCTTCGGCCCACTTCTCGACGGACATTCCCTCCTCCTCGACCATCACGTGGTAGGTGATCGGAATCGCCGTCTCCAGGCCAACGATGCCGTTCGCGGCCTTCGCGTAGCCGCAGTCCTTCTGCGCGGCCGGATGCGGCGCATGGTCGGTCGCGAACATGAGCGCGCCGTCCTTCACGCCGCGCCGCACCTCCGCACGGTCTTCGCGCGTCGCGAGCGGCGGCGCCATCTTGTAGTTGCCGTCGTCGCCCACGATGTCGTCGCGGCAGAGCAGGACGTGGTGCGGCGTCGCCTCCGCCGTCACGGGAAGCCCTTCACGCTGCGCGGCACGGACGAGCGCGACGCCCTCGGCCGTCGAGATGTGCTGGACATGGAGGCGACAGCCCGTCTCGCGGCAGAGCGACAGGTCGCGTCGGATGCAGTCCGCCTCCGAAAGCCCCGGCGCGAGCGCGTGCTGCGAGACGACGAGGCCAAGGGCCGTCGCGCGACGCATCGCCTCTTCCATCACCCTCGTCTCGACGACATAGCTGCCGTCGTCCGTGAAGAGCGCCGCGCCGCCCGCCGCCAACGCCTCCAGGTCGGCGACCGCATGTCCCAGCCGCCCTTTCGTCAGGCAGGCGGACGTGAACAGCAGCGGCCAGCCGTCCGCCGCACCGCACGACCGCGCCGCGTCCATCGCCGCCTGTCGCTGGCAGTCCATCACCGCAACCGAGTCGCAGGCCGGCGTCGTGTTCGGCATCGTGACGACGGCGGCGAAGCCCCCGCGCCGCGCGGCGGCGAGGCCCGTGGCCGTCGTCTCCGCCGTCGGCACGCCCGGATCGCGGAAGTGGACATGGACATCGACGAAGCCGGGAAATTCAAGTTCCTTTTCCATGCCGCAGATTATACCATACTTGCTCCAACCGCCGCAAACGCCGCGCGGCGGGCCAGTTTCGCCCGCTTATTTGCCAGTCCCCTGCCTGTCCCGCTCCGTCCACGCACGGCGGAAGAACCGGCTGACGGTCGCGACCGACATCTTCGGGCGGCGGAACTGGTCATAGCAGCCCGCGAGCGAGCCGCCGAACTCCGCCGAGCAGCTCTTGTCGCAGTACCGTTCGCGCGTGCGCCCGTCGTTCATCTGCCAGATCGAGAACCCCGAACAGTCCGGGTTCGCCCACAGGCACTCCAGGATGTCCCGAAGGTACTCCTCCTGGTACTCCTCGGTGCTGATCGAGGCGTTCGGGTCGTGCACCCCGTACATGCCGGCGCACCCCGACTCGGACACCATGATCGGCTTGTCCGGGTAGAGCCGGCGGAAGCGCGCGATCGCGCTCGTGAAGCGCTTCTCGACCTTCGCCTTCAGCTGCGCGGGCGTCCCCGGCGTCGCGGGAATCGTCCCCGGATAGGCGTTGAACGCGACAAGATCGACGCCCGCGCAGGAGATGTCCGAGTCGACCATGTTGCACGCGAAGGTGACGAGACGCCCCGAATCCTCCGCCCTGACCGTCGCGATGAGCCGGTCCACGAGCGCCTTGCCGGCCGCCGTCTGGCTGGCGCACTCGTTAAGGAAGCCGTAGACGATGACGCTCGGATGGTTGAAGCTCGCGCGCACCATCTCGCGCGTCTGGCGGACCTGCATCTCGCAGAATTCGGGATTCTCCGTTTCGCATGGCGGAAAGTTCTTGCCGAAGCTGACGTGTCCGTTGCCCCAGCCGAGCGACTCCTCCCAGACGAGGACGCCCATCTCGTCGCAGAGGTCGAGGAAGCACGCGCACTGCTGGTAGTGCGCGCCCCGGATGAAGTTGCCGCCGACGGCCTTCAGGTTCTGGAGGTCGCGCAGCATCGTCGTCTCGCCCGTCGCCGAGCCTTCGAGGTTGGACGACTCGTGGCGGTTGAAGNNCATGCCGCAGATTATACCATACATCGCCCCTCGCCGACGAGAGGGCCATCACCTTCTGAAGCCGCGACCGCAAGGCCCTGCGCGCGCGGCTGGCGCGCCAGCCCGACGCCGCCCGTCAGGCCGCAGACGTCCGCGCCGGTCAGAAGTCGAGGTTGCGGACGTTCAGCGCGTTGTCCTCGATGAACTTGCGGCGCGGCTCGACCTCGTCGCCCATGAGGAGCGTGAACATCTGGTCGGCCTTCACGGCGTCCTCCAGCTTCACGCGCAGCATGTGGCGCTTCTCCGGGTTCATCGTCGTGTCGTAGAGCTCGTCGGCGTCCATTTCGCCGAGGCCCTTGAAGCGCATGATCGCGAGGCCCTGCTTGCCGTGGTTGCGCACGGCGTCCAGCAGCTTCACGAGCGGCCCGTTCGCCGTCGGCGCGTTCGTGCCGAACCAGTCCTCCGCCGCGTAGCCGATGCCGGAGAGCGACGAGAACTCCTTCTTGAGCATCGACGCGCCGGAGCCCTGCGCCGTCTCGTCCTTCAGGAGGGCCGCCGCGTCGAACCCGCGCTCGCCGACCATCTTCGCCGTCGCCTCGATCTCCGCCAGCAGCACGAGGAGCGCGCGCGCGCGCTCCCGATCCAGCGGCGCGCCGTCCTTCCCCTTCACCTCGTAGTCGTCGAGGCCGAGCGTCAGCAGCTTCTCCGTCAGCTCGCCGTCGGTGAGGACGTATTCCGTCTTCTTCTTGCGCTCGACCTTGTAGAGCGGCGGCTGGGCGATGTAGACGTAGCCCTTCTCGATGAGCTCCGGCATGCGCCGGTAGAAGAACGTCAGGAGGAGCGTCCGGATGTGCGCGCCGTCCACGTCGGCATCGGTCATGATGACGATCTTGTGGTAGCGGGCCTTCGAGACGTCCCACTCCTCGCCGAAGCCGCAGCCGATCGCCGTGATCATCGTGCGCACCTCGTTGTTCGCGAGCATGCGGTCGATGCGCGCCTTCTCGACGTTGATGATCTTGCCCCGGAGCGGCAGGATCGCCTGCGTCGCGCGGTTGCGGCCCTTGCACGCCGAGCCGCCGGCCGAGTCGCCCTCGACGAGGTAGAGCTCGGTCTTCGCCGGGTCGCGCTCGGAGCAGTCGCGCAGCTTGCCCGGAAGCGACAGGCCGTCCATCACGCCCTTGCGGCGCGTCGACTCGCGCGCGGCGCGCGCGGCCTCGCGGGCGCGGTTCGCCAGGAGCGTCTTCTCGATGATCGTCTTCGCGACGGCGGGGTTCTCCTCGAAGAACGTCATCAGCTTCTCCGAGACGATGCCCGAGACGATGCCGTCGACCTCGCCGTTGCCGAGCTTCGTCTTCGTCTGGCCCTCGAACTGCGGCTGGGGCACCTTCACGCTCACGACGACCGTCAGGCCCTCGCGCATGTCGTCGCCCGTAAGCGACGCGAGCTCCTTCTCCTTGATGAGCTTGTTCCGCTCGCCGTAGCCCTTGACCGTCGCGGTGAGCGCACGGCGGAAGCCGGAGAGGTGCGTGCCGCCCTCGACCGTGTGGATGTTGTTGCAGTACGTCTGCTCGATCGTCGAGTACGTGTCGGTGTACTGCATCGAGACCTCGGCCTGGATGAGGTACGTGCCGTCCAGGCGCGTGCACTCGCGCTGGCCCTCGAAGTGGATGACGGGCGAGATCGGCGCCTTGTTCGCGTTCAGGTACTCGACGAACGCGTCGATGCCGCCCTCGTAGTGGAACGTCTCCTCGAAGAAGTGGCCGTTCTCGTCGCCCTCTTCGTCCTTGAAGTGGATCGTCACGCCCTTGTTGAGGAACGCGAGCTCGCGGAGGCGCGCGGCGAGGATCGACGCCTTGAACTTGCGGCAGGTGAAGATCGTGTGGTCGGGGAAGAACGTGACCGTCGTGCCCGTCTCGTCGCCGCAGTCGCCGACGACCTCGAGCGGCCTCGTCACGTGCCCGCGCGAGAACTCGATGTGGTGGAGCTTGCCGCCGCGCTTGACGTCGACCTTCATCCAGTCGGAGAGCGCGTTCACGCACGAGACGCCCACGCCGTGGAGGCCGCCCGAGACCTTGTAGTTCGAGCCGTCGAACTTGCCGCCCGCGTGCAGGACCGTCAGCACGACCTCGATCGCCGGCTTGTGCTGGGTCGGGTGCATGTCGACCGGGATGCCGCGCCCGTTGTCGCGCACCGTGAGCGACCCGTCCCGGTTGATGACGACGTCGATGAGCGAGCAGTAGCCGGCGAGCGCCTCGTCAATCGAGTTGTCCACCACTTCGTAGACCAGGTGGTGGTAGCCGCGTTCGCCCGTGTCGCCGATGTACATCGCGGGACGCTTGCGCACCGCCTCCATGCCCTCCAGGACCTGGATGTTCTCGGCGTTGTAGTTGCCGTTCTTTTCCTCTGCCATTCGAATCGTCTTTCTTCAAGAAGTTCAGGACTCGCACATTGAAGCGCGTATTATACCATAAAAACCGCGCCCTCACCCCCTGCGAAAGGCTACGGCGAACGCCGAGGACAATGCGGATCACGGGGCAATGGCCCGCAAGGTCTCCATGACGGCAAAGCCTCGACGGTCGGGCCAGCTGGTGACGTTGCGCAGGATGACGACAACCGTCCGCGTCCGCAGGTCAAAGCCCACGAACGACGCGCCGCCGTAGATCATGCCGGCGCGATACAGGGCGCGCGACCCGTCCGGGAGGATCTTCACGCGCAGAAGCCCAAAGACGGCCTCGTCTGCGTAGGCGCCGATGTCGCGTTCCGTCAGCTGCCCGTCGATGATGGCCCAGTAGGCCGCAAAAAGCGTCGCGCAGTCCGCAGCGGACGAGAAGAGACCGCCCGTCGCGCGCAAGGCCTCGCCCAGACGATGGTCGGGCACGTCGCCGCCGCGCCGCGTCAGCCAGGGCAGATGTCCCGCACACGCGCGCGTCAGGCGGTTCGTCTGGTCGCCGCACGGCTCATACGTCGTGTCGGCGAGCCTCCACGGCTCCGTCAGCTCCGCACGAAGGATATCCTCCAGCGGCTTGCCGAGCGAATCCTCGACCGCCGTCCCCAGCAGGCCGAAGCCCATGTTCGAGTAGATCTCGCGCCGCGCCCGCACCGCATGCCGCCACCACGGTCGCCAGGCCATGCGCGCGAAGTCCTCCCGCGTCTCGAACGCCGCATAGATGTCCGTGCCGAAGAAGCCGCAGGAGAAGGCCGTCCACGTGTCGAACGGCTCCCAGCGGACGATGAACTCGCGCGGCAGGCCGCTGCGGTTCAGCAGCAGGTCGCGCAAGGTGATGCGTCCGTATTCCGGCGGCAGGTCGAGACGCGAGCAGGACGAGACGGGCCGGTCGAGATTCAGACGACCGTGCGCGTGAAGCTTCAGCAGGACGGGGTGCAGGAAAAACTTCGAGAGGGACGCGATGCGGAAAAGCGAATGTTCCGTCGCAGACCCGGCGTGTGCGAAGGCTGTTCCCTGCGGCAAAACGATCGCCACGGCGCAGCTTTCGTCCTCCGCGTCCTGCACGTAGTAGTCGGCGACGGCCTGGGCGACAGCCTGCGTCGAATCGGCTTTCGCCAGACGTTCTTCGATCGTCCGGCATCCGCCAACGCCAAGCGCACAGACCGCAAGCCCAAACGCCAATCGGCGACTGCGCACGAGCGCCCGCAACGGAACCTGAAAGCCGGGACTCATTCGTCGTCACCTCCACGCGCATCAGACTCCTGGGCTTCCGGATGTCCAAGCAAGGCCAGCGCGCCGATGCGGTTCACGTCTACAGCCGCATCAGAGGCAAGGCCAAACGGTCGTGCAAAGCCAGAGCCATACGGGAACCGCGAAGTTGCCGGCATCAGCGTTCCAGCGTTTCGAACTGCACGAAAAAGTCGGGATACGACTTCGCCGCGCAGGCCGCGTCGTCAATCTCGACGGGTGCGTCCGCCACAGTCGCGCCCACGGCAATCGACATCGCGATGCGGTGGTCGGCGTAGGAGCAGAACGCGCCGCCCCGCAACGGCGCCGACTGGCCCTGCACGACGAATACCGCATCTGAAACGTCCGTCGCAACGCCGAAGCGCGCCAGCACGTCCGCCATCGCGGCCACGCGATCCGACTCCTTGAGGCGCAGCCGTCGAATGCCCGTAAAGCGCGTCGCGCCCGCGCGACGCGCCGCGACGACCGTCAGGACGGGAAAGATGTCGGGGCAGGCGTCGATGTCGACTGTCACGTCGCCCGCGCACGCAAACCCCTTCAGGATTCCGACGATGGCGCGGTCGGGCTGACGCGACGCCGCCGACAGCCCCGCCGCACAGGCGTCCGTTAGGCGAATCGCGCTGCCAAGCGCGTTCATCGCCAGCGGAAACGCCGCGCCCGACCAGTCCGTCTCGATGTGCGGACCGTCCGCCGGCGCGCAGAACCGCTGGCGGCCCGCCACGCGAAAGCCCGTCGCCGCCTCCTCGACGGAGACGCCGTAGGAGCGCAGGACGTCCAGCGTCATGTCGACGTAGCCGCGCGAGGCGAGCGGCGAGGTCAGGCGAATCTCGGAATCGCCGGCCAGCAGCGGCAAGGCGAAGAGAAGTCCGCTCACGAACTGCGAGGACACGTCGCCGGCCAGGACCTGGACGCCCGGCTCAAGTCTTGCGTAGTCGATCTGCGGACGTGTCGCGAGACGGCCCTTCATCACCCAGTTCGGCGTCACGCCGAGCGCCGCGACGACCGGACCCAAGAGCCGCCGCGTCGTCCCCGACTCGCCGCAGTCCAGCGTGACGGACGCCGCCCCGCCGTCCCCAGCGCGCGGCGGCATCCAGCCGGTCGTGGCGAGAGTGTTGCCGCGCCGAGTTTCCGTGTCCCGTGCGCACGGCGTTCCCCGTGTCTCCGTGTCCCGTGCGCGCGGCGCAAGACGCACGGCAAGCGCCGCCAGGCACCGTTTCGTCGCGCGAATGTCGTCGCAGTCGGCAACGTTCGCCGCCAGGCACGCCGTGCGCCCCGCGAGAAACTCGGCGATCAGCACGCGGTGCGCGTGAGATTTCGAGACGGGCACCGTCATCGTGCCGCGCCGAAAACCAGGTTCGAGTCGGATCACAGGGCCTCCTTTTCGAGATCGATCGGCACGGCGCGCACATCGCCCCAACCGCACGGCAACGCGAACGTGACGACCGCGCCCGCGCGCTTCTTGTCGCCTTTCATGAGCGGCACGAGCGCGGCGAGGGACAGCCCCCCCGGCAACGCCGTCGGCAGCCCCACAGCGGCAAACCGCGCCGCCAGTTCGTCCGGCCAGCCCGACGGGGACAGTCCCCGGCGCGCCGCGATCCGCGCCTCCTCGACGCACCCGATCGCCACGGCCGAGCCATGCGAAATCGCATAGTGCGTCGCCTTCTCGATTGCGTGGGCGACCGTGTGCCCACAGTTGAGCAGAAGCCGCCGCCCCAGCCGCTCGAACGGGTCTTCGCGGACGATACCCACCTTGACGGCGAGATTTCGCGCGATTTCGCGCGCCGTCGGCACGTCCCCTTCGGGGGCTGTCCCCGGCAAAATGATCTCGTGCTTGATCATTTCGGCCTTGCCGTCGCAGAGCGTCGCGGGCGGCAGCGTCGCGAGCAGGGCGACATCAATGACGACGAGCTTCGGCGCGTGGAACGCCCCGGCGAGATTCTTGCCCTCCGGCAAGTCGCACCCCGTCTTCCCGCCCGTCGAAGCGTCCACCATCGAGAGGAGCGTCGTCGGCACGTTGATCCAGTCGATGCCACGCATCCACGTCGCCGCCGCAAAGCCCGTGAGGTCGCCCGTCACGCCTCCGCCAAGCGCCGCCACCGTGTCGCGGCGGCCGAGGCCCGCACGGGCGAACGCGCCCCAGAGCGACGTCACCGTGCCGATCGTCTTGTGCTGTTCGCCGGACGGAATGGTCGCAATCGGGTCGATGCCCAGTTTCTCCGCCCACAGGGAGGCCACGGTCGCATCCGCCACGACGGGACGCCCCGCCAAAAAGACGCGCGCCAATCCCACGCCACAGAGGACGAGCGAATCGCCAATGTCGAACCAGCCCGCAACGCGGTTCGGGAACGAGGCGTAGTGCGCCGCCCGCGCCTTCGCCTGGTCGCCGAGCGGACGCGTCCCCTGCGCCGCGCCAAGGCGGCGCGCGAGCTCGTCGTCCGATGGCGTGTCAAGGCAAATCACCGTCCCGGCCCTTTCGCAGAACGCGCGGCTCTCCGCGCGCAACAGCGTACCGCCGCCCAGGGCGACAACGCCCGCGTCACGGATCTGAGTCAGCGTCCGCGCCTCGAGATCGCGAAACGCGGCTTCGCCCTGCGTCGCGAAAATTTCGGGAATCGTCTGGCCGGCGGCCCGGACGATTTCCGCGTCAAGGTCAGCGAACGAAACGCCGAGCGCCGTCGCGAGACGGTGTCCAAGCGTGGTCTTGCCCGAAGCGGGCGCTCCTGTAAGAAAAATCATCATGTGAATCATCCCTTTCTCGCGCGGCGCTTGAAGAGCGCGCGCACGACGTTGATGTAGGGGCGGTCGGTCGCGATCGGCAGCGTCTCGATGCCCGTCTTGAGAAAGAACCGCCGCAGTTCTTCGGTTTCGGACGCGGCGCGTGCGGCGAACGCGCGGCGCACCCTCGCGCTCGACGTGTCCACGAGGACGAGCGCGCCCGTCTCGGGGTCTTCGAGCTCCACAAGCCCCACGTCCGGCAGCGCGCTTTCCGCCGGATCGCTCACGGGCACGCAGATGAGGTCATGATGCCGCGCCGCCGCCCGCAGAAGCCGCTCGGTCGAAGAATGAACCTCTTCACTTCTTCCCTCTTCCTTCTTCCCTTTTCCTTCGCCCTCCGGCAGGAGGAAGTCGCTCACGAGGAAGACGACGGCGCGGCGCTTCTGGACGCCGTTCAGGAACTTGAGCGCACCCGCGATGTCCGTGCCGCCCTGCGCGTCGTCCTCGGCGGCCAGCACCTCGCGCACGAGACGCATGACCGAGTCACGGCCCTTGCGCGGCGGAATGTACTTGACGATCCGGTCGGAGAAGAGGACGAGTCCGATCTTGTCCTGGTTGCGGATCGCCGTCAGCGCGAGAAGCGCCGTCACCTCGGCGGCCAGCTCCATCTTCGAGCGGCGGACGCTGCCGTAGCCCTGCGAGCCGGAAACATCCACTAGGAAGAGGATCGTCAGTTCGCGCTCCTCGGCGAACCGCTTGATGTAGGGCACGCCCGTCTTCGCCGTCACGTTCCAGTCGATCGTGCGCACGTCGTCCCTGACCTGGTAGGGACGCACCTCGTCGAACTCGACGCCCTGCCCCTTGAAGGTCGAGTGGTAGTCGCCCGCCAGCTGGTCGTCGATCAGCCTGTTGGTGAGGATCCGTATCTTCCCCACCTTTGCCATCAGTTCCTTTACGTCAGTCATGACAATCAGAAGCCTCCCTATCGAACACCGTCAAATCACGTTTCACAGCACCTGCCAGATGCCGCCCTTGTCCGCGCCATTCCGCCGCTTGTTTGATGAGACCGCAAACGAATCCCCTCGTCCTGTCCCTGATGTTTTTTAATGAAACACAGAGCCGCTTCGCGGG
>DCMF01000104.1:0-2011 GCA_002321305.1 Verrucomicrobia bacterium UBA1629 | reverse complement strand
GCGGGGCAAGGGGAGCGTCGCGGGAGGGGTGCTTCGCTCATTCCGCGAACAGCTCTTGCACGTCAGATGCCCCGAAAACGGAACACGCCCAAAAGCCAAATGGGAACAAACGTGCGAACGGGGCGGACGAAACGCGCGGTGCGAACCTCCCGTTCGCCTCCCTTCGCCCGGCCGCAGGCCGCTCTGTGTTAAAACAAACTGTGGCGGTCGCGCAAGGGGAAGTCCCTCACGGAGGCGTGGAAACTCGGAGAAGTGACCACTGCACAGGGGGGTGATCTCGCACTTCGCGGGCATGGAACGGACGGGCGGTACTCTCATCAGGACGCCTCCTCATCCGCGCCTACGCCGCCATTTGCCACTGAATTCATGTCGGCACGAACTTCGTCTGCCAAAGACAACATCCGATTTTTCGCCTCATCCCAAAGCCACTCGTTCTCGGAATTCCATCCGTTGTCCGCGACATCGCTATCGGCTTTGCTCCAAGCGTCAATGGCCTCCAGAAGTCCAACAATCTTCTCATGATTCCGCATGATTGATCCTCCATTTATTCTCCGTTGCCTCATGTCCCTCTCTAATCGCGTTCATAGATGCGGAGGAACTCTTTCATCTTGTGAGGAATCATGTACTTTGGCTTTCGCTGTTTCCCCTTGCATGGACTTGGGGTATAGACGGTCAGATAGGGGATCGTGTCAGATCGACTTTTATTGTTCGCCCCCATCATCTCCTGGAAATAATCAGATACCATAGCCCATTCCTTTTACGATTTCGCGGAATCGATGAACATAGCCTTTTGGAATCGGCAGATTG
Source organism: Verrucomicrobia bacterium UBA1629 (assembly GCA_002321305.1). Classification (GTDB taxonomy): domain Bacteria; phylum Verrucomicrobiota; class Kiritimatiellia; order RFP12; family UBA1067; genus UBA1067. The sequence goes on along the minus strand of DCMF01000104.1, from coordinate 1,204 downwards.
TCCATATCAGTTCCATCATACATATCACGAATGGCATGTCGATATGAGGTCAAATGATATCGTCCATCGCGCCATTCATGATTCTTCTCCATTCCAATCTCCTCATCAAAGTACCCTTCAAACCAACTGTCCATTCTCGTTGCTCTTGCTAATTCTTCGCACATATTAAAATCGTCCACAGAAACATACCAGACATTCTTCGATAAGATTCTGACACGTACATCGTTTGCACGTTGGAAAGTCGAATAGACACGCCCTCGCTTGACGGCAACAACATATTCGTCGAGCTTCGGCGAATAGTAACGCCGTCCCTTGATTATCAACGCTGGCTTCATTTTCGCATCAATACCCAATCAGGAGAATGCCCTTTAATGGCAAACGCAATCGGTTCGAAACATACATCGTTTCCAAAAAAGTTTTTACCTCAGAATAATCTTTGCTTGTTCCAGATCCTCCTTTGTTATTGAAGTGATATTCGTTCAATACTGCGAGCACAAGATATTCCACCTCAAACATCATGCTTGCCTGAAAGATGTCCTTGAGAAATTGATTGTTTCTAACCGCACGCCCCGCCTCCACCTCAAGGACAATACTTCCATCCTCGCTCAATGCATCAGCCCAAAACGATTTGTCCACTTCATTATTCTCACCAAACAGAACAGGCACGTCAATCTTTTCGTTTTTATGCTTGCCTCGTTCAACCTTGAAACCGATTTCTTCAAGATGCGGACGTACCAATGCAAGCATGTCATTTGAGCGCATTTGCAACGAACTTGAAGCCTCAACAAGTTTAAATGCCTCGACAATTTTCGACATTCTCGCATCAAGCCCTCTAGATCGAGGAAAGAATTGAAAGTTTATCATGCCGCCTCCCTCGCTATACGAATCTGAAACAAACACACTTCCGTTGCCACCAATGCCAGTCCGCAGTCAGGGCATTTAATCCTTAGCCCAGGCGACGAGCAGACGTAGGCCTCCGCCGTCTTGCGTCCGAGCAGCTTCAGGGGCGTCGTCGCCTCCGTCAGCTCGTAGAGCGCATACGCCGCGCCGTGGGCCTTCGCCGGCTCGGCAAGGGCATAGCCCGTCGCTGCGAGCGTCGCCCGGTCGGCGACCTCCTTGAAGCGTGCCTTGAACGCGCGCGGACGCGCCCCCTCGGCAAAGAGGACGATGCCGCCGACACGTTCGTGGAACGCGAGCTTGCCGC
>DCMF01000102.1:20069-22543 GCA_002321305.1 Verrucomicrobia bacterium UBA1629 | reverse complement strand
CGAGGGCGACTACGAGCCGCCCTACGCCGACTTCGGCGCGACCAACGCCATCTCCTTCCGCGCCGTCGGCGACAAGGCGCGCACGCGCGTCGTCGGCGGCACGAACGCCGTCTGCGCGCTCTCGTCCGCAAGCTGCGAGTGGCGGGGCTTCACGTTCACGGGCTTCAAGGGCAAGGGTGCGGAGGACGACGGGGTGGTTGTCTGCCGCTTCGGCGGGATGACGTTCCGCGACTGCGACTTCGCGGGCAACGACTTCGTGACGGAATACGGCTATGCGGCCTACAACGAATGCCGATTCTACGGATGTGCGTTCAGCAGCAGCATCTACAGGATCGTCCAGTGGGACGGGAACTCCTCGAAGGGAATCCTCTACCGCTCCTGCGCCTTCGACGGCTGCTCGGTGGGCGGCGTGACGCTCAAGGGGGCGGACGCCTACACGAACGCCTACGACGACACGATGGAGAACACGTGGTACCACATCCTCATGTGGGACATCGCGGCGACGAACACGATCTTCCGGCTTCCGGGGTCAATGCACGCGAACAGCAGCTACAGATACAAGTACAGGAACGTCACCCTGATTGCGCCGTCGGCGTGGTGCGTCCCGCCGAAATCGACGAGCTACAGGACGCCGTTCCCGACGAATGCCGCCTATGTGGCGAACTGCCTCTACGTGATCGGCGACGCGAAGCCGGGCAGTTCGTCGGGCTACATCCTCGCGGGCACAAACACGGTCGAGTATCCGAGAAACGCGAAGGGCGTGTACGTAGTGCTGGACGGGAGCGCAAGCCTCACGGAGGAGGGCGTCGCGGCGGACGTGGACTGCCCTTCCGTGCGCGACGACGGACAGCCGGACTACGGCTGGAAGTCGTCGGGGCTTGGCGCGGCGAAGACCGCGTTGGCACAGGCGAAGACGTACACCGACACGAAGGATGCGCTCGCCCTCTCGGCCCTTCCCGCCTACAGGCCCTATCCCAAATCAACTCCCCGGCTGTTCTATGCGGGCAACGGGAAGACGGGGAAAGACAAGATCGAGGTTAGTGAGTTCGGCGTCGGAAGCGTCTACGAGCACGCGATCCTGTCGGATAACGGGACGCTGGGCTTGATGGCAAGGGGAGGCTTAGACCCGCGAACATATGCCTCAATCTACACGAACACGACATTTGGCGTCAACGGCATTCGGAGACGGAGGTATCTTAGCACCGGGCAGAGTTCGCCAGACAACTTTGACCTCTACTACGAATTTCCGTCGGAGGGCGGAACACTCGCCGTCCTCGGCGACGTCAGCGGGCTCGTCACAAACGCCCTGTGCCAGACGGTCGAACTTTCCGATGCGCAGAAGGAGGCGGGCGTCACCTACGTGAAGAACGGGCTGAACCAGGACTGCGCAATCGCCATCGGGACGAACGCCGTCGCGTCCGTCGACCCCGCCTACGTCGCGAGCGCGCCGAGCAACGCGATCCTGCGCTCGGTGTCCGTCGCCATCGGCGGGAATGCGGACGCGCGCGGCGACGGCACGGGCACCTCGCAGGGCGTCGCCATCGGCTGGTGGGCGCAGGCCAAGGCGGGGAACGCCATCGCCATCGGGTCGGGCGCGCAGCACACGAACGAGACGGCCATGGGCGGCAACGCGACCGTCGCCAATGCCGCGTGCGCCGTCGCGCTCGGCTACTCGGCCAAGGCGGCCGCGCCGTCCGCCGTGCAGATCGGCTTCGGCACGAACGCGACGCCCCACTCGCTCCAGTTCGAGGGCGTCCCCATCGTGCGGGACGGACGGCTCGTCGCCGCCGGGGTGGATACGAACGACGTCCGCCGCGTCGTCGGCGAGATGCTTGCGCCGCGCACGTACTCCGACCTGTCGGGCGACGTCATCGAGGTGCGCAGCCACACGCTCACCGTCCTCGCGCCGACCAACGGCCCGTGCGAAGAGATCGAGCTTGCGCCCACGCTCACGCGGAACTACGAGGTGTTCCTCTCGAACACGCCCGCGATGCGCGAGAGCCTTCCGATGTCGTTCGACACGGAGAGCGGCGACGTCGCGAAGCTCGGCGCGTGGTGGTCCCGGAAGCTCGTCCGCCTCCCGGCGAAGGTGTCCGTGAAGTCGCCCGCCAAGGACATCGCGATCCTCGACGCCGAGACCTACGACGACGGCTGGGACTGGACGCCGCGCGTGACGAACGCCACGTTCTCCGCGACGGGCGGCACCGTGCGGCTGGAGCGGGTGCTGGGCGTGAACCTCCACGGCGTCACGGAGGTGCGCGTCGCCTACGAGGGGACGGACGGGAAGACGAACGAGGTCGTCTCGACGGCGGTGAGGAACCCGCTCTACGGGAAGGTCGAGCCGGAGATCGCGGGCATCCCGCAGGGAGGCATCACCGAGGGGGCGGGCGTGACGGTCACGGCGTCCGGCGAGACGGGGACGTGCGCGTTCGCCGCCGACCCGTTCGCCGAGGAGGAGGGCGGGCAATGACGCT
>DCMF01000102.1:12542-19966 GCA_002321305.1 Verrucomicrobia bacterium UBA1629 | reverse complement strand
GCGCGGCGGCTGGACGCGACGCTCACCGTCCTCGTCCACCAGTGCCGCGCGCTCGTCGAGTGCCAGCAGAAGACGGCGGAGCGCGTCAAGGCGCTCGTCGCGGAGGTCGCCGAGGAGCGGCAGAAGCGCGTCGCGGCGGCGGAGGCGAAGCGCAACCGCGTCGCGGGCGCGAAGATGCTCTGGGCGGCCCTGCGCTACCTTGCGGCGGCTGGCGGCGGCGCGGCCGTCGTCCGCGCGCTCTGCGCGTCCGCGTGAGGCCAATCCGTGAAATCCGTGCAATCCGTGGACAAGCCCACGAAAACAGAAACCGAAACCAGGAAAGGAAAAAATCAAGATGAAGTACATCCGAATGCACCAGGTCGATGCCGAGCCGATGACGCGCGGCGACTACAACAAGTCCCGTGGCTGGGAGATTCCGGCCAACGAGAACCCTGCCGACGAGGGGTACAAGGTCGTCTATCCCGACGGCTACGTGTCGTGGTGCCCCAGTGCGCAGTTCGAGGCGGCGGGCCGTCCCTGCGAGGGCATGACGTTCGGCATGGCAATCGAGGCGATGAAGCGCGGCAACAAGGTCGCGCGGCGCGGCTGGAACGGCAAGGGCATGTACATCTGGGTGATACCCGGTTCGACGGTCAGGGGCTGCAACCAGATCACCGACCCGCACCTTGCGGCAATCGACAAGGCCGAAGGAGAAATCCGCTTCCTCGATTCGATCCGGATGCGCACGGCGACGGGCGGTGTCCTCACGGGCTGGCTTGCGTCCCAGACGGATATGCTCGCCGAGGACTGGGAAATTGTGGAGTGACTTGAACACCAAAACGAAAGGAAAACGCAAAATGAACATCAGCAAGTTCAAGATCGTCATGTCGTTCCTCTTCGGGGGCGGCGTCTCCGGAGTGATCGAGTACGCCCTCGGCGTCCTGAAGCGCGCGCTCGACGGCCTCACGGACACGACGAAGGAGAAGATACAGGCGGCTCTCAACCTCTCGATGAAGGTTCTGAGCATCCTCGAATTCTGCAAGATCCTCGTGCCGACGAAGTGGCAGACGGCCTACGCGAAGACCGTCGAGGCCGTGCAGGAGGCCGTCAAGTCGCTTTCCGACCTCGACCTGACAAAGGGCGAGCTCGACATCATCTGCGACCGCGTGACGGCGGCAATCGCCGCGTGGAAGTCGCCCGACGACGAGACGTGCGTCGATGGGTCTTGCCTCGACAGGTAAACGGCACTTGCCCCTCCGCGCGGCCCGCGTTCCGTTTTCCTGTTTCGCGGGCGTACAGGACGCGCGGAGGGGCGGCTTCCAACTGAAACGAAAGGCGTAAGACATGAAGAGGATTCTGACATTGGCCATCGGCGTGTGCGCGCTCGCTTCCCTCGCGGGGTGCGTGAACTGCTACACGCGCTGTCCGGGCACGCCCGCGAAGGTCGGGCGCGTCTACCAGTCCACCCGCACGGCGGCTGCGGCCTCGGTAATCTGCGCGTTCCCGCAGATGATGAGCGACGCTCCAAGCGATTACCGTTTCATGGCCCTCAACCTGCTGACAATTCCGCTCGGCGTTGCCGTTCTCGCGGACGCCATGTGCGAGGCGGCGGTTGACACCGTGTGCCTACCGGCTGACTTTGCGATTGCGAAGTGCAGGGAAAGGAAAGAAGATCAATGACGCAATTTCTCGACAACGGCATCTATGACGCGCAGGGTTGGCCCAGCAGAAAGTTTGCGGTGCGCGGCATCCTTTTCATGCTCGCGTTGCTTGCGGTTTCGCTCACGCTCCTGACGGGCTGCTCGAACACGCCGACTGGGGTGCGCGTCGTCGCGTCCAGCGCGACCGCCACGAACCTCGGCGACATCAACTGGGACGAGTACAAGATACCCGTCTTCAGCGTCTACACCGGGCCGAAGACGACGATCTGGATCAACCGCGACTACCTCGCGCTCGCGAAGGTGACGGCGGGCGGGTGCGTGACGAACGACACCTCGGCGCTCGGCGTGTACTCGTCGAAGGAGCAGAAGCAGACGCGCGTCGAGATCGAGTTTACGCCCGTCCCTGCGGCCTGTCCCGTGGCGGGCGCGCAGGAGGCGGTTGACGACGCCGCGAAGTAGTGGCGAAGTGATTGAGGCGCAGGGTTCGTGTAGTTAGCCCTCATTGAGCGGAGAGGCCCGCGCCGCGAGACGCCGAAACAGGGCCGCTTTCAGAACCAGTCTATCGTGATATACGGCTCGCCGTTCCTATCCGCCGCCCCGATGCCCTCCTGGAGCAGTCGCCCCAAGTCGGCACCGTAGTCTTCGTCGCGCATATCCTCCGGCAACCGCCCGTCGAAGTCGGCGCACAGATCACCGTCGGCAAGGCGTCTCGCGAGGTCGCGCAAGCCGTCCGTCACCTCAATCTCCCACCAGTCGCCGCTCTCGCCTTCGGTCACGTCGATGCCGTGGTCGTAGAGCCAACGCTTCGCGTAGCCGTCGACCCATGAGGAAAGCGTATTGTCGCCGTATTTCGGTTGCGCCACGCGCACATGGCCTTTCACGCCCATCACTTGCCCCCTTTCTTCGCCTTCGCCCGTCCCTTCGCCTTGCGCACCGACTGGTATTCGTCGCAGAAGCGGTTGCAGCATTCGTCCATGCCAACCGTCTTGTCGAACGCCGAGCAGTAGACAAGCCCCTCTTCGGCGTCGCGCCCCGCGCAATGGGCGCAGTCGCACCGAAAGTCCGCCGCGCACCATGCTCCGTCGATTTCGCGGGAGAAGTCGTCGCAGTCCCTCGTGACGTCGATGTCGTCATTGTTGCAGGCCTCTTCAAACGCCTCCCTGACCGCCTCCTCGACCGAATCCTCCGGCCCTTCCGCCCTGTCGGCGGGAATCTTCATGTGGACGCGCTTCGTGAACGTCTCCGTGACGTCCGCGAAGACCGTCACCCACGCCGTCCGCCCGGCTTTCGCCGCTTTCGTCGGCCTCTTCTGCCTTTTCCCTGTCTTCTTGCCTTTCATCCGCATTTCCTTTCTCGTTGGTTCTTCCGTTTCCGATTCAGTCGCCGAACGCCACGCGCCCCAGCGAGGCGTTCATCGCCCGCGCAAGCGTCGCCGCCTCCGTCGGGTTGAGGAGGATGCGCCCGTCGCGGGACGCGCCGCCCGTCCGCACGATGATGTGGAGGCCGTAGCCTGAGACGTTCTCCCTCACGCGGTCGCAGTGGAGGACGGCGGAATGCCCGCCGCCGCCCTCGAACAGGCCCTTGCCGCCGTTCACGCGGTCGGACTTCCCCTCGAGGACGAGGAGGAGGTGCATCGCCTGCTTGGCGTTGAGGGAGATCTCGGTCTCGTCGCCGTCGAACTCCGGCAAGACGCGCGAGCCGTCCGCCTCGAACGAGCCGAGGGCGGACTGCCGCGTGATCGAGAACGTGTACTTGCCGTCCGCGATTCCGTCGGACGGCTTGATATCGACCGAGAGCTGCGATCCCGTGCAGTCCCTGTTGGCGTGTTCAAACGTGAGCATTGTCTCGGATTTCCTTTCCTGTTTCTGCCATGTTCCTTTTTCCTTCAGATGGCGAGCGCGAGCGGCGAGGCGGCATCCCCTTCGCACGGGCGCGCGAGGTTCATGCGCCGCCCCGCGTCAAACCCCCGCATCATCGCCTCCCTGTCGAGCCTGCCGCCCTTGCGCGCCGTGCTGTCCCTCACGGCGTGGGCCTCCCTGTACTCGGCGAACTTGCGCTCCGCCGCCGCCCTGTCGGCGGCGACGTCGTTGCGGATCGGGTTCGCGGCGAGCTTCTGGCTGATGGCGTAGAAGAAGCCGGACATGAACGACTTGCGGTCGGTCTTCGCGCCGTCCGCCTTCGCGTCGAGGCACGCGGCGGCAAGTCGCCGTGCCTCGGCGGCTTCCATGCCGCAAGCGGCGAACTTGTCGGCGAGGAGCCGCCTCTCGTCCCGCGCGGGCCTGTCGGCTTCGCGGTACGCCCTCCGGCTCTCTCGGAGGAGGATGTGGAAGACGTGCTTCGCGATCTCGATGTTCAGCCGCGAGCCGAACCACGAGAGCCGCTTCCTCTGCGCCTTGCCGCGATACTGGCTCGACATGACGATCACGCCGAAGTGCTCGCGGAGGATGAAGCAGGCGTGCCCGAACTCGACCCCCGTCAGCGTCTGGTACGCCTCGTCGCGCTCATGCACCGCGCGCGCGGCGTCGCACTCGGTCGCGGAAACGTCCTCGAAGGAGATGCCGTTGCGCTCGGCGAGCCCCCTTGCGAGGCGGAGGGCGGTCTCCCGCTCCCCGGCCTCGCTCGTGCGGTTCGCAAGGCGCACGGCCTTGCGGATCTTGTCCATCACGGCGTCAATGTCCATTGTCGCTCTCTCCTTTCCCCGCGCGCTCACGCCGCGTCGCGGGCGATGCGGCTGACCTTGGCGAAGATGCCCTGCACCTTGTCGCGCACCGAGCCCGTCATGCCCGTGTAGGCGATTTCGGCGGCGTCCTTCGTCCTGCTCCGCGCCAGCCGTTCGGCGTCGGGGTTGAAGATCGGGTAGGTGAAGCTGTTGAAAAGCTTCCATGCGCTGTCCGCCTTGAACGTCTGCGCCGTCTCGCCCGCCTCGAACTGCCGCACGACCTCCTCGCGCAGGTTCTCCAGCCGCGAGCGGGCGTGGCCTTCGGGAAGGCCGGAGATCGGGTAGACCGCATCGAGGCAGCGGCGCATCGTCCCGCCGTCCACGCCGATCTCGGCCAGCGTCTCGCACGCCCGCTTCATGTCGAGCGCGGCGCGGGCCTGCGCGCGGATGCACTCGACGGCGCGTCGCGTCGCGTCCGGCGCGGACTTCGTGTGCGTGATGCACCAGCCGTCCGCCTTCGCCTCCTCCGTCGCAAGGGCGAGCGTGTTCTGGCAGACGACGCGGACGTGGGTGAAGCCGAGCGTCATGCGCCCGCGCCCGTTGCAGGGGTTGTTGAAGAGGAGGCGCATCTCGTTCGGGCTCTCGTCGCCCCTGATCGAGAAGGTGTCGCCGAACTTCGCCGCGACGAGGCCGACCCCGCCGCCGTAGATCGTCCCCGCCATCTCCAGCTTCATCTCCGGGATTTCTGGCATCACCTTGTTCGTGATGTAGTCGAACACGTCGAGGTGCTGGATGGGCGTGTACTGGTTGCCGACCGAGGCGAGCGAGGGGATGATGGAACGCCGCTCGTCGTCGCGCTCCAGGTGGAAGTGGCCGGGGATGACTCGCCCCGTGTCGTCGTAGCTCGCCTTCTTGACGATGTTGAAGTCAAGCGCGGTGCGGGCGAGTTCGACGGAAAGCTCCGTGCGCGGCTGGCCGTCCGTGTTGAAGGGGTTGTCTCCGCCTCGCGCCGTGCTGAAGCAGATGTCGTTGCTGTGGATTGCGATCATTTCTTGGTTTTCCTTTTCTCTTGCTGTTTCGGTTGTTCGTTTGTGGTTTTCTGACCTTGCCTTGCGTTTCAGGCCGTGCGCCTGTGCGTTCAGCCCTCCGCGCACACTTCCATGACGACGCCGGGCGAGGCGTGGGCCGCCTCCGCGCGCCGCCGCGCCTCCTCGCCGCGATACTCGACGTAGCCGCCGCCGTCGCGCCCCACGACGTAGCGGGGCGTGCCGTCCTCCATGACCGTGTAGCCCATCGGCGGCGTGAAGTCGGGCTTTGTCGCATTCTGCGGATTCGAGAAGTCGCGCCGCTCGCCCTTCCTGGCCTTCGGATGAACAACCCCGAACGGCGTCCTGTCCTCGTCGTCCGTCCGCCATTCCGTGTTGGCCGAACAGGCGCGGCAGGCGGCAATCGAACCCGCTTGGCAAGGGGACTTGAAGATGTAGTCCATGACGAACCGCCTGTTCGCGATGATGCCCGTCTTCTCGAGCTCGATCCGAATCGGATAGTACGTTGCCTCTCGCTTAAACGAGTCGGTTATGCCGTTGACCGTCGATCCGGCGAAGACCAGGAAGCCGTCTTCCGTCAGCCTCCCCGTGGTCTTCCAAGACCTGCCGCCGATTGCGAATGTCGGCTCGTTCTCACTGATGACTGCGTTCATTTTGCCTTCTCCTTTTCATTGCCTTTTCTTTTGTTTCCTTTTTAGAGGTGGATGTCTTATATATCCCCCACCCAACGACGCATATTATAAGATATTCTGGAAGAAGAAATCAAGGGGGAGATTTGAGGTTTGTTGAATTATTTTTATATTTGGCAAGATTTTTTATGAAATATAGATGAAATACGGAATACTGCCGAAGGCGTGCAGCAAAGGTTCGGGTGCGATGCGGAGAATCAACGGGATTCGATTGGAAAAGTCGGCATCTCTTCCCTATTGATTTCAATGCGCGGAAAATCATATAATATGCCCCGCTGGCGCACAATAGGGCGCACAGGCAAAACGAAAGGAGACACGACATGGCGAACATGAGAAAGAAAGGCAAGAAGCGCGTGGCGTTCTGGCTCACCGAGGCGGAACGCTCGCTCATCAAGGAGCTTGCCGATTCATACGGGGTGAACCAGACAGACGCCTTCCGCACCATCCTGATACAAACAGCAAAAAAGGAAGGACTCATCAAAAATGAAAAGAAAGAGCGAAATGAAAAGTGAAACGACAACGGCCGGAACAACGGCCAAGACAGCGAAGGCAAGGGCGGGCGCGGCGAAAGCCGCCCCGTCGTCCGCAGGATCCCGCACGCGAATCCGCATCACCCTCACGGGCGACGCGCTCGCGGCCTACGAGGCCATGAAGCGAAGCGGAATCGACCCCTCCGCCGCCGTCTCGGCAGCATTGGCGGAGTTCTCGAAGGCGCGGAAGCCGAAGGCGAAATCTTTTTCGCGCAAGGTGGGGGCATAATAGGGCGTTCACCCGAATATGTTTTCACGGCATACGGCTGACGCAATCCTCGCGCTCGCCTCGGTTGACGGGGCGGTGACGGAGCGCGAACGCCGTCTGCTCGAAAACGTGCTATCAGGGAATGGTGCGGAAGCCATGACCGCCGGATGCCTCTCGTTCCGCGAGGCGGCGGACAGGATCGGACGGTCGACGCTGACCGTCAAGCGGCTGGCGAAGGCCGGACGCCTCGCCGCCGTCCGGGGGACAGGCCGCAGGGCCATCGGCGTCACAGCCGAAAGCCTCGACGCCCTCCTCCGTGGGTGCGGCGGGCGGAACGCGGACGACTGGTAGACAAACAGGAGACGGCAAGGAAACAGGCGCAAAAGCGCAAAGGAGAACACGGAAAATGATCGACGAAAAGACAAGGGAGGCGAGGCGCAGGGGCCTCGGCGGCTCGGATATCGCGGGGATCATCCCCAGCAAGGGGTCCCCGACGGGGACGCTCTCCCCATGGACGACCGAGGTCGGCGTCTGGAACAGCAAGGTGAACCCGGCGGAGGACGCCGCGAGCGACACCGAGGCGACGTGGTGGGGCTCGCACGAGGAAGACCTCGTGGCGAGGCGGTTCACGGAACTCACGGGCAAGCGGCTC
>DCMF01000102.1:0-12491 GCA_002321305.1 Verrucomicrobia bacterium UBA1629 | reverse complement strand
ACCACCGGACGATGATCGTCGACGGGTGCCTCATCGCGAACCTCGACCGCCTCGTCGTCCCCGACGGGCAGAAGATCGCGGCGTACCACGGGCAGATCCGCACGAACGAGATCTTCGAGGCGAAGACCTCTGGCAGCGAGTGGGAGCGGGCCGACGCCGTTTCGGTCCTCGGCAACGGCACGGAAATCCGCGACGGCGCGCTCGGCATCCCCGCGCACTACCAGACGCAGTGCTTCCACTACATGGGGCGCGTCCCGACGGCGGAGCGCATCTTCGTCGCCGTGAAGATGGCGATCCCCTGCGGACGCTACGCCCGCACGGACTTCGCCATCTACGCCCTCGAACGCAACGACGCGATCATCCGCGCGCAGGACGCCTACGCCCGCAGGTGGTGGGACGAGCACGTCGTCCACGGCGTGAAGCCGGAGCCGGTCTGCGAAGAGGACTGCCGGATCCTCTGGCGGCGCTCGACGCCCGCGACGCACGTCTTCGTGAGCCGCGAAACGCTCTCCGCCTACCGCCGCATGAAGGACGCGCAGGACGCGAAGAAGGCGGCGGAGGCCTCCGAGGCGGCGGCGAAGTCCGAGCTGCAGAAGGCAATGGGCGAGAGCGAGTGCATCCTCGGCGGCGACGGGAAGACGGTTCTCGCCACATGGAAGAGCGAGAGGCCGAAGACGGTCAGGAAGACGGACTGGGAGAAGGTCGCTGCAGGGCTTGCCGGATGCTACCCCGACGGCGCGGAGCGGCTGAAGGAGAGCGTGGCGGCGTTCACGTCCGAGACGACGAAGGAGGGGGTGCGCAAGTTCCTCCTGAAGACCTCGGACAAGGTTCTCGACTACGTGGCGAGGGCCGAGTTCGAGATGGAGGAAGAGGCGATTTCGCCAGAAGCCCCGACGGTCGGGGCGGAGGCGCAGTAAGACACGCAAAAAAGGGAAACCGAAAAAGGAAAAGGAGAACACGAACATGAACGAAGTGATGACAGTGCAGACGCAGGTGCCGACGGCATCTCCGGCCACGGCGGCGGCAATCGTCCCGAAGGGGAACGCCGCGACGATGGTCGCGCAGACGAGGGAGATGGCCGAGGCCATCGCCGCCATGCAGATGGCGAAGATGTGCCCGCGCGACGTGGTGGCGGCGCGCGACCGCATCCTCAACTCCTGCACCCGCCCGAAGCTCGCCGAGGGCGCGTGCTACTGCTACTCGCGCGGCGGCACGGACGTGACAGGGCCGTCCATCCGCCTCGCCGAAATGCTCGCGCAGAACTGGGGCAACATCTCGTTCGGAATCCGAGAGCTGGAGCAGAGGAACGGGGAATCGACGTGCGAGGCGTTCGCATGGGACATGGAGACCAACGCGCGGCAGACGAAGGTCTTCCAGGTGCCGCACATCCGCCACACGAAGCGCGGGGACACGCGCCTCACCGACCCGCGCGACATCTACGAGCTGGTCGCGAACAACGGCGCGCGGCGGCTTCGCGCGTGCATCCTCGGCGTCATCCCCGGCGACATCGTGGAGGAGGCCGTGGAGGCGTGCGACGCGACGATGGCGACGAAGTTCGAGGTGACGCCGGACCGGCTGAAGAAGATGCTCGACACCTTCGCGCAGTACGGCGTGACGAAGGAGCAGGTCGAGGCGCGGGTGCAGTGCCATCTCGCGGCGATCAAGCCCGCGCAGCTCGCCAACCTCGGCAAGATCGCGAACTCGATCCGCGACGGCATGAGCAAGGCCGAGGACTGGTTCCCGAAGGCGGACGACGGCCGACGCGGCGGACAGGACGCCCTGAAGGCGGCTCTCGGCATGGCGGCGGCGGCAGAGCCGAAGGCCGTGGCCGACGGCGGGACGCCCATCGTCGACGCGGCCTCCTGACGGCGGAACGAAGCGCGTCACCCGCGCGGAAACGGCGAGACGGGCGGAGGCAGAGCCGCGAACACATCAATGGAGGATTTCATGACGATACCCGAAGAATCGAAGACGGGACGGAAGGCCGTCCTCTTCTACGAGAACTGGTGGCTCATGGCGGAATCGCGGGACACGGGGCCGAAACGCCTCGCGTTCTACGACGCCATCATGCGCTTCGCGTTTCTCGGCGAAGTCCCGAAGACCCCCGAAAAGGGCGTCTCCGCCGGAGAGGAATGGGCGGCGCACGACGGCTACCTCGTCTGCAAGCCAATCCTCGACGGGACGGTGGAACGCGAAAAGTACGTAGAAGCGGGACGTTTAGGCGGTCTTGCAAGCAAAGGCATTCCGAAATCGGCGAACCGCAAGCGGACCGCCAACGAACAGCAAACCGAACAGCGAAACAACAGCACCTCGAACAGCACCTTGAACAGCGACGAACAGCAAGCCGAACAGCGAACCGAACAGCACCTCGAACAGCGAAACAACAGCACCTTGAACAGCACATTGAACAGCAACGAACAGCAAGCCGAACAGCGAACCGAACAGCGAAATCAACCGCCCTTTAATAAAGACAAAGAGAATACAAATGCAAATACAAAAGACAGTATCGGGGGGACGCCCCCCTGCGAGAGTTCTCTATCGAACGACGAGGCCGCGCTGTTCGACGCCTGGTGGAAAGCCTACCCCGGCCCGCGCAAGCAGGACAAGCGCAAGTGCGCCGAGAAGTTCGCCCGCATCCTCCGCAAGTCCGGCGACGCCGTTTCGCTCTTCAACCGCATCATGGGCGGGCTGGAGAAGTGGAAGCGGTGCGAGACGTGGACGCGCGACGGCGGGCGTTTCGTCTGCGCCCCGCTCGTCTGGCTCAACAACGAGCGATGGGAGGCCGAGATCAGGGTCGGGCCGCTTTCGGGCGGCATCGACAACATCCATCGCGAAGAAGTGGAGGTGACGAATGCGTTCTGACTTCGACCCCGGCAAGATGCTCGAGGAGCGCGGCTGGCACGAGTCCGTCGCAGGGCCGGACGACTTCGCCCGCGCCGTCAGGATCGTCAACGCCGTGAACCGCTCGGAAAAAGGCCTGATCCTCTCCGGGACCTACGGGTGCGGGAAGACCGCGTTCGCGAGAGCCCTCTTCCGCAGCTGGTCGATCTACACGATGCCGGACGACCAGTGGATCCTCGGACGGATGCAGGACGCGCTCGACCTCTCCGGCGGCGACATCATCCTCGACGACATCGGCTCGGAACACGCCTCCTTCGAGAACTACGTCAAGACCGAGCCGTTCGCCGACTTCGTCATGCGCCGCCACAGGAAGTTTACGGCGGCGGTCAGGAACGGCTACCGCCCCTGCCGCCTCGTGATCACGACGAACCTCAACGAGCAGGCGTTCCTCGACCGCTACGGCGGGCGCGTCGTCTCGCGCATCAAGGAGATGTGCCTCGCGGCGCATTTCGTCGGCAAGGACAAGCGGACATGGGAGGCAGTCAGGTAAAACGCCGTCAGACACGCGAGAACGCGCCTCTGGCGGCGAGCAAGGGCAAGGCAGACAAAACCATCATCCGAAACTCAAACGCATTAGAACGCCGTTTTCGCGGCGATTACGCGAGGGCGGCAAAAAACACGAAAAAACCGCAATCAGGCACAACCAACAACCAAGAAACACGCACACAAGAAAAGGAAACACGCACATGAGCAGCAGCAAACCCTACGAGTTCACAGGAAAGATCCACCAGATCGGGCAGACGCAGACCTTCCCCTCCGGCTTCGCGAAGCGGACGCTCGTCCTCGTCAGGAACGAGGCCAGCCGCTACCCCGACTACGCCGCGTTCGACTTCCTGCGCACGAAGAGCGCGGACAACACGACCGACCTCAACCGCTTCGCCGTCGGGCAGACGGTCACGGTCAGGTTCTTCGTCTCGGCCTCGGAGAGCAAGAAGTCGCCCGGCTCGTGGTTCGCGAGCGCGCGGGCCGTCGGCATCGAGGCGGCGGGCGGCGCAACGGCCCTTCCCGTGGCCGCGCCCCTGCCCACGTCCACGTCCTGCGAGGCCGAACAGGAGGAAATGCCCTTCTGAACGTCGGAACGCGAACGCCACGGCATCACGAAAAGCACGAAAGGAGAACACAGCACATGACTTTTGACGACAAGGGCCTCGAAGTCACGATTGACCGCGACTTCATCAGGATCGCCGACCGCAACAGGGGGACTTCGACCGAGTATCGCGGCCAGGTTCCCGGCGGGCTGGCCTGTTCGGGCTACGCCGAGCAGATCCTCCGCACCCGCGCGCGGGAGACGCCGACGAAGCGGGGTGGCGGACGATGAGAAAGCACACCTACACGCGCGAGGCCGCGCCCACCAACACTGGCTCGGTCTCGCGCCCCGCCCGCACGAACCTCCGCGAGACGTGCGAAGTCCACGCCCGCACGCTCAAGGCGTTCGCCGCCCTGCGCGAGATGACGGGGATGCCGGAAGGCGCGAGCCTCGCCGACGTCTGGGAGCAGAAGATGCTCCCGCTCGTCGAGCACGCCATCTGGCACCTCCGCGAGTCCCCCACCGCCGTCAGGTCGTTCGTCGCGACGCTCACGATGCCCCTGCCGCGCGAGGACTACGCGCGCAACAGGTACCAGCGGCTGAAGGAGCGTTTTCAGCCGTCTCTCCCCGGCCTCTCCCGCCCCGCGCTCGCGGCGGCGGGGGGCTGACCGCCCCGGTCGGAGGCATGGAGATGGACGGCAACATCGGCAACGGCGACAATGCGGCCTATTCGTTCTCGCTCGCGGTCGATCCCGCGACCTGCGCGACGAGCCAGCAGAAGAAGGTGTGCTTCAGTCAGGGGCGCATCTTCACGAACCCCCGCGTCGCGCGCACGAAGAGGGCCGTCGCCCTTCTCGGACGCGCCCACCGCGCCGCCGTCCGCGCCGTCGTCTCGGACGGCGACCCCATCCGCCTGGAGGTGACCTTCCGCTACGCCTACCCGAAGGGGACGGCGAAAAGGCGGCAGGTCCCCGACGCGCCGAAGGCCAACGGCGCGGACTGCGACAACCTCGTCAAGGCCGTCAACGACGCGCTTTCCTACGACAAGGGCAAAGGCGCAGACCTCTGGGCTGACGACCGGGCGATCTCCACGCTCGTCGTCCGCAAGCGGTACGCCGTCGGATCGCCCCCGCGCATCGACTTCCGCATCTCGAAGGACGCCTGACGCCCCTTCCCGCCCGCGCGGCCTCGCCCGGCCCACGGTCTCCCCTTCCGTCCGACGCGCCCCCCTTTACAAGCGCGTCGGGTGGTGGTACAATACGCATACCACCCCCAACAAGGAGAACACGACGCGAATGACGAAGGAAACGATAGCGAAGGACGCCGCAAAGGAGGAACGGTGCCGCCTCGCCGCCTGTCCCGCCTACGGCACGGGAAACGCGGCCTGCGCGAAATGCTCCGGCCCCGTCATATGGAAAGACGCCCACGGGCATTCCCACGGACGCCCCCGCTCGTGCCACGGATGCCCAATGGACGGCCTTGGCCTCCCCGTCTGCTGGCACTCGTGCCCCGGCCCCAACCCGAACTTCCAGTGCGACGGCAAGGACATCGTGACGGCAGGGTCGCTCGAAGACCCCGAAGCCTTCCTCGCGCAGCACGCCCTCGAATCGGCGGACGGACGCGACCGAAGCCACAGCGGCGAGTCCGTCATCGACGCGATCCCCTCCGAGCCCGAAGACCCCCGCCTCGCCTACGACGGCTCCGTCACCGACAGCCTCTCGTGCGAATCCGAGACCGCCTGCAAGGTCGTCTTCGCGACCGTCATGGGCCTCGACGAGACCGACCTCCGCATCTTCTACCACCTCTACCGGGGCGTCGAGCCGTTCCGCATCGCCGAGAAGATCGGCATCTCGCGGCAGGCCGTGTTCAACCGCAAGGAGCGCATGGCCCGCGACAACCGCTGGTTTAGGCGGTTCGTGAAGACGCTCGGCCTGAAGTCGTCCGGCAAGGGCGGCGCGAACCGTGGCAAGAGCCGGAACGCGCCCGTCTACCAGCCCGACCTGTTCGAGGCCGCGCTCATGGAATCCCTGCGCGACGACACCCGCAAGAGGAGACTGGACGGCTGACGGGGCAATGGGAGACGATGACGGCATGACGTGCGCCCCATTCGCAGAATCAGTCGGCATGAAACCGCGTGATGCGCACGCGCGAGACGCATATTGTACCACCACCCACGGTTGACTGTCAAGATAATTTGACGGAGACACGGCACATGGCACGGTTCGGCAGAAGAGAAAACCTCACCCCCTTCTCGAAAGGAAGCGTGGACGAAGCGAGGGAAATGGGCAGAAAAGGCGGCAGGGCGTCCGCCGCCGTCCGCCGCACCCGCAAGACGTTCCGCGAGCAGCTTAAAATGATGCTCGGATGCGCCATCCCGAAAGACAGCCCGCTCTACCCGAAGATGCGCCAGCAGATGAGGACGCTCGGCTTTTCGGGCGACCCGCTCGTGCAGGACATCACGCTCCTCGGCATGCTGATGCGGTCGGCGAAGGACGTCAAGGCGGCGGAGTACATCCGCGACACGATAGGAGAGAAGCCCGTCGATGCGTTCGAGGACGTCACGCCGCAGTCGCCCATCATCTTGGAGCTTCCGAAACAGGAGGAGCTTGACGCGATACGCAAACGCCGCGAGGAGCGAAACCTCGCGGACGAGAAGAAGGAGAAGGAAGGAACATGATGAAGATGAAGTCAAAGAACCGAATCGTTCAGAACGCAATGGCGGCAGTCGCCAAGAATCGTCTCGGCATTATCGACTACTCTCGCTTCAAGCCTGAAAGCAAGTGGGATGTCCTGGACGACCTCGAGCCGATTGGCGGGGATGTCGCCACTCCCGGCAATCTCGCCGACTTGAAACGAATCAAGCCCTACGCGCAGAAGTTCGGCGTGATGGACGAGTTTAACAAGGTCTGCCGCGCATTGGGGGTCAGGCTATAGCCGACGGACGCCCTGCCGACCAAAGAAGATAATCCAGCTTCTTCTCGTCCGTCAGGGCGTTCGCATAGTCAGGCAAGAGTCTATCGAATGCGGCAATTTCGCGCTTGATGTCTGTCGCGGCAAGTAGCCGTGCAAACTCGGCACGGAGTTTCGCATAAAGATCTATCGCTTGTGCCTCACGGAAATCCTTGCTTCCGCGCGAGGGAATGTCCGCGAGGCCGAACGCATTCTTGACTTGCGAATCCCATATCGGCATCTTCGGGTTCATTGTCGCAAGCATCTTGCTGGAGAAGGAGATTTCGACCCCGCCACCGGGAATCGCATCGACGGCTTTGAGGATCGTGCCAAAGTCATTCTCGCCGTGGCGGCTGAAATTAGCCATAAGGCCGAAATATGATTCGATCCACGAAGTCGACCGACGGACCCGATAGAAGCCCGTATAGAGCCGTCGGAAGGTCTTGTCCCCGCATCCGTTGCCACCGTTGAACAATGACATGATTTTGCAGTATCGATCTATCCCTGAATGGATGACGATAGAAGATCGAACGAATGAATGAGTGGAAATCACAGCCTGATTCATTTGAATATTCATTTGAACATAGAGCGATAAAGAGACTAACGAATGTTTAACGTAACGCCGCCTGCACAATAGGCACAATCTTTGAAAGACTATCAACAAGCCACTCGTAAGCTTCTTTGACTCCGTTCTTCTCGGTTCTTCCGATATTACATTTCGGGCCAAAGAACCGAAGCAGAGGCTGCTTGATGTTTTCATTACATTTGAAATCACACCCGACAGCTTTGCGCAATTCGTCGCGTCTTGCTTCCAATTTTCTGTATATAGCCTTCTCGCTATCTTCCGTCAAGATGACAATCTTCACCTGCTCCCTGGAATATTCGAGATTGATGTGACATTTAGAAGAGCCGATAGCGATCCTGTACCAGTTCTCACCTGATGGCTGCGGGAACGAGTTGATGCAGGCCAACCTCTCCTTATTGCCCACACTCGTCTCGCCTTTGGGCGTTTCATCCAAGAAGCCGCAGAATCCTCTCCAGAACGCGAGATTTTCTTTCCGTTTCGGCGTACCTGATTGTTGCACCTTCTCTTCTTCATCAGGCTGTTCGACAAGCCTGAACACTGGCGCGACCCGATTATTATCATTGAGATCGTAGACAGCGACTTCGACCAAATAGAAACGAAGGCTGTCTGTTGTGTTTTCGTTGAGCCACGCTATCGCCTTCCGATGATCGTAGGCGGCTTTTTTCACAACCCACACGATGCGTGTGGCCTTT
Source organism: Verrucomicrobia bacterium UBA1629 (assembly GCA_002321305.1). Classification (GTDB taxonomy): domain Bacteria; phylum Verrucomicrobiota; class Kiritimatiellia; order RFP12; family UBA1067; genus UBA1067. The sequence goes on along the minus strand of DCMF01000102.1, from coordinate 4,336 downwards.
TTAAGAGCGGCATACAGAATGAGCCGCCCAAGATGGCTGAAGTCTGTCTTCTCTAACTGGTTTTCAATCGCGACGATTTCGCCTTGTGTCTCATCGTCACCTTCTTCTGGACGTAGGCGAACGACAATATCACATCGCCTGTTGCTTTGTCCGCCTTTGCTTTCGGTGTCAATCGTCTGCAAATCAAAATCAAAATCGAGGATTTCGCCGAGCCGCCTGATATTCTCCGTCTGGCTCATCCATTTTGTGAAGTTCTGCGCCTCATGCTTCCAGATGTCGCGAAGTTCAAGTTCAGCGAGATCGACGACAGTATACTTGCCGATGCGCGATGCGCTTTTCTTGGACGAGGTTTCGGTTGCGGTTTCGGGTGCTTTTTCCATGTCGTGTTCTCCTCCATAGTAGTGTCGTGTGCTACGCATTATATCATATCCATTGACGATGCGGGTATGACTTGAAAAAGACGCATGAAACCACTAACCGTCTGGAGATGACATGATGGCAAAGCACGACCCCTGCGAAACCGACAACGCAATCCGCCCTTTGGCAAAGAAGGATGCCGAACGGCTCGGAAAGCTCCGACAGCAGATCGAGTATGTCGAGATTGATGAAGTAACGCCGTCCCCAAATGCGGCTCGCATCATCAGGAACGGAATTCCAAAGGTGGCGGAGAGCATCCGTCAATTCGGCTTTCGCTCGCCGATTTATGTCGATGGCACGAAAGGGAATGAAATCATCTCCGGCCACACACGTTTCTTCGCCGCAAAGGAACTCGGATTGCGCCATGTCCCTATCGTCAAGGTCACAGACCTTTCCCCGAAACTGGTGAAACTCCTTCGTCTCGCGGACAACAGGGTTGCCGAGTTCTCCACATGGGATTTCTCGAACTTGAACGCGGAGTTGAGCGAACTCAAACTCGAACTCCCTGATATTGATTTCGCCGACCTCGGCTTCATCGACACTCCGAAGCTCGACTTTGACGAAGCGGAAGACCTTGACGAGGGTAATTACGAGGAGCCGCAGGAGAAGTGCTTGTGCTGCCCGAAATGCGGATTCACCGCAGGGAAAGCGTTTTTCACGAAGAAAGAGACCGACTCCGCCGACAAGGAAAACGCGATGTAGCCATGCACATCTTTCTTTCAGCACTTGAAGGCGCATTCCTTCTTCGCCGCGAGGGCGGTCGCCCCGTCTCGGAAGTCCTCGTTGAGAGGGGGGCGCACCTTAAGTTCAACCTCGTGTCGTTCTTCGCGCTTCACAAGGACGCGCGCCGCATGAAGAACGCCTATTTCATCCGCGACAACAGCGAGGAGACGATGGTTGATTCCGGCGCGCACTCGTTCCAGAAGGGCAAGGTCGTGAACTGGGACGAATACACGGAACGATATGCAGAGTTCATCCACAAATACGATGCGCCGAACGTCATCGGATTCTTCGAGATGGATGTCGACAAGATCATCGGCCTCGACAAGGTGAGGCAGCTCCGTGCCGTCCTGGCGAGGGTGTCGGACAAGATCATCCCTGTCTGGCACAAGGGGCGCGGCATCAACGACTTCAAGAGAATGTGCGACGAGTATCGCGGGAGGGTCGTCGCCATAACTGGGTTTGCGAATGAGGACATCAAGGACGAGCAGTACCTGATGTTTCTCAAATATGCGTGGAAACACGACTGCCGCGTCCATTGCCTTGGGATGACGCGAACGAAAGTCCTGTCAAAAGTCCCGTTTGACTACACCGACTCCTCGTCGTGGCTTCAGAGGACGCTCTACGGGATGTTCTCACGAACGCAGAGAGTGCGCCTCAAAAAGGAGTTCATGGCTGCGCATAGAGGCGAGGTGTTCGTTCAGTCGTATCTGGAAGACATGAAAATCGTGAAGCACTACCAGGAACTTTGGAGTGAATACGAGAACCGAAAAGGTCTGAATTATGAATGAGATACTGCTTTTTGCCACTGTCCTCAGCACGTTCTCGCTTGTCTTGGCATTCTACTTCGTGTTTGGGAAAGCGGGGATGTTCGCGTGGTCTGCCTTCGCCATCGTCTTTGCCAACATCGAAGTCGTGAAGTGCATCAACTTGTTTGGCTTCGAGACGACGCTCGGAAACGTGATGTTCGGAACTACTTTTCTCGCTACGGACATCCTCTCCGAAAACCACGGCAAGCAAGACGCGAAGAAGGCCGTCTACATCGGGCTATGCTCCATCTGCGCGTTTGTCGCGATGCTTCAGATGTCGCTTGCGTTTATCCCGTCAGCAAATGATTTTGCGTCCGCTCACATGGAAAAGTTATTTTCGCTTACTCCGCGCATCTGCATCGCTTCGGTATCTCTCTATTTTGTCGCAAATATCCTTGACGTCCATCTCTATCATTTCATGAAGGACAAAATCGGAGGCGGGATGTGGATCCGAAACAATGCCGCCACAATGACGTGCCAGACACTTCAAGCGTTCTTCTTCTGCTTTTTCTCTTTCTTCGGGGTGTTCAGCATGAAGACTATCGTCGAACTCTCGCTCTCGACGGCAATTGTCGAGTGTGTCGTCGCAGCATTCGACACACCGTTTCTCTATCTTGCACGAAAGATACACAAGAATCGTACTGCACAAAGCGAAAAGACATTCCTTGGATAACCACAAGAAAACCAGTAATATGACAGATAAACACAGAACAGTCGCCATCCCCTCCACAAACCCGACGGTGGCCAACGCGCTCGCGGCGCGGGGCGTCGCGGCGAACGCTTCTCCCGACATCTTCGCCTACGTCAGACGTGCACCTTACGCGCAATCCGTAGGCAAGTCTGGAAGCACAATCCACTACACCTCGACCGATTTTCGTAGAGAGGACAGGGGGCAGATTCGGCGCAAGGTAGAAGACTATCTCGCGAAGCGCGTCAATCTCGCGGCGTGCGATATCTACTTCGGCCCTGACGCAGACCCTGACGACATCCACGACTCCGAAACGTTCTTGCGGGTCGAGATCCCCGTGTCGGCGGTGCGCAACTCGTCCGTCGCGGCGAACGCGGGCGTGAAGAGCGGAAACTATCAGGTCACGATTGAGACCGTGGACTTCTCCGGCAACCGAACGCAGTCAAGGAACATGACGGCGGCGCAGCTGAAGACGTGGCTCGCACTCGTCCATTGCGACGGGAGCGACCGTTTCCTTGGCGAGATCGAGACCACTCCGCGCCGAGAGGCGCGGCTCAATCTCGACATGCACCCGACCGTGACGATCAAGGCGATGTGACGGTGCGCTCGATCCTGTCCGTCTCGCCCGTCTTCGCGTCGCGGATGCGCGTGAGGACGAACGGCGCGGACGTGCGGTAGAGGGCGACATCGAGCAAGTCGCCGAACATGACGCAGGGCGAGAGGCCGCTTCCGTCTATTGCCGGGCTTCCGTCTGGATTCTTGCGCCAGCCGAGGCGCTTCATGAACTGCTCGTAGATCTCGCCGATGCGCGCCGACGAGAGCGAGGCGTAGACGCGGCCCACGCCATCCTCCCTTGTCGGGGCCTCGGCGTATTCCCATTCCGAGAACGGCTCGTTTTCGGACTGCGTGAAATAGATGTAGATGCTTTTCATGGCGCGATTATACCAAAATCCGCCGCGCAAAGGCCGCGCGGCAGATTCCGCCTTGTTTTCTAACTCCGAAATATCATATAATATCCGTCGTTGGGTGGGCGTAATATAGATGCCTCACCTAACGCGAGAGAAAAGGCAAAAGCACAAGAAGGAGAACACGAAAATGGCAATCGAGTTGACGATCAACGGCATCGCCCTGCTCGTCGGGTTCGTCGCGCTCGCCGTGACGGGCATGACCTGCTACATCTGGGGGCGGTCGGACGGCAAGGAGGCTCGGCGATGATTGAGATCCCGCAGAACGACTACGGCGCGGCGGAGGACGCGAAGATCGAGGCCGCGACCCGAAAGGTCTTGGACGACCTTCAACGGTGCGGCAACAGCTACCTCTACAGGACGGGATGGCCGGAGTGGGTCGCGAAGTGCCCGAAGCAGGACGGCCCGCTCCCGTGGGACGCCGAGCGCGACGTCACGGACGGCAATGACGACGGCGAGGACAAGGAGGAGCGGGAATGCGCCTGACGTTCAAGTTCTCGACCGCAGGGGCAGAGGGCTTCATGTCCCTTCCCCTTCTCGCGCACGACGGCGGATGGTACGCCTCCGCCGACGGGTCGCTCGACGAGGCGAAGGTGCGCCGCGAACTCGGCCACCACTCCGGCATCATGTTCTCCGCCAAGGACGACAGGCTCGTCCTCGCGCTCGCCGTGGAGTTCCTTGACCGCACGAAGACGTCCATGCAGAGGCTCGCCGAGAGCGGCCTCGGCGTCTCACTG
>DCMF01000101.1 GCA_002321305.1 Verrucomicrobia bacterium UBA1629 | reverse complement strand
CACACCGGGTAGGAACGGGGGGCATTATACTACAAACGGATTAGACAGGGGAGGTAGAAATTTCGGCGCAAGCCCACAGACGCGCGTTCTCGCGCGTCTCAGCACACGCCGCGCGCCGCGCCGTCAACCGCCGCGCCCCGCCCGTGTTTTCTCGCCTGCTTCTGCTCACTCGCATCTTCCCCCGCCAATGAAACGGATGAATTATACCACTTTCCATCCAACGCCGTCAAATCGGCAAGCAACCCCCTGGGCTATCATCCTTAGCCGCAAAGCGCGGCTTCGCCGCTGGCACAAAGAGGGCGTTAAGACTTCTTTTGTCGACTTCGCCACCCCTGCGGTAAACCGCCCCTCGTAACCGAGATCAACGCACCAACGACGTCATGCAAAGACAGCACAAACCCCTTGTTTTTTTGGCTCTGATGCGTATTTGAAGTGGTGGCCAAGGCCGGGATCGAACCGGGAAGAAGGCGTTTTCAGGCTCGTTTTCGGCGTATATCGCGTATTGAGCATACCGCTTTCTATCACCTTTCTATCACCACACCACTTCCGCTGGGGCGGTCGCACACCAAAGACGCCCGCGCGCCACTTCCTGTGGCGGCTACAGACACCAAGAACTGGCCTCGGAGGCCGATCCGGCTCGGCTCGCGCCCTTCACAAGCGAAAATTTTTCGGGCATTCTACCACACCGAGCGTGGGCAGTCAATGGCGTTTGTAAAAAAAAGTAAAATTCCCTATTGACAGGTAGCCGCAACCCGTAGTAAAATAGTCGCCGTTTTGAGGGTCAAAAGGAGGCCGGGTGGCCGACAGCCCGAAAAACCGAATTTTTGGCCGCCAAGGTGGCGGCTACCTGAAAGGAGAGGCAAGGACAATGAAGGCAATGGCAAAGTTTTTCGCGGTGGGGGTTCGACACAACCCACAGCTCGGCTCGTACCTCTACAAGCTGATAGTTGGAACGCGGAAGGACAACAAGTGTTCGATCAGCCTGAAGTTCACGGAATACGGATGCGCCCGCTCGATGAAGTTTGCGCGGAGCATGGGCGCGGGTGCAATGGCCCACTACTGCATTGAGCGGGACGGAAGCGTGTACGGCTCCGTGACGTTCATCGGGTTCGACACTCCAGACGCGGCGATGGCATACGTGCGGAAGTGGGAGGGAGACCGCAGGGCGAACGAGTACATGGCCATCCTCAAAAAGGAGGCGAAGGAGGCGGCGCAATGAAGAGGCATGGCGTCGAGCGCAGCATCATCAGGTCGTCGTGGCGGGCCGTCGGCTTTTACAGGCCGGCGAAGAAGCTGCCGAAGAACGTCGTCGTCAAGATCGAATGGAGGCGCTGACATGGGCGGCAAGGTGTACATGGCCGTTGACCAGCACGGCCAGACGTTCCACGGGCTGGCGCACCCGCGCAAGGAACTGTGCGAGAGGCTTTGCCGCGATCACGCCGACAGGATGATGGTGGGCGGGAAAGACGGGAAGACGTATCACGTCGGCTACGTCATCGGAGGGCTGTGGCTGACCCTGTTCGAGGTGACGCCGTACAGGAAGGAAATCACAGCATGAGCGAAAGCGCTACGGCATAGGGGAGCCCCAGCCGAAACTTGAGGTCAGGACAGTGTTGGTCGTCGGCAAGCTCTACCTCGGCAGGCAAGCCAAAATGAGCGTGGAGACGCACTCGGTGGAGGCATCCTCGCGCCACGTCCGTGAAGCGTGGCGATCTATCAGGCTATTTGGCCAAACGGCGCACGTGACGCCCGCGTGCCGCGACACCCGGCGAGAATGGATGCGGAAAGGCAAGGCGATGCCGAGACACGACAGGTCTGAAAGCAGCCCGCGACCGATGCGCGTAATGCGTCGGCGCATCCCCCGCGAGACTGGGGTGCCAACTTGCCGGCTGGAACGGGAAAGCCAATGCGACCGGCTCTGGGGTTCGTACCATGCTTGACCGAGATCAACCAAGTACAGGCGCAGGTGCGGCGATACGCATGGCGCACGCGGAAGGGAATCTTCACCCCGCGTCCGCCCCCGCGAGTGGCGGGCTTGTAGCCACTCTGCAATTTCAGACAGGAAACGAACATGGAACAGATTGAGGCATTCGGACGCTACGGCGGCTCGCTCCGCCATCTCGCCCTGCGCATGAAGGACGGGAATCCGTCGGCATTGCGCCGCGCGGCGGAACTCATGGCCAGCCGCATTCCGGCCGGGGCAGTCGTCGTGCCCATGCCGTCCCATCGCGGACGTGCGACGACGATGCTGGCCGTGGCCGAGTGCATCGGGCGGACGCGCCCGGACGTGTCCGTCTGCGACGCGCTGGAGGCCGAGCCGCACGCCAGCAGCTATGCCGCCAAGAAGGCCGGACGGAGGCCGGAGGCCATTCGGATGCGCCTCAGGCAGCCTGTCCCGCATGGCCGGGTTTTCATCATCGACAACTGCGTTGACACGGGCGCGACGTTCAGGGCCGCGTGTGCGGCAATCCCGGACGCGACGCTTCTTGTCCTCGCGACAACAGGGAGGGAAACAGGAATGAGGAAGAAGAAACGGCAGAAAGTATGGGCATTCGTCGTGGTTGACAAGAACAGCGACAACCCAAAGTACGATGGGTGCGTGAGCGTCCACAGGACGGAGCGGTCGGCACGGGAGTGGCTTGTCCGGCAAATCAAGGGCGACATCGCCTGCGAGATCATCAGCCACAACCTCCGGCACAGGAGCGGGCTCGTCTGGTACAACGACCGCATGACATACGCCATCACGGAGGAGACGGTCAACGAGGGCTGACATGAACGCGAAAAGCAAGAGGAAATCCATGAAACTGGAAACATCGCGAATGAGAGCAACACAAGTCTACTGGATTGTCAGCGGAGAGGGCGAATGCGGCACATGGGAACGCAAGATCGCGACGGAACGCGGAATCAAACGCATCTTGGCAAAAGAACGTTGCAACGGAGACAGATGGGCGCACGCCTATGGCGACATCTACAAGACCAAATACGGCGGCATCGCAGGTTTCGATGTAGAGGGTCACAGTCTTGGGTATGTCACCGACGAAGCTGGCAAAGATGTCTTGGAGGCGTGACCCATGACCGCGAAAACCGCATTTTGGATGAAAGAGACAACATGAAACCGATTACCATCCCCATGCCATCCGACGCGAAACTCGAATACTGGCGCGAACTGACAGACGCAAACCAGCACACGCCAGTGCGTGTCTGCATCTGCGAATGGATGCTGAGGTCATTGCGAAGCCTTGGCAACGACACTCGCGACTTCAACAGGACGTACATTCACCCATTTGTACGCTTGCACAGAACCCTTGCCGCGATGGAGCATCTCGAATACGAGATTGGGCATACACCACGCGAGTTCTCCGACTTGCGACTTCAGATGTCGCATCAGTTGCTTGACGCGATCCGCAAGTTGAACCCAGACGTCGCGGACGCGATCCGCAAGACGCTTTGACGAAAGGAAACGGACAGGGACAACGGCATCGGCCAGCGGAGGTGGCGCAAGATGAGGATTTCGGGCAGAAATAGACGCCGCGAGGGCGCAACGGTGCGGATAATCCCCCAGCATGGGGGATTCTATTGCGCCCTCGGCATCCGAAAAAATATTCTCGGATTCTTCGCCGGCCTCAACCGCCATATCCGTTGGCGCGGCCTTGCCCTTCACTCGGTTTTCCCATGGGAATTCGGGCAGAAAAATCTTGCGCCAGCGGGCGTGGCGCACGGGCTGCGGAATCTGGCGGAAGGCCATATCCGCTTGTTTTCAATCGCCTATTGACTTTTTTATGCAAATACACGATAATATTCGCATTGTTTGAGGGCACGAGGACAAAAGGCGTCCGAGGCCGGAGAACAGGGAAACAACCAAGGAGAAAAACAGATGAAACTGACCTACAGGAACAACAACGGATCGAAGATCGTCGCAATCGTCAACGGCCGGCTGACGAAGGACGGACGCGTCGAACTGACCTCGATGGAGGCCTTGAAGTTGGCCGCGTCCCTCCTCCTGAACAAGGCGGATATGCGGCTCGGCTTTGGGTCGCCCGTGACGCTTGACCGCGAGGCGGAGGAGATGGTCGATGTCGAAGGGTTCGACGTGAAGAGCAACGGCGGGCCGAACGTTGGCGTCAAGGTCATGCGGATTCCCGCTGACATCGGGCGTTTCACGGGTGAGATCGTCGCCGCTTTTGATTGCGTGACCTTCACGGACGAGACCTCCGCCGTCGAGGCGTCCGACAAGAAGGCCGACAAGAGCAAGTAATTTCGCCACCGGGTGGCGGCAACCTGCGCTCCGACATCATCAGATAATCCAAGGAAAGAGGAAACAGACCATGAGCAAGAAGGAATACAGCATCAAGACGTACCACCGTGGGCGCGAGAGCGTCGTGACCGGGACGCTGGCGTATCTGACCGGCTACTTCAGCTACACGCTGACGTGCGGACACGACTACAACCGCAAGATTCCGCTGAAGCCCAAGACCTTCAAGTCGCTCGTCAGCGCGCTGAACCGATCCGTGAACGAGATGCAGGGCGGATGCTACGACCGCGACTACTACATGGAATCCTGCAAACTGCGTGTGAGCGTCCTGCCCTCCCGTGACGAAGGGTTCGGCGGCTGGGCAACCGGGTTCGTGTATGTCGGAGGCCGCGAATACCGCTACGAGACGGAGCACTTTGAGGTCGGAAGCGGCTTCGGGATTGACGGCGGGAGGGTGAGCAAGCTGTTCATCACCCGGAACTATCCTCGGAATCGGAAGCCGCGCCGCGAGGTGTGCGCCTACGACAGGGGATGGGACATTCGCCCCAGCGCGAAGAACGCCGCAGACATGGCCGCATACGACGCGATCCTGAAAAAGTACAACTGACACAACAACCAAGAGGAGACAACAGGAAATGAAAGCGATGACAGCAAACGACACGTGCTTCAGCACCATCAGGGGACGCCTGTCCGGCGTGTTCAACACGGACGGCGTCGCGCGAGACCACATCGACATTGCGGAGGCGCGCGCCGCACTCGACTTCAAAATCGAGAAGCATCCTTCGTATGATGCCAACGGGAACGCCCTTCCGGGGCACTTCCATTTGCGGCGCGACACCGACGACGCCTTCATCCCGTGCCCGGCGGTCGGCGAGAAGTTCCAGCCCGTGCAGCACCTCGACGTGTTCGACTACATCGTCAACGACATCATGCCGCACGTCCCCGGCATGAGGCTGGAGACCGTCGGCACGATCCACGGGGCCGGGACAGGGCTCGTGACGGCGACGGTGGGCGACGCATTCTCGATCCGGGGCGACGACAGCCCGCACAGGGCGCGGCTCCTGTTCAGCAACCCCTGCGGACGCGGGTCGCTCGTGATCGGGTTCACCAACGTGCGCATCTTCTGCCAGAACTGCATCGCCGCCGCGCGCAAGGAGGCGCGCAAGGACGGCTACTCCGTCCGCCACACGGGCGGCGCGGGACTCCTCGTGCAGGCCGCCGTCCATGCCATCGCCGAGCAGGCGAAGATGTCCGAGGCCCTGCGGCAGCGGTGCGAGCGGCTGGCCGAGGTCCCCGTCACGGCCTCCCATCTGCGCCGCGCGCTTGACCGCATCTACCCCCAGCGGTTCGAGGAGGGGACGCCCGCGCACGGGCGCGTCGAGCAGATGCGACGGGACGTGGCGTTCCAGTTCGAGCAGGGCGCGACCGCGCAGACCATGAAGGCCGACACGGCGTGGAAGCTCTTCAACGCCTTCACCTACCCCGTGTTCAACCCGGAGCGGCTGGGCACGCGGATGGACATGGCGGAGGTGGCCTACAAGGGGTCGCTCGGCGAGCGGGCCAACAAGGTGACGCGCGTCTTCGCGACGATCGAGGAAATCGCCGCATGACGCGGGCCGGATCGACAAAAAGAAATCTAAAATACCCCATTGACGGGTAGCGGCAACCGTAGTATAATACTCCCTGTTTTCTGGGAAGACAGACAAACCGAATTACGACAGACGACCATGAGCATGATGCCCTCTCTCGACAAGACGCGGATTACGCTGCGGATGCAGCTGCGGCTCCGCGCCAAGCTCCGCAAGCGCGTGCGCGACCTGAAGCGCGAGAACCCGCTTGCGACCGAACAGGATGTTGCCCTTCTCGCCCTCGAACGCGAGCTCGCAAACATTGAGCCGGACGCGGAAGACGTCGAGTGGGCCATACAGGAAAGGAAGAAAAATGAAATCGCACGTCACAAGTGACGGAAAGCTGGCCATCGGGATTGATGGCACGGAACTGGCCCGCCTCAGGGCCTTCACGCGGACAATGACGGGGATCGCGCATCCGACGATGGATGACGTCAAGGCGCTGGCGCTGGCCGCGCACAACGCCTTTTGCGGCGAAGGTTGCCGCTACCCGAAGCGAGCCAAGGCCACAGGAGTGGAGTTCAGGATTTCATAACGCCAAAAGGTTGCGGCCACCCTTCGACCGCGCAGCCGGAGACGGCAACGTGCGGCAGCGAAGGTAGCGGCAACCCTTCCGAAGGGAAAAGACAGAGATGGGATATAGCGAACAGTACAGCCGGGGCAAGACGTTCGTCGGCGGGCTTCTGCCGAACAGGCTCCACCACGAGTTCTCTCGGCTCTGCAGGCTTGCGGGCCGGAGCAAGGCGAAGGAGCTGGAGACGGCGGTCTCGATCCGCACGACGCAGCTCCAGCAGCAGGAGAAGCAGGGGGTCATCCGTGGCGTCCGCTGAACAGGCATCGAGACCGGACGACGCCCCGCGCCCGTTCTTCGCGGACGCGGCGACGGTCGAGCGGCTGCTCGGCGTGCCGGAGAACACGCTCCGCCGCCTCGCGTGCGAGATGAAGGTCGCCGCGCACAAGCTCCGCGACGGCAAGCAGGGAAAGTGCGTCTACCTGTTCTCCGACGTGGAGGACTGGGTGAAGGCGCGCCCTGCGCCGGAATGGGTCGAGAGGTACCAGCGGAACCTGAAGGCGAGGTGCGCATGAGCAGGCGGCTCGAAATCGCGTGCGAAATCACGGGCGGCATCCTGTTCTTCGCCCTCCTCGCCGCGTTCTGCGCCCTGTGCTGCGCGTGCAGCGACTACCACTGGGCGTGACGGATTCTGCGACTGGCCCGCGTGGGCCACGCATGACAGGAAACAACGAAAACAGACAGACAACATGAACGAAACGCAAACGACAACGGCTGTGGCCACCCGAACGGGAACGGACATCGTGTTCGACCCGCAGGGCAAGCTCCAGTTCAAGACGTATGCCGCCGTGCTGGACTTTACGGGCCAGCTCGTCGCGGCGGGAATGGCCCCGAAGGGAAAGACCAAGGAGCAGTGCGCGATCTGCATCGCGTTCGGGCTTCCAATGGGGATGGACGTCCTCGCGGCGATCCAGAACATCGCGGTCATCAACGGGATGCCCTGCATCTGGGGCGACGCGCTCGTGGGCCTCGTGATGGCCTCCGGGCTGCTGGAGGACATCAGGACGGAGTACCTTCCGAGCGTGAAGGAATGCACGGGCGTGAAGGTCACGGCCAAGCGCAAGGGCGTCAGGGAGCCGTTCGTCGGGATGTTCTCGAAGCACCAGGCCGAGGTCGCGGGCCTCTGGGGCAAGCAAGGCCCGTGGACGCAGTACCCCGTGCGCATGATGCTCAACCGCGCCCGCACCTTCGCCCTGCGCGACGGCTTTCCGGACGTCCTCAAGGGGATGCGCGTGGCGGAGGAGGTCGCGGACACGCCCGTCGAAGTCGACGGCGGAAGCGTCTCGCCCGCGCCCTACGAGGCGTCGAAGAAGCCCGTCACGGCGGCGCAGCTCATCGACGCCTCGGCGAAGCCGTCCGAAGCCGCGCCTACGGACACGCGAGAGGCGTCCGAGCCAGCGGCCCAGGAGACGGCGCAGCCCGCCCCCGCGAAGCCGACCGAGGCCACCGTCGCGGCAGAGAGCGGAAAGGAGCCGTTCTGACATGGCGCACCATCCCCTTTCGATGTCAAACTGGCCCGCGTGGGAGGTCTGCCCGTGCAAGCAGCCCGGCGGCGTTGAGAGCGAGGAGGCCAGGAGCGGGACGCGGTCCCACTCCTGGCTCAAGTACCTCGTGGACAGCTGCGCCGGAGCGGAGGCCGTCGCCCCCACGGGCGTCACGGCGGACGAGCGCGCCCGCGCCGAGTGGGCGTTCGGCGAGGCCAGCGCGATCCTCGGCTCGCACGCCCCGTGCGGCGAGGCGCGCGTCAGCATCTGCGGGCACGGCGAGCTGGACGGCATCTGCGGCACGTGCGACGTGTACGCCGTCCTGCCGGACAGGATCGTCGTCTGCGACTACAAGACGTATAGCACGAACGCGTGCGACCTCATGGCCCAGCCCCTCGGCTACGGCCTTGCGATCGCGTCGCGCGACCCGTTTGCGCCGCCGCTGATCGAGGCCGTCATCCTGCACGGCGGAAGCCGAGAGGTCGAGCGCATGACGGTGACGGCCGACGAGGCGTGGAAGCGCGCGCACAGGATCGTCGCGGCGCGGCTGGAGAGCGGCGACGACCTCGCCAAGGCGTGCCCGAACCACTTCTGCCAGTACTGCCCGCGCCTCAGCGCGTGCCCGGCGACCGACCGCTCGCTCGCACTCGTGCAGGACGGCGCGAAGTTCCCGTCCCTGCCGCTCGCGCAGCAGCTCGTCGTCGCCAAGCAGGTGAAGTCGATCTGCGAGCGCGTCGAGAAGGAGGTCAGGCGGCGGCTGGACGAGCAGATCGAGGGCGGCGTCCCCGTGGAGGATGCCTCCGTCAGCGGCGGCGGCGTGAGCTGGCGGTACAGGCTCAAGCCGGGAAGCGAAGCCCTCGCCAACATCGTCGGCCTCGCGAACGAGGTCGGGAAGCGCGGCATCGACGCGAACGCGCTCATGTCGCTGGCCACGGTCTCCAAGACGCGGATCTGCGACGCGCTCGTGGGCGCGAACCCCGGCATGAAGGTCGCCGAGGCCAAGCGCATCGTCAAGCCGTACTACGCGCCCGGAAAGGCGCAGAAATGGCTGGAGAGGGCCGAGTGACGATGAACGACAGGAGATACATCCCGTTCTTCAGGTCATACGCCGACTACTACTGGCGGCTCGGCACCGAGGCGCAGAAGGCCGAGTACATCGACATGATCCTCGGCTATGCGTTCAACGGGACAGAGCCGTCGGTCGAGAGCCAGACCTTCGGCGTGTTCACGCTCATCAAACCCGAAATCGACCGCTCGATCGCGACGATGGCGGCACGGTCAGAGGCCGGGCGGCGCGGTGGTCTGGCCGGACGCGGAACCACACGCGGCATCGGCAACAGGAACGCGAGCAAACGAAAGCGAAACGAAAGCAAATCAACAGCAAAACAAAAGCAAAGCGAAAGCAAAAACTCCCCCCTACAACCCCCTACGGTACTAGCCTGTACCTGTACTGGTAATAATAATATACTTACTGGGGGTAATACTGCGCGAGATATCGCGCGCGATCCCGCGCGCCCGCGCGCGCACGAAGGACGCGAAAGCGAAAGCGCAGCGGACGGCCAGCCGATCCTGCCGACAGACGACGAGATGCGGCTTTACGCCCGCCAGCTGGGCGTCCCCGAATCGTACCTGCCGGAGTTCCTCGGCGAGTGGGAGGCCGTCGGCTGGCAGCGGGTCAACCGGGGCGGCGCGCTCGTGACGCTCAACCGCCGCACGTTCAAGTCGCAGCTCGGCGCGTTCTGGCGGCAGAGGCAGAGGAACGCCGGACGGGACGCGGGACGCGCGCGCGGAACGCAGCCGCCGGGCGTGAAGCTGGGCGTGTCGGAGAACTTTGACTACAGCCGCTTTGCGGACTGAAGGGGATCAGACGATGGATGCAAGCACACTCAACGAGATCATGGCCGAGGTGACGGGCGCGCTCGAAAGGCCGCCGTGCGCCGACGTCATCGTGAGGCCGGAGGCCGTCAGGGCGCGCGCGCTGGAGATGGCGCGGGCCGGATACCGCCCGACGGAAGCGTCGCTCGTCGCGCTGGAGCGGTACATACAGGGCTATGGCCTCTGGCTTTCAGGCGACGTGGGCACGGGCAAGACGATGTTCTTCCGCCTCCTCCGTCCCCTCAACATCCGGATTGCGCGCACGGGCCGCGTGCCGTCCGTGGTCATCTTCCCGATGGTCAGGACGCTGGAGATGGGCGTGGAGGCCCTGCGTGACTGGCTCGACGACAACGCCTGCAACGAGGTCGTGCTGGACGACATCGGGGCCGAGCCCGTGTTCAACCACTTCGGGGGGAAGTTCGACATTCTCCCGTACATCCTCGACAAGCGGCTGGAGAGCCCCTGCCGGACGCACGCGACGAGCAACCTCAACGCGCGCGCCATCAACGCGCGCTACGGGGACGAGCGCATACTCGACCGCTTCTCGGAAATGTTCGTGCAGATCCCGTTCAGGGGGCGGTCGATGCGCCGGAGCCGCCCGAACGCCGCCATCCGGGCGGCACAGGAGGCGTTCCTCCGCGAAAACGCCTCCGCAAAGCCCGATCCGGCCCGGAAGGTTGCGGCCACCCTCGCGGAATCGACGGAAAGGCCGTCAGGACTGCGCGAGAGCGCGCCGAGCCGTCCGGACGAGGAATCTACCAGCCCGGACGCGCGGACGCCGCAGAGGCCCGTTCTCGCGCGCCCTGCGCAATCCGCCCAAAACGGGCCGCTGGGCGAGCGGCCGGGGCGACAGTGACTTCAGGCGCGTCCGTGACGCGCCGACAACAGACAACAACGGAAAAAGGACAGACAGACATGGATGAAAACAAGATGGAACTCGTGATCTCCACGGAGCTGGCCCCCGGCGTGGGGCTTCCGGCGGAGATCATGTTCAACTACGACGAGCTCAAGGGACAGCTCACAGAGTACGTGGCCAAGTACGACGGCCTCGTGGTCGGCGACGGCGAGGTCGCCGAGGCCCGCCGCATCCGAGCCGAGATCAACAGGGTCATCGGCCAGCTCACCAAGGCGGGGACCGAGACGAAGGCCAAGTGGAACAGCCCGCTCGACGTGTTCCTGAAGCGCGTCAGGGAGCTGGTCGCCATCGCGCGCCCCATCGAGGCCAAGATCGGCGAGCAGATCAAGGCGCACGACGCGGAGCTGCGCGAGCGCAAGCGCGCGGAAGTCAGGGACGCCCTTCTCGCGCTGGTCAACGAGGCCGTCAAGAGCGACGGCGACGAGCTGGCGCAGCCCTTCATCGAGAGCGACCACTGGGGGAACTGCATCAAGCCCGAAATGCTCACGCAGTCCGCCAGCGCGAACCGCACGCGCGCACAGCTGGAAGCGGAGGTGAAGCGGTGCCGCGAACAGGTCGCGAACGCCCGGCGCATCTACGGGCCGAAGGGCGACGAGTGGGTCGCCAAGGCCTACTACGCGCTCGCGCGCTGGGACTACGACGCGGACACGGCCTTCAGGGACATCGACCGCCAGATCGCCGAGGCCGAGCGGATCGCCGCGCGGCAGAAGGCCCAAGAGGAGGCGCGCGCCAAGGCCGAGGCCGAGCGGACGGCGACACAGCCGGAGCCGAGTGCGGAGGAGATGGCGAAACGCCGCCTCGCCGAACGGCGCGCGGCCATGCACGCGGCGGAGACGCCCGCGCCCGTCGCGGACAGCCCCGCGCCCGAAGCGCACACGGACTCCCCTGCTCAGGAGAGCGCGGCATCGTCCGAAGACCCCGAAATGACCTACACGCTCCGAATCGCCGGGCCGCGCTCGAAGCTCTTCGCGCTCCGTGACTGGCTCACGGCCAGCGGGCTGAAGTTCGAGCGGGTGTAGGCGGACATTCGAGACGACACAACCAAAAGACAGGAAGACAGACATGACAGACGGAATCAGCGGGTCGGCGGACCCGATGGAGGCGGTTCTCGACAAGCTCCGCCACATCATGAGGCTCGCGCGGCGGGCCGGTACGGACGGCGAGCGTCAGGCGGCGGAGCTTGCCGCGCGGCGCATCGCGGACAGGCACGGCATCGCGCTCGAATCGGTCGAGGTCGGCCCGGACGTCGGTCGGACGGTCAAGGCCGACGAGGCGACGACCGGAGCCTACAGGGGGTGCGAGTTCGGCATGGCCGCATGGATCATCCGAGAGCATTTCGCGGTTCAGGTGATGTTCTGCGTGAACAGGCTGGGGCACGGACACCTCTCGTGGTTCGGCACACGCATCAACATCGACGTGGCGCGCTATGCGTTCGACATCCTCATCCGCGAGTGCCGTAAGCACTGCCGCGCGGCGCGGGCGAATCACGCGAGGACGTGGCATGGGCACCTGAAGTTCAGCAAGGAATCGTTCATGCGCGGCTGGTTTCACGTCATCAACGAGAAGCTGACGGCCCATCCCCTGCGCAACGACCTCGAAACGTTCGCGGCGGAGAAAAGGCGGCTTGAGGCCGCGTTCGACAGGTACAGGCAGAACAACGCCGTCACCGACGTCCGGCACCGCCCGCGCGAGACCAACGCCTGGGCCGTCGCCGCAGGGATGGAGGCCGCGCAGTCGGTCAACCTCTCGCGTCCGTGCGAGAGCCGCTGCGCGCCAGCCGCACAGGTCGGGCGGACGCTCATGCTGGAGGCGAGGTGAGGACATGGCAGGCATGACCATTGGGAGCCGTCGTGTGCGCACCAGCCGGAAGCCCGCGCCGCACAGGGACGAGAAGACCCTGCTGGAGGCCGCGCAGGAGATGCTGGAGGCGTTCGAGCAGAGGTTCTACAAGACCGACGAGGAGCTGAAGGCGTTCTGCAGGCTCGCCGACGCGGTGGCCCGCGAACGCGCGAAGCCTGCGCGCAGACGGCTGGTGTCCAAGACGAAAGGCGGCGCGCGATGAAGGGAGATCGGAAGATCAAGCGGTTCGACGACCTCGGACTCGGATGCGCCCCCGCGCCGTGGACGGCGGAGGCCAACGCGCTCGGCGAAATGGTGCTGACGTGCCACGACACGGACGCGGACGGCAAGCCGTGGCGCGAGGACTTCGCGCAGACATGGGGCGCGACGGCGGAGGCGGACGCCAAGGCGTTCTGCGCCCTTCCCGCGCTCTACGACGCAGCGCGCAAGGCCCATGCGTTCCTCGCGCACTCGTCCCTCATGGGCGCGGCGGAGGTGCGCACCGAACTGGAGAGCGCGCTGAAGCAGGCAGGAGGCGTAGCATGAGCGAGAAACCGTATGCCATCATGATTCCGCCCCCGCCGCTCGAAATGCTCATCTGGTGGTGGGAAGCAGCGAGGAGGAAAGCCCGACACAACGCCCCCGCAAACGTCCGCCGTCGTGCGCGCTACATCAGCAGGGCGAAATACAGACCCGGACGCAAGGTGCGTTCGATTGGAGAGCTTTCAAGGCTGGAAGCCGTCTACTGGAACGGGCGATACACCGCGCGTGGATGGTTCGCCAGCTGGCAGATTCAATACGCCCTCAGACTGATCGGGCGCGGAGAACTTCGTCTCGTGACGAAAAGGAAAAACCAAAGCAGAAAGGGAAAATGAACATGGACAGACAGAAGATCAAAAGCAAGATGCGCGAGGCGCTGGCCGAGAGGCAAGGCATCGCGCCCGCACAGGTGAAGGACGACACGGAGATCGCGTCGCTGGGGCTTGACAGCCTCGACCGCACGGAGTGGTGCATGGCCATCGAGGAGGAGTTCGGCGTGGCGATCCCGGACGACGACATCCACGGCGCGCGGACGTTCGGCGAGCTTGCCGAGGCAGTCGAGAAGGCCATGGCAGACAAGGAGGCTCGGCGATGATTGAGATCCCGCAGAACGACTACGGCGCGGCGGAGGACGCGAAGATCGAGGCCGCGACCCGAAAGGTCTTGGACGACCTTCAACGGTGCGGCAACAGCTACCTCTACAGGACGGGATGGCCGGAGTGGTGCGCGATGGAAGTCGCGAAGAGGTTCACCGCGAAGGGCTACCACGCGCGGCGGATCGAACACATGAGGGGCGACGGCCCTTCGTGGTTCTGGTACGGCGTGGAGATCGGCAAGGCGAGGTTTTCGCCCGAAGCCCTGCCGAAAAGCGTGTCAACTGTCATTGGATGAATTGAAACGAAAGGAGCGAAGCGAAATGAAGAACATTGATAAGTACCCAAACACGGCTAACGCCCTGGAGGCGTATGCCGCCCACCGCAAGGCCGAAGGGCTGCCGTTTGAAGAATGGCTTACAAGGGAGTACGTCGCGCCTCGCGAGCCGACGCTGCTGGAGGCGGCGGAGGCGGTCGTCAATGATTACCTTTCGGCAACTACTCCTTTGTGGAAAAGTCAGGAAGTTGTAAAAGATCTTGCCGACGCCGTAGAGCGCGAGCGGAACAAGCCCGTGCGCAACCTCGACGTGTACAAGACGGCGGAGGAGGCATATAAGGTATTCGATAAGTCCTGCGACTGTATGTGCCATAAGTGCAAATTCGCTGAAGAAAAGTATGATTGCTTCGCATTATGGCTCTACGCCGAGGCGGGGAAGGAGGCGAAATGAGCGACGTGAAACTGAGGCCATGCCCCTTCTGCGGGGGTAGGGCGGTACTGACAGAAGACCGCTACGCATACGGCGGCGCACCGTTCAAGGTCGAGTGCCAGAACTGCGGCGCGAACCGAACGGACTACGAGCGCGGCGAGGCCGTCGGAGGATGGAACCGCCGCCCGTCCGACGGGCATACGTGCGGCGAGTGCGCGAACTTCAGGAAGGACGAGGGCACGTTGCACTGGTGCCCTGACGTCCGCAATTCAAGAAGACAGAAAGCGAGGAGGCGAAATGAAGACGCTCGAACAACTGGGTATCAGCCCCGCGCCGTGGGACTGCGCGCTGACGGAAACAGCCGCGTGGGTCGAGGAGGCGCACGGGCTTTCCGTTGCGAACATGGATACTGACGAGACGCCTGACCTCGATCAGGCACACGCGAACGCGCGCCTGATCTCCGCCGCGCCCGAACTGTACGAGGCGTTGCGCGAGGCGGTTGAAGAACGGTGCGGGAATTGCGACGGTCGTGAATACAGGCCAGAATATTGTTTAGGCTGCCATGTTCTGAACTGGAAAGCGGCCCTCGAAAAGGCGAAGGGAGGCGCGGAATGAAACCAGAATTTCATGACATTGAAGTGATCGCGTTCCTCCCGGCGGAGAGTACGCTCTTGCGCCTGAAGAAACGCGAGCTGCTGGACTGGCTCTATTGCGCGTGCCGGAACTGGGAGATGGAGCGTGACGACCACCTCGCCTACGCGAAGCACATGACGGCGAAACTTTGGAGAGCCGAACACCCGAACGAAGTTATGTTTGACGAAAACGAAAAGGAGAGTCAAAATGAGCGAGAGCAAGAATCATGAGACAATCTCGGACATCGTGGCCGAGATACGGGAGAAAAACCCGGAGAAATGCTATCCTGCCGAATACGGCGGCGGGGTCGTGCCGGACGAGATGCGCGCCCTCGCCGACCGCATCGAGGCGGCGTACAGGCTGTCACAGTTCACCCCCAGACAGTTGACGGAGATTGCGCAACAGGCAATCGAATTTAGTTTACTGTTGCGCGAGAACGCCCGTATGAAAGACCGTCTCTCCATGTGCGAGAAGATCAACGAGCAACAGGACATAGACAACGCGCGCCTACGCGCCGCGCTGAAGCCCGTGCTGGAGTGCGAGACTGTCGTGATGTTCAAATGCTTTGATGCCGTCCGCGATGCACAGCGCATCTACAACGAAGGAGAAAAAGCCAAGTGAAAAGTCGAGCGTTCATCGACTATTCGGCGTCAGCCGTGACCTACCAATGACCTACCAAGTTCGGGGATAACCTACCAAATTCTGGCAAAATAGCAAGATAACCTACCAAAGGAACAACCATGGAAAACACGAAAAAGTCGAGTGATCAATCAATCGTTCACGACGCGCTGGACGCGGCGACCGTCATCAGCATCGCGCGTCACTACCACAACGCCAAGACGAAGCACCCCTACTTCGCGGATCGGGTGAGCCTCGACGAGTGCAATGTCAGTCACGCAAACAAGACGCTGGATATCTGGCGTGGACAAGTTGATGTCGAGAAGGAACGTGGAAGATCATGCGCCGATACGCTTGTGAACTGCGAACTGCATGAGGTCGTCGAGGCCCTTGCGCGCGGCGACAGGTCGGCGGCGGTCGAGGAGTGCTATGACGTGATAGCCGTCATGCTCCGCATCATCGACGTGCTGGAGGGGCGGCAGGCGTTGGGGAGGCCGAAGACGGCGGAAAGCGGGGCGGAGTGATGAGATACCTTCTTATTGGAGCGGCCCTTGTCTGCGCCGGATGCGGTGAGAACCCGGCGGTCAAAAAAGAAATCTCTACTCTCGGATATGATGTACAGACGGTGGAGGTCAAGGGACATGAATACATTATCTACTCCAGCTGTTATAAGGGCAACATCATCCACAGCGAGAGTTGCCAGTGCAAGGAAAGAGAGGCGGCGAAATGATGTCACGTCGGTGCGAATGCCTTTGCGCAGTAAGAGACCAAAAGATGAGGGAGTACCGCAGGGTCGAGAGGGACTACTACCGTCGCAAAGCGGAACTCCAGTATATGCACAATCTCTACATGAGCGCGAGGAATCACGACGACGCTATGGCGGCAAGCAGGTTCCCGAAAGGAGAGTGGTGAGATGAGCGACACGCTGTCATGCGCCCTGTGCGGGCGCGACCCCGACACGGGCGAGACGTTCTGCACGCGCTTCGGCGAGTGGGTCGTGAAGTGCCCGAAGGACGACGGCCCGCTCCCGTGGGACGCCGAGCGCGACGTCACGGACGGCAATGACGACGGCGAGGACAAGGAGGAGCGGGAATGCGCCTGACGTTCAAGTTCTCGACCGCAGGGGCAGAGGGCTTCATGTCCCTTCCCCTTCTCGCGCACGACGGCGCGCGGTACGCCTCCGCCGACGGGTCGCTCGACGAGGCGAAGGTGCGCCGCGAACTCGGACACCACTCCGGCGTCATGTTCGCCGCCAAGGACGACAGGCTCGTCCTCGCGCTCGCCGTGGAGTTCCTTGACCGCACGAAGACGTCCATGCAGAGGCTCGCCGGGAGCGGCCTCGGCGTCTCACTG
>DCMF01000001.1:18705-27515 GCA_002321305.1 Verrucomicrobia bacterium UBA1629 | reverse complement strand
GCCCACGTTTCCAGTCCCCCCCCCCCCCACTCATTGAAAACGCCGCAGGGGGCCTTCTGATGGCCCTGCGCGCGCTTGTGCTGTGCGCCTGTGCGGGCGCGGCTTTCGCGCTTCCGGCGTCCGCCGCGCCCAAGGCGATGGAGGCGCGCTTCGGCGTGAACTACTATGCGCCGTTCCGCGGCGAGTACCGATTCTTCAAGGCGCGCGGCCTCGACATCCGCGAGCAGATGCGCCGTGACGTCGCGCACTTCCGGCGGCTTGGGCTGGACTGCATCCGCCTGCACACGTTCGACGTGGAGTTCTCGACCAAGGAGGGCGGGTTCGTCGACAACGAGCATGTGGCGCTGCTGGACGACCTGATCGCCCTCTGCACCTCGAACGGCATCAAGACCGTCCTGACGCCCATCGCGTGGTGGCACACGGCGGACGACGCGCGCGGCGGATTTTCGGCGGACTGGACGATCCGGCAGATGACGTCCGACCCGCGCGCGTGGGCGGTTCAGGAGCGGTTCCTGAAGGCGTTCGCGAGCCACGTCAACCGCTACACGGGCAGGCGGTATGCCGACGATCCCGCGATCATCGCCTTTGAGCTCATCAACGAGCCGCACTATCCGAAGGACTGGCCGGACGCGAAGGTGACGGAATACATCGACCGGCTCGCGTCCGCCCTGCGTTCGACCGGCACGGACAAGCCGATCTTCTACAACTGCTGGGAGGGGCGCAACGTCGCCTGCGGCGCGTCGACGGTCGACGGCGTGACGGGCAGCGACTACCCGACGGGGCTGATCGCCGACCGCGAACTCCCCGGTAGCCAGCTCGGGCGCATCGCCGCGACGACGATCAAGGGCGACGCGCACGTCGCGGACAAGCTCAAGATGATCTACGAGTTCGACTGCGCGGACGTCGGCGGCGCCTACATGTATCCCGCGATGGCGCGGGAGTTCCGGCACGAGGGCTGTTCCGTCGCGAACCAGTTCCAGTATGACGCGCTGGCGATGGCCGACCGCAACCTCGCGTGGAAGACCCACCACCTCAACCTCGTCTACACCCCCGCGAAGGCGATCTCCTTCGCCATCGCCGCCGAAGTCTTCCGCCGTTCGCCCCTGGGCTGCCCCTACACGCCCGACATCGACGCGCTGCGGTTCGACGACATCGGCGTGCGGATCGACGCGCGGCGCAACCTCTCCCAGCTGGTGACGGAAGAGGACTACCTCTACACGGCCGATCCGCTCGACCCGCCGCCCGCGCCGGAACGTCTGCGGCGCGTCTGGGGCGTCGGCGCCTCGTCCGTCGCCGCCGCGACGGGGAACGGCGCGTACTTTCTCGACTGGGCGGCGCACGGCGTCTGGCGGCTTCAGCTCTATCCGAACGTCCTCGACCTCGCCGATCCCTACGAGGGCAACACGTCGCCCAAGCACATGGTCGTCCGCGAGGCGCGCACCCTCCGCCTGTCGTTGCCTGGCTTGGGCGCGGCCTGGCGCGTGCGCCGCGCGGACGGGGACGGGGCGGTCGTCGCGACGGCGGCGGACGGCGCGGTCGCGCTGATGCCCGGCGACTATGTCGTCGAGGCTGCGGCGGCGTTCGGCGCAGCGGCCCGCGCCGCGCTCGCCGCCTTGGACACGCCGCCGTTCGTCATTCCTGACTATCCGACGGCATCCGATTTCGAGTTCCTTGACGTGACGCGGGCGGTACGGCATGGCCAGTTCGACGGCCCCGGCGGCCGCCGCTACACGGCAAAGGGGCCGCTGGGGCTGGACGCCCTCGGCTTCACGGCGACGGACGCGGTCTTCGCGAAGGGTCCCGTCTCGCAGCACACGCCGTTCGACGCGGCGTCGTTCGAGCGTCTCTTCGGGCGGCCCGGCCCCGGTCGGGAGGTCGTCGTGACGCTGCGTTCGGCGGACGGCAAGCCCGGTTCTGTGCGGATCGTCTTCACGCAGGCGAACGAGGTCTACTACGGCTGGGACTTCCCGCTGGAGAAGGACTGGAAGACCGTCCGCGTGCCGGTCGGCGACCTGAAGCCGTTCTGGGGCACGGAGACGAATCCGTCCGCGCCGCCGCCGAACCTGGGGATCGTGCGGAC
Organism: Verrucomicrobia bacterium UBA1629; assembly: GCA_002321305.1. Lineage (GTDB taxonomy): Bacteria > Verrucomicrobiota > Kiritimatiellia > RFP12 > UBA1067 > UBA1067. The sequence goes on along the minus strand of DCMF01000001.1, from coordinate 25,435 downwards.
GGTCTCGGCGGACTTCAGCCAGCCCACCGAGATCGCGTCCGTCCGGGTCGCGTTCGAGAATTCCGAATCAATCCCAACCAAATAACCACAACCACAAAATAAGGAGAGAACCATGAGAAGACAGAAGCAAAATCAACGGGCGAACCGGTGCTGGACTGCGCTCGCAGTCGGACTGGCCACGGGCGGCGTCTGGGCTGGGCAACTGACCTGGACAGGTCGGGGCGACGGCAAGTCGTGGAGCGACGCCGCCAACTGGAACGCGACGCCGAACTGGTCCGAGGCGAACGACCTCGACTTCTCGGCGGTTGCGGGCGGCGCGACGATCCACAACGACGCGGCGACGACGTTCGGCGCCGTCACGTTCGGCGCAGACAAGGGGAAGATCGTCTGGACGGCGGACAAGACGAAGACGGTCAAGCCGAAGGCCGGCACAATCAAGATTCCTGCCGGCACGACGCTCGACGCCCAGTTCGCGGTCGGACAGTGGGGTTGGAGCGCTGACAGCTGGAACCTGACGATTTCGGGCGACGGCACGCTTTGGATCGCCGGCACATGGACGGGTGGAATGAGCGGCGGTACGTTTACGTTGGACGGCGTGACCGCCGTCATGAAGGTCGGTCTGACTTCCGATGGGGCGGGCGACCTCGCCCTGAAGAACGGCGCGCAGGTCACGGTCGAGAAGTCGTTTACGATCCGTCGGCTGACGTCCGAAAGCACGTCTGACAAGTTGACGCTCGACGGCGGACAGGGGGCGACGCTCCTGCAGGCGAAAGGCACGTTCGCAGGTTCGCTGGCAGGCCCGGGCACGTTCGCCCTGCGTGGCGGCGAGACATGGACGCTCTCCGGCGATTCGCCCGAATTCGCCGGTACGTTCCGTCTGCGCGAGACGCGGCTGAACGTGACGGGTTCGCTCGGCCCTCAGGCGAAGATCGTCAATGTCGAGACGGGGACGCTGGTCGTCTCGCATGACCAGACGGTCGCCGGCGTGTCCGGCGACGCGGCCGTCGGCGGCATCGAGATCGCCGAGGGCAAGACGCTCACGGTGACGGACGGCGGCGCGTACGGTGCGCGGCTGTCGGGCGCGGGGACGTTCGCGCTGGATGCGTCCGGCAAGACCCTGACGCTGTCGGGCGGCAACACGCTGACGGGCACGATGCGCGTCAAGGCCGGCACGCTGATCGCCGCCGATACGGCCGGCGCGGCGCTTTCGGGCTATCCCGCCGGACTGGTCAGCCGCTACACGTTCGACGGCGACCTCACGACGGACGACGTGGGCGCGAACGGCCTGAAGGTCGCGTCCGGCGCGCCGACCTCCGTCGCGGACGGATTGGGCGGTTCGCGCTGCGTCCGCTTCGATGGCGCGGCGAAGATGCAGACGGCGGCGAACACCTTCATCAAGGAAACGACGCCGTTCACGATCTCGTTCTGGGTGCGCACGACGTCAACGGACACGTGGTCGAACGGGGGATGGTTTCTTCAGTTGGGCAATTGGACGTCGGACGAAGAGCAGGAGGTTGTCCTGGGCGCGACGACCGCGAGCGGGCAGGCGACCGGCTCCCTGATGACGCTTCAGGGAAACTGGGTTGTGCAGTCTCCGTGGCAGAACGGGGCGTGGCGTCAGTATGCCCTCACGTTTGACGGCAAGGTGCTGACGCTTTACACGAACGGGGGAAATCCCGTGACGAAGACGAAGGACTGGAACCTGGCCAACAAGCCTCTCACGTTTGGCAACAAGGTCGTCGCCGACTACGACGAACTGCTGGTGTTCAACCGCGCCCTTTCGGCGGACGAGGTGAAGACCCTGTGCGAAACCCCGTTCCCCGCGCCGACGGCGGAGGCGGCGGCCGATCCTGTCCCCGTGGCGCACTGGGCGTTCAACGACGCGGAGAATCCCGGCAAGGACACGAGCGGCAACGGTTCTGACCTCGAAGTCGTCAACGGGACGCTGAGCCTGACGACGGACGCGGACGACTACGGTTCTGCCGCGCGCTTCACGAAGGACGGCGCGTATCTGAAGTCGAGCGACACGGGGCTTCCCGCCAAGTTCCCGTCCGGCGGCGCCTCGTTCACGGTCAACGTCCGCCTGTCCGGCACGGGCGGCGGGCAGGGGCTCGACCTGTTCTCGATGGGCAACGTCACGACGGCGGGGAGGTTCTTCCGCATCAGCAACGGCAACAATCCGCGGCGTCTGGGCTATTCGTGGAAGGGCAAGACGGACAAAGGTGAAGACAAGACGTCCGGGGACTCCGAGAAGCAGACGTCGGACGGCATTTTGGCGAACAGCTACGTGACGAGCACGTTCGTCTATGACGCGGACGCGAAGACGTTGACGTGTTATCAGGACGGGTACAGGGTCAACAGCGAATCGAACGTGACGCCCGACATCGACGCGAACGGCACGGTCTACATCGCCTACAACCCGGACAAGACCAGTCGCTTCGAGTGCAAGCTCGACGACGTGCAGGTCTTCGCCGCCGCGCTGAATGCGGCGCAGGTTCGCCGCCTCGTGCAGTCGCTGGAGACGGGTGCTGTGCCGGGCGTGGTCGCCGCGTCGTCGGTGTCCGTCGACGCAGGGGCGACGTTCCGGACGCCGGCCTCCGCCTCGGTCGCGGGGCTGTCGGGCGCGGGTGCGGTGGCCGTCGGCGCGCACGGGACGCTCACGGTCGCGTCGGCTTCGGGCTTCACGGGCACGGTCTTCGGGCCGGGCGCGTTTGCGCTCGTCGAGGGCGCCGTCCTCAATTGCACGTGGGACACGCCGGCCATTGACATGACGGGCACGCTGACCCTGCCGACGGCGGCGACGGTGAGCTTCGCCGAGACGGCGGAGACGATTGCCGCCGACAAGCGGCATTCCTATGTCGTCGCGCGGGCCACGTCGCTGGCGGGCGCGACAGACCTGTCGGGGTGGACGTGCAAATTGAACGGAACCGCGACCGACAAGGTGACGTTTAAGATCAAGGGCAGCACCGTTCTCGCAAAGGTGCGACGCGGCCTGGCGATCGTGATTCGGTAACGAAAGGGAGACAGCTCGGCGATGATGAGAATCTTCTGCGGAAAAGGCGGTGGCGCGCGCCTGTCGCTTGCGGCAGGGCTGCTGCTCGCGCCCGCCCCGGCGGCGCGCGCGTCGGAGGCGCGGCCCGCCTACGGGGCGATTCTGCGTGTGCCGTATGCGGGGGTCGAGTTCCGTCCGCGCGCCTACGTCGTGCGCAACGGCATATGGGAGGTGCGCGAGGCGGCGGACGGCCTCGCGCCAGACGGGGACGGCAGCCGGAAATGCTTCATTCCGCTGCGGGCGGGGGCCAAGGGCGACGTGGACGGCGTCTGCTCGTTCCGCGACGCGGACGGCGCCGTGCGGGCCGAATGGACGCTGACGCCGCAGGAAAAGGCGGCGTGCGCCACGCTGGAGCTGCGCGGCACGTTGCCGCTTGAAGACTACGCGGGCGGTGCGCTCGTCGCGGACGGTGCGCGGGTCGCGATCCCCGTCGTGAACCCGAAGTCGCGTTGCTTCGACCGCGCCGTGGGCCGGCTGACGCTCGTTGACGTACGCGGACAGGAGCGAATGACCGTCGACTTCGGTGCGCCGCGACATGTCGGCGTGGAGATGGACGGCGACCCGAAGATCGGCGGCAAGCTGATCCTGTGCGTGCGGATGTCGGATCGTCCCGCGCCGGGCGTGACGGCGGCGGCCGTCTTGGCGATTTCCGCGCCGGGCGGCCTCAAGGTCGGGCCGGACGGCAATTACGTCATCTCCGGCGGAAAGGACTGGGTGCCGTTTGCGCCCGCGAAGGCGATTGTCGCCGGCTCGCCGCTCGACTTCTCGGCGATGCGTCCGACGGGGGCGCCCGCCGGAAAGTGGGGACGGATCGTCGCGCAGGGGGACGACTTCGCGTTCGAGGGGCGTCCGGGCGTGCCGGCGCGCTTCTATGGCGTCAACCTCTGCACGCGCGCGATCTGTCCGCAGGACAAGCCCGAAGCGGATGCGCTCGCCGCGCGTCTCGCGCGCATGGGCTACAACGCCGTGCGCATCCACCACCAGGAGTGGGAGCTGCTGGAGCGCGCGCCGGACGGCGTCACGCCCGATCCCGTGAAGATGGCGCGCTTCGACGCGCTCGTCGCGGCGTGCGTCGCGAACGGCCTCTACCTGACGACCGACCTCTTCTGCTCGCGCAACTGGAACATCACGTGGCGGAGCGTCGGCTTCGACCGCGACGGGACGATCGGGATGGGGGACTTCAAGGCCCTCGTGCAGGTTCACGAAGGCGTCTACTCCAACTACCTGGCCTTTGCGCGGAATTTCCTCACGCACCGGAACGCCTACACGGGACGGTCGCTCGCGGAGGAGCCGGCGCTCGGCTGGATCTCGCTCGTGAACGAGGGCTGTCTCGGCTCCAACACCGCGCGTCTCGAAAAATTCGCGGCGTGGCGGACGATGTGGGCGAAGTGGCTGGCCGCCAAGAGGGAGAGGGCACCCGCCGACTACGCGGACATCCCGGAGAGGTTCCCCGAAAACGTCATGGCGCCGACGCGGCATGCCGTCGCCTTCAAGCTGTTTCTCTCGGACGTCGAACGGCGCTTTGCGCGGCGGACGCGGCAGTTCCTGCGGGAGGAGCTGGGGTGCAAGGCGCTTCTCTGCGACATGAACGGCGTGTTTCATCCGATGCACACGCGGCTCGCGCGCGTGAAGCCCTATGACTATGTGGACGGGCATTTCTACCAGGATCATCCGAACTTCCTCGGCCAGAACTGGAAGCCGCCGTCCACGGCTGGGACGGGCAACCCCGTGCAGAACGCGATGGGCGCGATCTTCCCGTCGTTCGCCAAGGAGTGGGGAAAGCCGTTCACGATCACGGAGTGGAACTACTGCGCACCGAATCCATACCGCGCGGGGCAGGGCCTGTTCGTCGGCGCGGCGGCGGCGTTCCAGGGCTGGGGCGGGCTGTGGCACTTCGACTTCGCGGGCGACCGGACGCAGTACGCCGATCCCGGCTCGGTGCCGCTCGGGGCGTTCGTCATGGCGGGCGACCCGGTGATGCGCGCGGCGGACCTGGTCGCCGTCTGCCTCTACCTGCGCGGTGACCTCCCGGAGGCGCGCGACAAGTTCGCGAGCGTCGTCCCGAAGGACGTCTTCGCGCGTCCGACGGACGTCGGGCCGTCCGAGGACACGTGGCATCACCTCAACTGGCTCACGTGGTACGGCAAGGTCGGCACGGTGACGGCGGCGGACGCCCTGCCCGACGGCGTGCGCGAGGTCTTCCGCTACCCGGACGACTACGCGCACAAGAGCCTGGACGCCGTGCGGCGGCGCGCGCTCGGACTCGGCGCGGACGATCCGCTGCCGTCCGCATGCGGCGGGGCGGTGCGCATCGACGCGGAGAAGGGGACGTTCGTCGTCGAGACGCCGCGCACGTGCGGTGGCCTCGTGCCGGGCGGCGCGTGGACGGCGGGGCCCCTGCGCGCGCAGGTCGGCGGCCGCGAGCCGACGGCGCTGTGGGTCAGCGCGCTGGACGGTGCGGAGATCGCCGCGTCGCGGCGGCTTCTGCTCGTGCATCTGGTCGACACCGTCGGCACGGACATCACGTTCACGGACGAGTCGCGGAAGATCCTCTTCGACTGGGGCAAGGCGCCGCAGCTCGTGCGCAAGGCGTCGGCGGACGTCGCGCTGACCGTGCCGGAGGGCGCGTGGAAGGTGTCCGCGCTGTCGGAAGAGGGGCGTGTCCGCTACGCGGTTCCGGCGCGGTACGAAAACGGGGCGTTGCGCTTCACGGCCTCGACAGCCGGCCGCGACGGCCAGGCGACGTTCCATTATGTGGTGGAGAGATAGCGGAATGGTGCAACGTCGTCAGAGGATGGCGTCTGCGACGCAGACCACGAAACCGTCGGCGAGGTCTCGGCGTTCCGCCGAGTATGGGCGGCGAAGCGTCGTCGGGACTGAAGCCTGCGGCTTCGTCCATCGTCGCTCCGCCGTCCGCATCCCTTCGGGCTGCGCCGCGCCGACGGGCGCGAACGCCGCGCATGGCGCGGACACGAAAGCGAGAAGAGTCTTACGTCGAGACACGAAAAGGCTTCGCGGTTCTTCTCGAAGCCTTGATTCGGAGTTGTCTCAAGAGTTCGCGCAGAGACACAGAGGGCGCAGAGATTCGTCGTGCTCTCCGGCTCTGCGTGAGACTGTTGATATGAGAATCCGTCTATCAGACGAAAGTCTCACACGGAGCCACGGAGGCACGGAGTTCCTGCACGGGATGATGGGCGTCTATCGTTTTTCTTTCCTTCGGCTTTTCTCCGTGGCTCCGTGCCTCCGTGTGAGATATCCCGTGTCCATAGAAACACGTATGTCCATGAATGGTCGAGAAAAGAGCGAAAGCCTTTTCGTGAATCGACTGGTGGGTGAGCCGTTTTCGTGTCGCACCGAATGGGCGCGCAGCGCCGAGCTTCTGCGTGAGAAAGTCATAAACACAGAGCGGACTACGGCCGGGCGAATTGGAGTTTACAGGGAGTTTCGCTTCGCGCAGGTCTGTCGGCTTCGTTGCCACTTCAGGGCATTTGGGTTTAACGCGAAGAACGCGAAGGGGGAGAGACGCAAAGGTACGCAAAGGCCTTTGTTTGGTTGCCGTCTACAGCCTTGGCGATCTTTGCGTCAAAGCCTTTGCGGCCTTTGCGTTGAAAAAGACATACCGGGTGCAAAACTTGTCGCAAAAGACGCGAAGCACGTCTCTCGCGACGCTCCCCTTGC
>DCMF01000001.1:0-18658 GCA_002321305.1 Verrucomicrobia bacterium UBA1629 | reverse complement strand
CGCGAAGCGGCTCTGTGTTAATTCAAACAAACCAAAACAGGAAAAGAACAAAATGAAGCTAACTGAACTGTTAATTGCGGTCGCAATGACCGTTTCGGCAACGGCGATGGCCGCGACGGCACCGGCGCCGTTCCGCGCGGGCGAGCGCGTGGGCTTCTTCGGCGACTCGATTTCCGAGGCCGGCAACCAGGCGTTCTATCTCGAATACCTGACGGCGATCCGCCATCCGGGACAGGGCGTGCTCTTCGAGAACTTGGGCAAGAGCGGCGACACGAGCTGGGGCGGCGCGACGCGGTGGGCGAAAGAGCCTGCCGCGAAGGATGTCGACCGCGTCTTCGTCATGTTCGGCATGAACGACATCGGCAGCGACGCCTGCGCGGAAAAGTATCCGCAGGCGATGCGCGAGATCGTCCGGCGGCTTCAGGCGGACGGCAAGGCGGTCACGTTGCTCACGCCGTCGCCCTACGACGTCTGGGGACATCAGCCCAAGCCGCTGGAGCGAAGCGACGAGAAGCTGTCCGCCTGTGCGGAGACGGTGCGCAAGCTGGCGGACGAAAATGCGCTGCCGATTGTCGACCTGATGGGGCCAATGCGCCGGATCTATCGGGACAATCCCGACCGCTGGTTCAACAACGACCGCATCCATCCCGACTTCGCGGGGCACATGCTGATGGCCTCGCTCATCTGGTCGGCGACGGGCGAGAAGGGCGAGTTCTCGCGCGTCGAATTTGACGCGGCGGGCGCGTCGTCGTTTGAGTCGTCCTATACGCCGCAGGGGTTGCCGTGCGCCGTGGATGCCGACTACCGCAAACTTGCCGTCGTCTATCCCGTCGCCGCGCGGTTGAACACCGAGGCGCTGGTCGTGAAGAATCTCGCGTCCGGCCTGTACGAGCTGAAGGCGAACGGCGCGTCGCTCGGCTCGTTCACGGCGATGGACTTGGCGGACGGCGTCAACCTCGCCGAACGGGAGACGCCGAATCAGGTTCTTTCGCGTCAGGCGTTGGCGGCGGCGCGGCAGTTGGCGCGGCTCGCACAGGATCGCCGCGTGTTCGGGCAGGTCCTCTCATGGATGGCCGAAGACAAGATCGACAGCGAGGACGAGGCGACGGTCGCGGCTTGGATTAAGGGCGAGCGTCCGAAGTCGAAATCCCTCGCATGGGGCGGCTGGCGCAACCACATGTTCGACAAGTTCGAGACGCTCTATCCCGTCCGTCAGGAACTGTCGGCGCGGGAGGACGCGCTGCACAGGCAGATCGCCGCCGTGCGCCCCGTCACGTGGCGGCTTTCGCTGACACGCGTGACGCAGCCGCCGATTCGCACGGTGGAAAGCCCGTCCGCGCGGGCGTGGCGGCTGCCGTTCCGGCTGGGCATGGCGCGCTTCACGTTCTGGAAGACGGATCTCGACCGTGCGCTGGATTTCATGGAACGGATCGACTGCCATTACATGGGGCTGAAGGAAGGGACGCTGGACTTTGACGCCTCGGCGGACGAGGTCACCGCCTATAAGGCGAAACTTGCCGCGAAGGGCGTCACCTTGGTCTCGTGCGGGCCGACCTACTGCAAGGACGAGACTGAAATCGCGCGGCTCTTCGCCTTTGCCGCGCGCTGCGGCATGAAGTACATCTCGTGTGTCCCCTATGAAGACGCAGTTATCGACGGAAAGCGCGTGCGCGTCGAGTCCGACAAGGCGCTGGACATCATTGAGAAGTACGTCAAGCGCTACGACATCCGGGCGGCCATCCACAACCACGGGCCGGATCTGCCGCAGTGCTACCCGACGGGCGAGGCCGCTCTGGCGCGCATCGGCGGGCGGGACGCGCGCATCGGCGTCTGCCTGGACATTGGGCACGAGCTTCGGGCGGGACGGGATCCTGTTGCGTTCATCCGTCAGCACGGCAAGCGCATTTACGAAGTCCATCTCAAGAACATCTCCGCCGCCGACCGGAGCGGCGGCGCCAAGGAAGGGCCGCGCGGCGTCATCGACCTGAATGGCGTCTTCGCCGCGCTGGCCGAGGTCGGCTTTGACGGCTTCTGCCTCATCGAATACGAGAAGGACTTCGAGGACAACGAACTGCCGCTCGCCGAGTCGTTCGGCTACTATCGGGGGGTGTGCAATGCCGTTGAATAAGCTTTTGACGGTTCTGTCGGTTGCGGCCCTGTCCCTTGCGGGCTTCGGCGCCAACGCCTGGATGCAGGAGGCGCGCAAGACGCCCGCATGGTTTACGGAGGGCGTCATGTACCAGATCCAGCCGCGCGCGTTCACGCCGGAGGGCACGCTGAAGGCGGCCGCGCAGAAACTGCCGTACCTGAAGGATCTCGGCGTGACGATCGTCTACCTCGTGCCTGTCATGAAGATGGACACGTCAATGGACAAGACGTTCTGGAGTCCCCGGCAGATCCGCAGCGGATTCGAGAATCCAAAGAACCAGTACCGCATCGCCGACTACTTCCACGTGGACGAGGAGTACGGCACGGATCAGGATCTCGCGGACTTCTGCGCACGTGCGCATGAGCTGGACCTGAAGGTTCTCTTTGATCTCGTCTACCTCCACTGCGGCCCGACTGCGCCGTTCCTGCGGGAGCATCCGGAATTCACGTGGTGGAACGCGGACGGCACCGTGAAGAAGGGCCCGTGGCGTTTCCCGAAGCTGAACTTCGCCGAGCCGGCGTTGCGGAAATACCTTGGAAGCAATATGCGCGACCTGATGACCCGGTACGGCTGCGACGGCTTCCGCTGCGACGTCGGCGACGGCATCCCGCTTGACTTCTGGTGCGACGCGCACGACATGATGGACGAGGTTGCGGCCGGCGAGGCGGTGCTGCTTTGCGAGGGCTTCACGGTCTGCGACCAGTACAAGGGCTTTGACGCGGACTACGGCGGCTTCCCCGGCTTCTCGGCGCAGACGGTGCGCGACGCCTGGACGTCGCGCGAGGCCGAATGTCCGCGCGGGGCTCGGTTCGTGAACCACTACGAGAACCATGACATCGCCACGGACGCCCGCCCGCGCCGCGAGGCGGACTGGGGGGCTCGGAAGGTCGAACAGGTGCTGGTGTGGATGTTCACGGTCGATGGCGTCCCGATGCTGTTCCAGGGCAACGAGATCGCCGATGCGGATCCGCGCCATTCGATGTTCGGCCGGACGCCGATGGACTGGTCGCAGCTCGAACGCGGCGTCGGGAAGTCGCGCCATGCCTTCGTGAAGCGGCTGGCGGCGCTTCGCCGCGAGCATCCCGCCTTCACGGCGGCGAACGGGATCGACGGGCTTGTCTGGCTCGACACGACCGCGCCGGAGAAAGTGGCGGCGTTCGTTCGCCGCGGAAAGGGCGAGACGGTTCTGGTCGTCCAGAACTGGAGCGGCGAAAGTGCCGCGTGCGACGTGTCCTTTGCCGTCCCGAAGTCCGCACGCCCCAGTTATCTGGCGGCTGACGATGCCGACCGCGACGTGAAGGGACGTCTCGCGGACACGCCTCTCCTCGTGCGTGACGCACGGCGCACAGGCGCGCGCTCGTTCGCCCTCGGCCCGTGGGGATTTGTCGTTGTCCCTGTCGAGCCGGACGATTTATGCTATAGTGCACACATTTACGGGCCGTCTCCGTGTCTCCCAAACTCCGCAACCTCCGCGTTAAACGCCGTAGGCACGTTCAACAAAACAGAAGACAACAAAAAATGAAAATGAAACTGAGAGGACTGTTGGCGGCCGTGGTGGCCGCATCGGCAGCGGCGATGCGCGCGGAGGCGGCGGAGACGCTCGTCTCGCCCGACGGGACGCTGTGCGTTTCCGTGGAGGTGGAGAAGGGCCTCTCCTGGTCGGTGACGCGCAAGGGCGCCGCCCTGATCCGGCCCTCGCGGCTGGGAGTAGACTTCATCGATCCGAAGCCCTGGGGCGGCTTCCGCCTGAAGAACACGGCGCGGCGGACGATTGACGGAATCTGGACGACGCGCCTCTACCGGAAGGAGACGGTGCGCGACCACGCGAACGAGCTGACGCTCGACCTCGAAGACGCCGCCGGACGCCTCCTCACGCTCGTCTTCCGCGCCTACGACGAGGGCGTCGCGTTCCGTTACGTCGTCCCCGAACAGCCCGCCTTCGACGGGTTCCAGCTGCGGGGCGAGCTGACCGAGTGGCGCTTCCCGGAGGGCGTGGACGGCTGGTTCACGAGCTACGGCGACTGGGTGTCGTCGCAGGAAGAGGAGTTCCGCCGGCGTCCGCTCGCCGACCTCACGGCGAAGGAACTGGTCGGCATGCCTGCCGTCGTCAACGTGGGCGCGCAGCGCGTCGCCCTCTGCGAGGCGGACCTCACGAACTGGGCCGGCCTCTACTACCGCGTCCCGAAGAAGGGCCAGAAGCCCGGCGCGGCGACGCTGGAGGCGGCGCTCACCCCGCTGCCGCGCTCCAACGCCTGCGAGCCGGACGTCGCCGTCATCCGCAGGGCGCCGGCGGCGAGCCCGTGGCGCGTGATGGCCTGCGCGGACTCCGATACGGGCCTCTCCGCCTGCAGCGACCTCGTCCTCAACCTCAACCCGCCGCCGGATCCCTCCCTCGACTTCAGCTGGGTCAGGCCGGGCGCGTCGAGCTGGGACTGGTGGGTGGAGTCGAACAACTCCCTCTCCACCGACCTCACGCTCAAGCTCGTGGACTTTGCCGCCGAGATGGGCTGGCCCTACCACACGATCGACGGCGGCTGGTACGGCTGGGCGCGCCGCCCGAACCACGGACCCGACGTGCCGATCGAGATCCGCAAGGGCTTCGACCTCCACCGCATCATCGCCCACGGGCGGGAGAGGGGCGTGGGCATCTGGGTGTGGCTCCACTGGGAGGCCCTGCAGGACAACGGCGTGGAGGAGACGTTCGCAAAGCTGGAACGCTGGGGCGTGAAGGGCGTGAAGATCGACTTCCTCGACCGTCAGGACCAGTGGATGGTGCGGTGGTACGAGAGCACGATCCGCGCGGCCGCGCGGCACCGCATCCTCGTCAACTACCACGGCTCGTTCAAGCCGACGGGCATGAGCCGCACGTGGCCGAACCAGATCACGCGCGAGAGCATCCGCGGCAACGAGGTGTCGAAGTGGGCCGCCCTCGTCACGCCGGTCCACTGCGCGACGCTGCCGTTCACGCGCTTCCTCCTCGGACCCGGCGACTTCACGCCCGGCGGCTTCGGGAACGTCCACACGGCGGCGTTCACGCCGCAGGCCGAGAAGGGGCACCGCTACGGCGACGAGACCGACCGCCGCCCGATCTGGGCGGAGGAGATCGGCACGCGCGCCCACGCGCTTGCGCTCTGCGTCGCGTACGATTCGCCGCTCATGACGCTCTGCGACTGGCCGGAGCGCTACCGGGGCGCGAAGGGGATCGGGGCGCTGTGCGCGCTCCCGACCGTCTGGCGCAATACGCGCCCCTTCACGGGCGCGATCGGCGTGGACTACGGCGTCGTGCGCGAGACGTTCGACGGACGCTTCTACGCGGCCTACCTGGGCGTCGCGGCGAAGGACGTCACGCTGCCGCTCGACTTCCTGCCGGCGGGCACGGCGTGGGAGGCGACGGTCTACGCGGACGGCCCGCGCGCGGCGGAGGACGCGACCGACCTCGCCGAATCGACGCGGCGCGTCACGCGCGAAACGCCCCTCACGCTCGCGGTCGCCCCCGAGGGCGGCTTCGTCGTCGTGTTCAGGAAGGTGCGCGTTCGTGCCGTTTCGTGTTCGCGCGCAGCGCCGAGCCTCTGAGAAATTCATGAACGCAGCGTGAGAACCGTTGACAGGGGGATCCGTCGCGCCGAATTGAGAACATGATGCGGAAAATTCTCAAGCAGGAGATTCGTGGGGAAAAGCGTCAGGGTTCGGTGGCTGGGTTCACGTGACAGGGTTGGATGTCTGCGCAGACGGTATAAAGGGTATTTCGGCCCATAAGAGGTGGCGAATGCTGTTTCCGCACCAAGGAATGCGAGATTATCCAGACGTATGCGGATGGATCGTCAAGAGTCAGGTTCAAGGCCGTTGCGCCGCAGGCTGTGTCGGCAGAACTGGATGCGGCGATCGAGGCGTATGAGAGCACGGTGAGGGAAGGGCGAATCTCGCCGCTCCGGACTGCTTTGTCTGCGAGGGCCGTGGCGTTGCCGCGCGTTGGCTCAAAGTCAAGAATGTTGCGGAGAATCAAATCGACTGACGCAAGAGGGAAAGGCCGCGCTTTCGGGGGCGTTCGGGAACGTCTGCGAATCGCGCGCGGCCGCGCGCTCGCTTGCATTTCGGACAGAGAATGTAGTATAATCACCACACCATGACATCAAAGGTTTCTACAATCATCGCACTGGCGGCGCTTGCGGCGTCGCCGCTCCTCGCCGAGGAACAGGCCGCAAATGCGGCCGACGCCCCGAAGGAGAACCCCGAACTTGAGGCCGAGATGAGCTATGTCGAGGCCCTCGTGAACTACGGGTATCCCGACCTCGCGGGGCCTCTGATCGAGGCGACAAAGAAGAGGTGGCCCGAGTCCGAGGCGCGCTTCTTCGCGATCGAGATCCGCGGCATGCTCGCGCTCGGCCAGTTCGACGCGGCCGAGAAGAAGATCGCGTCCCTGCCCGACCGCAAGTCGACGAAGTACTGGGCGGCGCGCCTCGAGATGGCGAACAACTACTTCGGGCGCGGCCAGAAGCCGGAGTGCATGAAGATCTACGACGAGTTCTTCAAGGTCTTCGCGAAGCCGCCGGCCGAGATCCGCAAGTTCTACCTGGAGGCGTGCTACGCCTACGGCCAGCTCCTCGCGGGCGACAGGCAGTACGCGAAGGCGGCCCAGCGCTACGAGTCGCTCCTCTCCCAGCTGGAGCAGGGAAGCGACGCCTGGTGCAACCTCGGCTGCGAGACGGTCGACCTCTACCTGCGGCTCGCCGACCAGCAGGCCGACCCGAAGCAGAAGAAGGCGCGCGACGCAAGCCTGAAGGCGGCCGAGAAGATCGTCGACAAGCTCCTCTGGCAGCTGGAGAAGCCGGTCTACTTCGGGCGCGCGGTCTCGATGAAGGCCCACATCGAGCAGATGAAGGGCGATCTCGACAAGGCCTCGGCGATCATCGAGGAGTACAAGCCCCAGCTGCAGGAGATCCACGAGCAGATCGTCCAGTTCGACCCCGACGGCAAGATGGGGCTCCTGAAGCAGTCGCCGCTGCCGGAGTGCCTGTTCCTCCAGGCGAAGATGCTGTGGGGCGAGGCGCAGGCCGAGTACAGGAAGCCGAAGCGCGACGACGAGAAGGTGAAGACGCTCATGTTCGGCCCGCGCGGCAAGAACGGCAAGCGGCAGGTCGCGAAGGGCGCGTTCGCGATGGCCCAGACGGTCTTCCTCGAATACGAGGCCTCCTCGTGGGCGCCGCAGGCGGGCGACCTCGCCCAGGCGGTGAGCGACTTCGCGAAGGCGAAGTACAACGCGAAGGTGAAGTGCAAGATCACGCCGGAGCAGATCGCGAAGGCGCGCGCGCGGCAGTTCGCGGACGCGAACGAGAAGTTCCTCGCGCAGGACTACGAGGCGGCGATCGAGGGCTATCTCCAGGCGCTCGCGAAGTACCCGGAGATCCGGGAGTCCGTGATGGCCGTCGAGAACGTCGCGTCGAGCTACCTTGACCTCATCCTCCAGACGAAGGACCAGAAGAAGAAGGACGAGTACCGCCTGGACGCGGACGCGGTCGAGGGCTATCTCGCCGAGCGCTTCGCGGGCAGCAAGGACCGACTCCTCATGATGGCCGCCGGCGACGCGACGGTCCGCCTCGCGGCGAAGGAGTCGCAGTACCGGAACCCGGCGCGCGCCGACCGCCTCTACACGGCGTTCTTCACGAACTACCGCCGCCACACGAACGCGGGCACGATGGCGGCGGCGAAGGCGAACGAGTGCCAGAAGGCCGGGCGCTACGACGACGCGATCAAGTTCTGGAAGCTGATCGGCGAGTACTACACGAACTCGGCGCACTACGCGACGTCCCTCTCGCAGCTTTCGGCGTGCTACGGCAAGGTCGGCGACAAGCAGGCCGAGATCGAGTGCCTGACGAAGTACCTGACGGTCGAGACGGTGAAGCTCCGCCGGCTGCAGGCCCAGTTCAAGCTCGCGCAGGTGTACCAGAAGGACGGGCTCGCGATCCTCGCGGCGGCGGCCGAGAAGACGGACCCCGCCGAGGTCGAGGAAGCCGAGAAGCAGGGCACGGCGCAGATCGTCCGCGCGGTGAAGAACTTCTCCGGCTTCGCGAAGGAGGCCGACGCCGCGCTCGCCGACCCGACGACGACGAAGGAGGACGCCGCGAGCTACCGGAAGCTGCGCGAGGCGGCGATGTTCATGGTCGGCGTCTGCTGGCGGCGCATGAACCGTCCCGAGAAGAACCTGGAGGCCTACCGCAAGCGCGCGGCCGCCGGCTACGAGGCCTACGTGAAGGAGTACCCGGAGGGCCAGTACGCGAAGTCGTGCTACGTCGATCTCGGCACGATCTACACGGCGCTCGGCGACATGGCGAAGTCGAAGGACGCGCTTGACCGCCTCTCGCAGAAGTATCCCGACTCCGACGAGGCGAAGAACGCGAAGCCGCGCCTCGCGAAGAACCTCATCGAGATGGGCATGAAGCGCGAGGGCGCCGAGATCTACGCCGAGATGCTGCGGACGGACGGCGCGTACACGGCGAACCAGTTCGTGAACGCGGGCGAGGCGCTGATCGACGGCAAGAGCTGGGATCTCGCGGGGCAGGCGTTCGAGAAGGCGATCCGCCTCGCGGGGACGAACGCGGCGACGACCGTCGCGAAGGCGCGGCTCGGCCTCGCGAAGAGCGCGTGGAAGCAGGGCTCGCTCGCCGAGGCGCGCGAACAGCTCGACCGCTTCCTCGCCGACCCGAAGATGTCGCGCATGGCGATCGCGGCCGACGCGAACTTCATGCTCGTCGAGGTCGCGTCCGACCAGGGCCGCCAGGAGAAGGACGCCGTCATGCGCGGCAAGTGCTTCGGCGCGGCGATCGGCGCGCTCAAGAAGGTGCGCCAGTACTGGTCGAGGAAGCCGCAGTGGGAGCAGGATCAGCTCGACCTCCTCTCCGGCGACGTGCTGGTCGACCGCATGAACGCCGAGGAGGCGATGGGCCTCAAGGAGGAGGCGAAGGAGACGTGCGGGCGCGCGGCGTCGACGTTCCAGGCGTTCATCCAGTCGCACGGCGCGACGGAGTCGCATCCGCTCGACAAGATGGAGCCGGGCGAGCTTGCGAACCTCGAACGCGCGTACGCGTCGCTCGTGCCGCTGTTCTCGAAGATGGGGGCTGCGCAGGCCGACCTCGTCATGAGGTACGGCGAGCAGTACCTCGACCTCTTCCCGAACGGAAAGGCGCGCACGAACATCCAGAACTGCATGAACCAGGCCAAGGCGGATCTGCCGGCCAAGAAATAAGAATCTGAGAAAGGCAACAAAATGAACAAACTGACGATCATGAGTCTGGCGGCCCTCGCAGCGGCGGAAGTCTTCGCCGTCCAGGGCACGCTCAACACCGAAACCGAGTCCCTGACGGGCGACATCAAGTGGCGCGCGCGCGACAAGCAGTACGTCGTCTCCGTGAAGAAGGGGCAGACGCTGGTGGACATGGAGCGCAAGAAAGACGACGTCGTCTCGCTCGACATCCCGAAGCCGCAGGGCTACGACAAGGCCGTGCAGATGGTCGAGAGCGGCTCGGGCGCGGCGGCGATCGCGATCCTGCAGAAGATCGTCGACGAGTACGGCATGCTGCAGTGGGACAAGCCGGCCGGCCGCTACCTCGCGCTGGCGCACCTCGCGGCGGGCCACGCCCAGAAGGCGTATGACATCTGCTCGAAGATCGTCGCGGCGGACAAGGAGGCGGCCTACACGGGCGACCTTGCGGCGGCCTACTGGCAGACGCTGCTGAAGCTCGGCAAGAACGACCAGCTGGAGGGGCTTCTCAAGAAGGCCGCGATGTCCGGCGACCGCACGGCGTCCGCCGCCGCGCTCGTCATGCGCGGCGACATCATCGTCGCGAAGTCGAACGACGCGCCGGAGGCGCTGAAGGACGCCCTGCGCGACGGCTACCTGCGCGTCGTCCTCATGTACCAGGACGCCGCCTGCGCCCGCGAGCGCGGCGAGGCGATGGTCAAGGCCGCGCAGTGCTTCGACAAGCTCGGCCAGTCTGCGCGCGCCGAGGCCCTCCGCGCCCAGGCGAAGGCGCTGTGAGAATGATCGAATAATCGAATGGACGAATTAGAGAATTTCGGACAAAGGACAAAAGACGAAAGACAGCGGATTTGAGCCACCCAATTCTCATCCCTCACAGCTCATTTCTCACAACTCATCCCTCACAACTCAATTCTCATAACCCATCCCTCATAACTCAATTCTCATAACTCATCCCTCATAACTCTCTCAACCCAAAAGGAAAAAACATGAACAAGATCAAGAAATCACTGATGGCGATGTCGATTCTCGTGGGAACGTGCGTCGCGCCGATGGCAGCCCTCCAGTCGTTCGGGCAGGAAATCACCGATGCGTCGGGCAACGTGGTCGACACGAACGCGGCGAAGCCCCAGAGCTCCAGCGGCGGCGGCTTCTACGAGATCGTCTTCGGTTCGGGCATCGTCGGCATGCTGCTGTGGTTCGCCCTGTTCGGCGACGGCGCGCTCGCGCTCTACTTCGCGATCGACTCGGCGATCCTCATCCAGAACGACAAGCTCATGCCGAAGAAGCTCATGGACGGCGTGCAGGGCGCGATGATGGAAGGCGATGTCGTCAAGGCGATGGAGATCTGCGACCAGAACCCGTCCGCGATGGCGTCCATCGTCAAGGCGGCGTTCCAGCACATCGAGGAGGGTTTCGAGGCGATTCAGGAGGCCGTGACGGCGGCCTCCGACCTGGAGCAGGAGAAGATCCAGCAGCGCCTGAACTGGATTTCGGTGTGCGGCAACCTCGGCCCGTCCCTCGGCCTGCTCGGCACGGTGCAAGGCATGATCCTGACGTTTCAGGCGCTCGCCTCTGGCGGCGCCGGCGACGCGGCCGCGCTCGCGAACTCGATCGGCCAGGCGCTCTGGACGACGGCCGCCGGCCTGATCGTGTCCATCCCCTCGATCTCGATCTTCTACTCGCTCCGCAACAAGGCCAACCGCCTCATCCTGAAGATGACCGCGATGACGATGGAGATCCTGAACGGCCTCCGCAACGTCGCCGTCGATCCGGGCGCGGAGGAAGCCCCGGCGGAGGCCTGAGGGAAATAATCGAATAACCGAATGATCGAATGATCGAATTGCGAATTGGCGGATGTTCGGTTAGGCGAGACTTCGGATCAAGACTATGGCAAGGAAAGCACAGGAGAATCCGGCCCTCGACATGACGCCGATGATCGACGTCGTCTTCGAGCTCATCATCTTCTTCGTCGTCACGCTCACGGAAGCGCAGCGCAAGGACGAGACGATCGAGCTTGAGGACGGTCGCCACGGCATCGTGCTCGTGCCCGAGGAGCTGCCTCCGACGCACATGCAGATCGACATCGCGAGCCGCGACAAGCGCGGCAAGCGACTGCCGCGCGGGCGCATCTCGATGGGCGACCGCGAGATCACGCCGGACGAGATCGGCCGCCGCGTGAAGGAGCGGATGCGCAAGGTCGGGGAGTTCCCCGTCCTCATCCGCGCCGACTACGACGTGCGCCACGAGGTCGTCGCGCGCGTCATGAACGCCTGCACGGCGAACGGCATCTGGAAGATCTCGTTCATGGCGACGGCCGAGGACAAGCGCTCGAAGCCGGGGCATCCCGCCCGCCGGCATCTCGACGCGCTCAAGAGGAGGGGGAGGTAAGGCATGGCACGCAAGCCACAGGAGAACCCTGCGCTCGACATGACGCCGATGATCGACGTCGTCTTCGAGCTCATCATCTTCTTCGTCGTCACGATCAAGCAGGAGGACACGCTCTCGAAGCTGAACGCGAACCGTCCCGCCCCGTCGTCCGGGCCGTCGAGCTCCAGCGAGTCTGACACGACCGTGACGATCGAGATCGGGCGCGGGCACGACGCGAACGGCCTCCTCGTCTACAACAAGCGCGAGGTGCGCCGGGCGGAGCTCGACCAGAACCTGCGCGAGATCGCCCGCACGTCGACGAAGACGCCGATCATCATCCGGTGCGCCTCGGACTCGCCCCACAAGGCGCTGGTCGATGCGCTCGACATCTGCTACAAGAACAACCTGTTCAGCGTCAGCATCTTCACGATGTGAGAGGGCAGGGTTCGGCAGGTTTGGAAGGTTCGGATGGTTTGGCAGGTTTGGAAAGTTTGGAAAGTCTTGAAAGTCTGGAGGTCTGAAAATGGCAGACGAGATTGTAGATGACGAAATGCTGGAAGAGGAGGCCCCGCTGAGCGCGGAGGAGCTGTTCGAGCAGCACAAGGCCGAGATCGACGCGGCGTTCGAGGAGAAGGGCTTCTTCCGCCGCATGGCGGACATGGTGACTGGCCTCTCGAAGCCGCATTCCTCCGCCGAGTTCAAGCTCGCGAAGACCGAGCTGCAGCGCCTGATCGCCCCGATCGCGGCGATTACCCTGCCGGTTCTCGGCGTCGTCGTCCTCATCGTCGTGACGGCGGTGCAGGGCCAGGTCGGCAAGAAGATCGAGGTTGAGGTCGCGCGCGCCCAGGAGGAGGAGGCCGAGCTCGAGGAGGAGCAGGAACAGGAGGAGATCGTCGAGCAGACGCCGCCGGAGGAGATGGTCGACGTCGTGGTCGATACGCCGGTCGTCGGCCCGGTCACGGACATCGTGACGCCGAGCGCGACGCCGACGGCCGAGCCCGTCACGGTGAAGCCGGCCGCGCAGGACTCCGTCGCGCTCATCAAGTCGCCCGTCACGATGCGCTCGATGACGGGTTCGCGGACGCCCGGCATGATCGCCAAGTACGCGGGCGGCGGCAACATGTACGGCGACGCGACGACCGAAGGCGCCGTGCTGAAGGCCCTGCGGTGGCTCAAGAAGACGCAGCAGCCGAACGGCAGCTGGGGGAACGGCGGCAACCCGATCTCCAACGCCGGCCTCGCGATTCTCGCGTTCCTCGCCCACGGCGAGACGCCGGGTTCGAAGGAGTTCGGGCCGACCGTCCAGAAGGCCATGCAGTTCCTCATCGACTCGCTGACGAAGCGCAAGGACAAGACCGGCCAGGAGGTCGTCTCGTTCAAGGGGACGGACGGCAACGAGTACGCGACGCTGATCGCGACCTACGCCCTCTGCGAAGCCTACGGCATGACGCGCAACCCGAACACGAAGCTCGTCGCCGAGCAGACGCTCCAGCGCATCGTCGACAACCAGTCGCCGACCGGCGGCTGGGACTACGGCATGAACCGGAAGTCGACGCGCGACGATATGTCCTACGCGGGATGGGCGCTGCAGGCGCTCAAGGCCGGCAAGATGGCGGGCATGCACCCGAAGGGCCTGGACGCCTGCATCAAGAAGGCCATCAAGTGTCTGAAGACGCGCAACTTCAAGAACGGCGGCTTCAACTACACGGCGGGCGGCAATCCGACGGGCCTCACGGCGACGGGCTGCCTCGCGATGCAGCTGCTCGGCTACATGAACGAGCCGGAGGTGAAGGCCTCGCTGGACACGATGCGCGCCTGGGCGCCCTCGTTCGACGGCGTGAAGGGCAAGAAGCTCTCGGAGGCCCTGCCGCCGCAGAACCCGCAGTACTACTGCTACTACGCCGCGCAGTGCAAGTACCAGGCCGGCATGTGCCAGGGCGCGACGCCCGCGAACGTGAAGTCCTGGCAGGACTGGAACCTCGCGATGAAGGCCCTCTATCCGCGCACGATCATCACGCTCCCGGAGAAGATCCCCGGCCCGGACGGCAAGCCGCGTCCGATCGGCTACTGGAAGTTCAAGGACCAGACGTGCGGCGGCGAGAAGGCCACCACGATGGCGACGTGCCTTGCCGCGCTCCAGATGATGGTCTACTACCGCTACCTGCCGACGACCCAGACGAAGGCCGCCAAGGCCATCACGTCGGGCGAGGACGACGCGGACGCGGGCAAGAAGAAAAAGGCTGACGAGCTCGACATCGAGGTCGATATTTAAACGTTGAACTTTCCTCTTTTTCTTGCGCTGAAGTACCTGAAGCCGAAGCGATCCGTCGCTTCGGTCATCACGCTCGTCTCGATTCTCGGCGTCATGCTCGGCGTGGCGGTCGTCATCATCGTGCGCAGCGTCATGACGGGCTTCGGCGACATCTGGGAGGAGAAGATCCTCGACTTCAAGCCGCACGTCTCGCTCGTGCCTCTCTCCGGCAACGTGATCCGCGGCGAAGAGGAACTGGCGGCGAAGCTGCGGCAGATCTCGGGCGTGACGTGCGTGACGCCGGAGATCGACACGCGCGTCCTTCTCGCGCACAAGGGGCGCGTCCTCGCGCCGGTCATCCTCGGCGTGGACGGCGACGACTTCACGCGCGCCTACCGCATCGGCGCGCCGCGCGCCGGCACGTTCGACCTCTCCGGCGACTCGATCGTCCTCGGTGTCTCGGCGGCGCGTTCGCTGGGCGTCTGGGTCGGGGACGAGGTGACGGTCTACTCGCCGAAGACGCTCGTCGCGAAGGACGAGGTGTTCCTGCCGGTCAAGTGGAAGGTCGTCGGCATCTTCTCGTGCGGACAGCACGAGTACGACTCCGGCTACGTCGTCGCGTCGCTCCCGAACGTCCGTGATCTCATGGGCATGGAACACGGCGTGTTCGCGATTCACGTCAAGACGGACTGCCCGACGGACGCGGCGAAGTTCAACGCCCTCGTCGAGCAGGCCGTGCGCATCACGACGCCCCCCACCATCCCCACCTCTCATCCCCCATCCCTCACCTCTCATCCCTCATCCCTCACTTCTCATCCCTCCCTCCGCGCCATCTCCTGGCGGGAGGCCGACCGCGAGATCTTCAATGCGCTGGCGGTCGAGAAGAACATGACGGCGCTTCTCCTCTCGCTCATTTCGCTCGTCGCGGTCTTCTGCGTCATGAACACGCTGCTCGTGCTGACCGTGCAGAAGACGCCGGAGATCGGCCTTTTGAAGGCGCTCGGCTTCCGCAAGCGCGAGATCATGAAGGTCTTCGTCGTCCACGGCATGATCCAGTGCGGCCTCGGCATCGTGCTCGGCCTGCTTGCGTCGTGGGCGGTGCTCGCGAACCTCCAGAACATCGTCGAAGGACTGGCGAAGGTGGGGCTGGAGGTCTTCCCGGCGTCCGTGTACGGGCTCGCGGCGATTCCGCACCGGCTGATCGTCTCCGACATCTTCTGGGTCGTCGGGCTTGTCTTCGTCTTCGGCCTCCTCGCGTCGTTCATCCCGGCGCTCTTCGCCGCCGCAAAGGATCCGGTGAAGGCATTGAACCAATAGCGCCGTTTTTTTGGTACAATACGCGCCGTGAGTTTTCAGGTACTAAAAGAGGATGCGCGCACCGAAGCGCGGCTGGGACGGCTCACGACCGCGCACGGGGTCGTCGAGACGCCCGTGTTCATGGACGTCGGGACGCTCGGCACCGTCAAGGCGCTGGAGCCGCGCGACCTCGTCGCGCTGAAGACGCAGGTCGTCCTCGGCAACACCTACCACCTCCTGCTGCGGCCGGGTCCGGAGGTCATCGCCGCCGCCGGCGGGCTGCACCGGTTCATGCGGTGGGACGGCCCGATCCTCACGGACTCCGGCGGCTTTCAGGTCTTCTCGCTCGCGAAGATGCGCAAGTTCACCGAGGAGGGCTGCCACTTCCAGTCGCACCTTGACGGGCATGCGTTCTTCCTCGGCCCGAAGGAGTCGATGGCGATGCAGCGCACGATCGGCTCCGACATCGCGATGGTCTTCGACGAGTGCCTGCCGTATCCCTGCGACCGCGCGCGCGCCGAGGCGTCGGTCGAGCGGACGATCCGCTGGGCGCGCCAGTCGAAGGACGAGCCGCACGCCGAGGGCCAGATGGTCTTCGGCATCGTGCAGGGCGGCGTCTACGATGACATCCGCCGCCACTGCGCGGAGGAACTCGTGAAGATCGGCTTCGATGGCTACGCGATCGGCGGCGTCTCGGTCGGCGAGCCGGAGGCGTTCATGTACCAGGCCGTCGAGGCGAGCGTCCCCCACCTGCCGAAGGACCGTCCGCGCTATGTGATGGGGCTTGGCGTCCTGCACCAGATGGCGGAGTGCGTCGCGCGCGGCGTCGACATGTTCGACTGCGTCATCCCGACGCGCATCGCGCGCCACGGCACGGCCATCACGCGCAAGGGCAACGTCGCGATCAAGGCCGCGAAATGGGCGTTCGACCCCGGTCCGGTCGAGGAGGGCTGCGACTGCTACTGCTGCCGCAACTTCTCGCGCAGCTACGTGCGCCACCTCCTGAACTGCGGCGAGATCCTCGGTCTCCGGCTGCTCACGATCCACAACGTCTGGCGGCTGAACGAGTTCATGCGCGAGATGCGCGAATCGCTCGCGAACGACACGTTCGCCGACTTCCTCGCCGAGGTCAGGGCCTACAGGAACTAGCGATAGCGGCTTCTCGACAAGGACAGCGGACAAAGGACAAAGGACAAAGGACAAAGGACGGGCAAGGACAGCGGACACAAGACAAAGGACAAACGGGAGCTTCCCGTTCTCTTTCTCACCTCTCATCCCTCACCTCTCATCCCTCACATCTCACTTCTCAACCCAACCCGAAAGGAAAAACAAGAAAAATGAACACTGCACTGATGCTCTGTGACGCGGCGGCGCCCGCGTCCGCTCCCCAGGCCGGCGGCATGGGGATGCTCGTCCCGATGCTCCTCATCCTCGCGATCTTCTACTTCATGATGATCCGTCCCCAGCAGCGCAAGGAGAAGGAGCGCCGGAAAATGATCGAGGAACTGCGCGCGGGCGCGAAGATCGTCTTCGCGGGCGGCCTCATGGGCACGATCCAGGAGGCGACGGAGAAGACGTTCAAGGTCGAGATCTGCCCCGGCACCACGGTCGAGATCGCGCGCAGCTGCGTTTCGGGCGTCGTCCCGACGGAGGAGCCGCAGAAGAAGTAAAGGGCGATGTCGCTCAATCGCGGCAGGTACGGCCTTGAGTGGAATCCCCGACAGGACGAGCGCAAGTCGTCCGGCCTCGGCTGGGTTTTCGTTCTCGTCGGCCTTGTCGCGCTCGTCTCGTTTTCCGTGACGCTCGTGCGGCGCTACCGCGCGGCGGCGGCACGGGACGCGGCGGAGTTCCCGCGCGACGCGGACGAGGCGGAGGCCGTCGTGTCGCCGCCGCCCGTGCCGGCGGCGCGTCCGGCGGCGGAGCCTCCTTCGCCGATCGAGCCGACCGTCCGCCGCGCCGCGGCGGAGAAGCGCCCGGCGCGCGTCCGCAATCTCCTGCTGCGGCTGGAGGAGGCGGAGCGCCGCCGCGACGTCGAGATGGCCGTCTCGACCATCGAGCAGATCCGCGCGCTGCCCGGTTCGCCGGCGGCCGACCTGGACGACGCGCTCGCGCGGCGGCTGGGCGTCCTGAACATGAAGCGGCTCTTCGAGCGGAAGACGCCGCTCTGGGTGCGGTCGGTCGAGGTTCGGCGCGGCGACACGGCCTCGCGCCTCGCGGCGGAGAACGGCTCGACGTTCGCCTCGTTCGCGCGGCTGAACGGCGGAAACGTCGAGAAGATCCGCCTCGGCGCAAAGGTCTTCGTGATGGATCATCCCCGCTTCACGCTCGTCGTCCACCGGCGGGCGCGGACGGCTGACCTGCTCCTGAAGGAGAAGTTCTTCAAGCGCTATGACCTGGCGAAGGAGCCGACGGGCAAGGCGGGCGCCTACGAGCTGCCGAAGGGGCCTCTGGCGTTTTGGCGGTCGCTCGGCGTCTCGTTCAGGCCGTCCGACCAGGCGGAGATCGACCTTCTGATGCCGGTCGGCTCGAGCGTCCTCATTTCGGAGATGTAGGCGGCTTCCTTGTTGGACGCAAGGGTGTGTTGCAAAAACCTAAGCACCGAAGCCTTGGGTGCGCGCGCAGGGCTTCAGCACGAAAAGACGATTTGCTTTCTGGGCGACAGTCTCTCTCTCGTCTTTGTTCGGCGGCTTCGCCGCAGACCACGAAACGCGGGCCCTTGCGGGCGGCTTCGCCGTTGCTGCGCAACCTTCCCTCCGAAAGCTTCGCTTTCTGCGGCGCATTTCCGGCGCGTCATCGGCGTTCCGCCGATTGACCGTGGCGAGACGCCGCCGCGTCTCAAGCCTGACGGCTTGCCGCGTCGCCGTCCCGTCCCAGTCACCCCTTGCGGGGCATGACGCGCCGACGGGCACGAACGCCGCGCGTGGCGCGGACACGAAAGCGCGGCAGGCCTCACGCATCGAGGCACGAAAAGGCTTCGCGCATCCACTCGAAGCCCTGATTTGGCCACGTCGCAACGGCTCGCGCAGAGGCGCAGAGATTCTTTGCGGAACTCTGCAAACCCTGCGGCACTGCGCGAGGCGTGACACGCGGGCCAACGACGCTTCGAGACGTTCGCGCAAGCCTTTTCGTGCCTCGACGGACGGGCGGCGCTGTTTCGTGTTCGCGCGACAGCGCTCGTGTTCGAGGACGACTTTTGTCGCCCAGTGAGAGGATTCGTTTTTCATGCGGAGTCCGGCCAGCCCCCCCCTGTCTAATCCGTTTGTAGTATAATGCCCCCCGTTCCTACCCGGTGTGTGCCGGGATAGCGGAGATTCAAAATCGAAGCGAAAAGAATGCCCAG
>DCMF01000004.1:21842-26886 GCA_002321305.1 Verrucomicrobia bacterium UBA1629 | reverse complement strand
ACCTACTGGCGCGAGCGATCCACGCTCAAGACGGCGGCGCGGACGGCGGCATGAGCAACTTCCACGGCCAATGTCACTTTCTTGTCATACACCCTTTTCTGCAATCCCCCCGGACCTGAATTGACGCGCACGGAAATTCATGCTATAGTATCCGTGACTTGGCGGATGGCGCACAAACGCGCATCAACAGAAAACACCTCAAGACACGGGAGTTCACCATGGATACGAAGGCAATGTTCAAGATCGGCTACGGCCTCTACGTGCTCACGGCGCGCGAGGGCGACAAGGACAACGGCTGCATCGTCAACACGTTCCAGCAGGTCACGGGCGATCCGCTGCGCGTGTGCGTGGCCGTCAACAAGGCGAACCGCACCTGCGGCATGATTGCGCGCACGGGCGTCTTCAACGTCTCCGTCATCGCCGAATCGGCGTCGTTCGACCTCTTCAAACGATTCGGCTTCCAGAGCGGCGCGACCGTCGACAAGTTTGCGGACTTCCCCGCGCCGCGCCTTGCGAACGGCGTCAGGGCCATCGACAGGAACACGAACGCGATCATCAGCGCGAAGGTGTTCCAGACGATTGACCTCGGTACGCACCTCCTGTTTCTCGCCGACGTCACGGACGCGATCGTCTCGTCCGACGAGGAAACGGCGACCTACGCCTACTACCAGCGCGCGATCAAGCCGAAGCCGGACGCGACGGCGACGACGAGGCGCGGCTGGCGCTGCGTGATCTGCGGCTACTTCTACGAAGGCGAGGAGCTTCCGAAGGACTTCATCTGCCCGGTCTGCAAGCACCCGGCGAGCGACTTCGAGCGCGTGACGACAAAGCTGCAGTAGGCGAGCGCGACCTCGCCGAGCTTCGTCACGCTGCGCGCCTGGCCCTTCACAAGGCGCCATCACGCGAAGAACGCGCTGACGCGCGCGAGAAGGTCGCCCGCCTCGGACACCGTGTGCACGGACGCGGGAACCGACTTGCGGAAGAGCGCACCGTAGTTCTTCGTCACGAGGCGCGGGTCGCTCACGATCACGACGCCGCGGTCCGACTTCGTGCGGATGAGCCGCCCGAACCCCTGGCGGAACTTGATGACGGCCTCCGGCAGCGAATAGTCGCGGAACGAGCTGCCGCCCGCGCGGTCGATCATCTCGGCGCGCGCCTCGACGACGGGATCGCCGACCTGCGCGAACGGCAGGCGCGCGAGGACGACGCACGACAGCGCCTCGCCCGCGACGTCGACGCCCTCCCAGAAGCTCTGCGCGCCGAACAGCACCGTGTTCGCCTGCCCCTTGAGCCGCCGCGTCATCGCCTCGCGCGACAGCCCCTCGCCCTGCACGAGCAGCGTGACGCCCGCCGCCGCGAGCGGCTCGTGCGCGTGCGCGGCGACGGCGTTCATCATCTCGTAGCTCGTGAAGAGGACGAGCGCCCGCCCCTGCGTGATCGCGAAGAGGTCGCGGAGGAACGCCGCCAGGGCCTCCGCATACGCCGCCGAGTCGGCCGCCGGGTCGGGCAGGCAGTCCGGCGCGAGGACGAGCGCCTGGCGGAAGTAGTCGAACGGCGAGGCCGCCGTCAGGAACTGGAAGCGCTCCCTCGTCCCCAGCCGCCGCGCCATGTACTTGAAGTCGTTGCCGACGCGCAGGGTCGCCGAGCAGAGCACGACCGAGTCCTTCACGTCGTAGAAGATCCGCTTCAGGTCGTCCGCCACCGACAGCGGCGCGGCGACGAGCCGCACGTAGGCGGGCCGCCGCTCCAGCCGCACCCGCTCCGCCCAGTAGGCGTGCGTCGCCTTGTCGCCGCACAGCGCGAAGTTCGTCTCGTTCGCGAACGCGACGAGCGACTCGGCGATGCCCGCGACCTGCGCGGAGAGGTCGCCGAGGTAGTTGAGCTCCCCTTCCGGCACGGCGCCGTCGAGCGTGTCGCGGAGGTCGTGCAGCAGGTTCACGAGCGCGGCGAGCTCGGCCTCGAAGCGGTTCTGCGCCGCCGCGAGCTTCTTCTCGTCCCAGACGTCGGCCTCGTAGGGCTTGAAGAACCCGTGCAGGGAATAGGCGCGCACGCCGTCGTCCGCCACGCGGTAGCGGCAGACCGCGCGGTCCTTCGCCGGCTTCAGGAGCCGCGCGGCGACCTCGGCGAGCGTCTCCGCCGCGTTCACGATGCGCAGCGAGAGGCGCGAGGCGTCCGCCACGAGGCGCATCACCTTCGCGCCGGCCGCGCTGCCCGCGAACGCGCCCTTCTGGAACTGGCGCTCGACCGACGCGAGCGTGCCGGAGGCGCGCGCCGCCTGCCGTCCGCGCCCGCGCCGCTGGAGGCGGCCCAGGATGCGCATCAGGGCCGGGAGCGAGAACTCCGCGCGCAGGTAGTCCGTCGCGATCGACTCCAGGTTGTGCGCCTCGTCCATCACGAGCCGTCCGTAGCTCGGCAGGATGCCGCTCCCCGGCGCCGTCGCCTCGGCGAGGACGAGCGCGTGGTTCGCGATGACGAGGTGCGCCTCGGCGGCGGCCTTGCGCGCCTTGTAGACGAAGCAGCGCGTGTAGTAGGGGCAGCGCCGTCCGCTGCACTCGTCGCCGGGACAGGAGAGCAGCGCGCGCGGCAGGCCCTCGTAGGCGTCGAGGTCGCCGTCCTTCGTGCGCCGGAGCCAGTCGATGAACGCCGGCATGAGCGCCTGCTCGTCGGCGGACATCGTCCAGTACCCGGCGGCGAAGAACTCGCCCACGGCCCGGAGGCAGAGGTAGTTCGTGCGGCCCTTCAGCAGCGCGACCCTGAACTTCGCGGCGTCGTCGCCGAGGATGCGGAGCGCGCGGGGGATGTCGGACGAGACGAGCTGCGACTGGAGGTTGCGCGTCGCCGTCGAGACGACGACGGGCGTGTCGTTCGTCCACGCCCAGAGGATGGACGGCACGAGGTAGGCGAGCGACTTGCCGACGCCCGTCCCGGCCTCGACGACGAGGTGCTCGCGCGCGTTGAACGCGGCGGCGATCGCGCCCGTCATGTCGATCTGTCCGGGACGCTCCTCGTAGCCGTCCATCTGGCCGAGCGTCCCGCCCGCGCGCAGATGCCCCTGCACGGCCGCGACGTCGATCGGCGCGCAGTCCTCGTGCGTGGGCAGGTGGCGCGCCCGCGCGGCGTCGCGGCGCTCCGGAATGAACCCCGCCCAGTTCGGGTCATCAATGAACGCGGCCGGCGTCATGCGTCAGAACCTGAACTCGACCTGCCAGCGGAAGAAGAACGCCGGCTTGTCCGTCTCGAAGTAGTCGCCGGGGTTGAAGAACTCGGCATAGAGGTGGCCGACGACCTCGAAACGCTCGCCCTTCGAGGCGTCCGCAAGGCGGATCGGGAACTCGTACTTGCCCTGCCAGGCGACGCCCTTGAAGAGGCCGTCGCCGCCGCCAAGGCCGTCCTGCGCCGCCGCGAACATCGGCGTTAGGCCCGCGGAGAGGCGGTGGGCGCGGCCGAGGTCGAGGCCGGCGGCCAGGTTGACGGCATGCAGGTTGCTCCACCAGCCGAAGCCGTAGTGCGTGCCGTAGAGGAACAGCTCCGCATACGAGACGCCGCGCGCCCACATCGGATCCCACGCGCCGTGTCCGCCGTCCTCGTCCGCCGCGTCCTCGTCGCCGCTCATGAAATGGTAGCCGAACTTGGCGAAGGGCTTCACGGACGACGCCGTCGCGCGCTTCCAGCCGGCGCCCGCGTAGGAGCTCCAGCCCGACAGCGTCTCGTGGTCGCCGTTCACGCCGACCTGCCCCATCGCCTCGAACTGCAGCGACCATTCTTCGTCGATCTGCGGCATCAGCTTCGTGCCGACGAGCTCGCGCTGCGTCCACGGATGCGCCACGCCCGCGCGCCTGAACCCGTGCGTGTTCTTCTGCATCACGAAGACCTGGTAGGGCAGCCACGCCGCGAGCTTCGAACTCCAGATCGCGCCGACGCCCCAGTCGTCCATGTCGAGATCCGCCCCGCCGCCAAAGCCCGTCAGTGAGGTGTGCTTCGAGCGTTCCGTGCCGAAGCGGACTTCGTTGTCGTCGAAGTTGTAGAGCGCAAGGAGGTCGAGCGTCGACTCCTCCGTCAGGTGCAGCGTGAAGGTCGCCATGTCGGAGTAGAACGAGCGCGAGCCGTCGCCCGGCGAGACGAGGTCGAAGACGTGGTCGAGGCCGCAGTAGTTGAAGAGATCCTGCCGGCCGATCTTCAGGTCGAGGAATCCGTCAAAGAGTCCGCGCCCTTCAAGGAAGAGGTTGTCGAGAAAGACCTCGCCCGGAAACGTCTGCGCGTTCTTGTAGGGCTCCGGGCACCAGCGGAACTCGTCCGCCAGCCGCGCGTAGAGCCGCCATGCGCTGCCGCTCGCGGTCACGCCCCTCACCTCGCCCCAGACGCGCGGACGGAACCGCATGTGATCGACGAAGCCGCCACGCCGCACGGGAAACTGGACGCCGCCGCCCGGAAGACCCGGCACGTTCTGCATCAGCTCCTGGCGGATGCGCAGGTCCGCGCCGGCGTCAAAGTCGATCCCGCCTGGCGCCTGGACGGACAGCAGGGCGACAGCCACACCGCAAAAAGCCCTTTTCATAAGACGGACAGCAGACGCTCCGGCGGCGGAATCGGACGAAACGTCTCGGTCGAGACGAAACAGTGACGCGTAAAGCCCCTGACGAGAATCGCTGGCTCGCCCTTTCGGCGAACTTCGCAGGCGATTTCAAGGCGAACGCCCTTCGACGCCTGCACCCACACCGCAACCTCCAGAAGGTCGTCGTAGCGCGCAGGGCTCTTGTAGTCGAGTTCCGCGTGAATGACGGGCAGCATCCACCCCTCGGCCTCGCATTCCCGGTACGTGTAGCCCATTTCGCGCATCAGCTCGTTGCGCGCGCGCTCGAAGAGCGTCAGGTAATTGCCGTAGTAGACGACCCCCATCTGATCGGTATCCGCATACGGCACACGATACTCGATAACTGTCTTCTTCATCTTTCCAAATGGAATTTGGTGGTGGGGCAAGGATTCGAACCTTGGAAGGCGTAAGCCAGCAGATTTACAGTCTGCCCTCGTTGACCGCTTGAGTATC
>DCMF01000004.1:21301-21742 GCA_002321305.1 Verrucomicrobia bacterium UBA1629 | reverse complement strand
GGGGGGGGGGGGGGGGGGCACGACAAGCCCGACACGCGCAGTGGAAGCGGAAGGCAAATGCGTCCTAGCGAGCGGTCGCCGACCGCATCTTCTGCATCCGCTCGACGGCGAGGCGGATCTTCTCGAGCGAGGTCGCGTACGACATGCGGACGAAGCCCTCGCCGCAGGGGCCGAACGCGCGGCCCGGCACGACGGCGACGCCGTAGTCGTTCAGGAGCCTCAGCGCGAAGTCCTCGTCCGAAAGCCCCGTCGCGCGGATGTCGGCGAAGATGTAGAACGCGCCCTGCGGCATCCGCGTCGTCAGCCCCATCGCGTTGAGCGCGGGCACGAGGTAGTCGCGGCGGCGGCGGTACTCGCGGCGCATCCGCGCGACCTCCTTGTCGCCGTGATCCATCGCCTCGACGCCCGCCGCCTGCGAGAGCGTCGGGGCGGACATGATGC